>DATAUL010000467.1:0-4866 GCA_036268255.1 Solirubrobacteraceae bacterium | reverse complement strand
CCTGACGTATCTCTTCACTGATCCTCCTCCAAAGAGGTCGTGGTTCTTCCCAGGGCGCACAATCTACGGCCAAAACGCGCGGGGCGCACCCGCCCTAATCAAGCGTCAACAACGGTGACGGGTTTTGACCATAGCACCGGTTATCGGTGCGTCAGCGATTGTGTTTGGCCGCTCAGTCGACGGTGAGGACCGCCTTGCCGGAGACCCGACGTTCCAGGAGCGCTTGGATCGCCTCGGCGGCGCGCTCCCAGGACTCGGTGACGTCGATCTGCGGGTCGAGCCGGCCGGAGGCGACCAGCTCGGCGAGCCGGCGCAGGTCCGCGGAGGCGCTGCGCGTGTGCTGCAGCTCGGCGAAGATGTAGAGCCCGTAGAGGCGGGCGCCGGGCGCGCGGGAGAACAGACTGCGCGTCGGATAGCTGACGGGATCGGTCACCGTGGAGGCGAAGCTCACCACGGTCCCGCCGGGTGCGACGCGCTGCAGACAGGTCCCGAGCACGGGACCGCCGACGGCGTCGAGGATCACGGCGAAGTTCGAGCCCTCGGGCTCCAGCTCGGACAGCACCTCCTCGGCGCCGAGCTCGGCGAGCCCCGCGGTCCGGCGGGCGACCGCCGTCACACGCGCGCCCGCCAGGTGGGCGAGCTGGATCGCAAAGCGCCCGACGCCGCCACTCGCGCCGGTGACCAGCACTCTTTTGTCGAGCACGAATCCGCCCTGCTCGAGCGAGCGCAGCGCGGTGAGGCCGGCAACGGGCAACGCCGCCGCCTGCGCGTAGGAGATCCCGTCAGGCAGCTCGGCGAGGAACTCGGTGGGGACGGCCACGTGCTCCGCCCACGCGCCGGAGAGGACAAGGCCGACGACGCGAGCGCCGACCCCGGGACCCGTCCCGTCGGCGGCGGCCCGCACGACCTCCCCGGCAAGGTCCCACCCCGCGTCGGTTCCGGGCGACATCGTCCGCAGGCGATTGCATTCGCCGCGGTTCAGGCTGAAGGCATGAACGGCGACCACGGCCTCGCCCGGCAGCGGCGCGGGATCGGGCACCTCGGCCATCTCGGCGAACGGAGCGTCGGGTCGGGACACGAGCGCGCGCATCAGGAGGATCATCGATACTAGTCGCCGATGCGCCCGCGACTCATCGCGCTGGTCGTCGCGGCGGCCGGCGCGACGACCGCGCTCACTGGCACGGCCCAGGCTGCCCTGAAGCTCACCTGGATGCCGGGTGTGACCTCGCCGGGCACGCCCGCCCCCCTGGACCGCGTCGGCGTGATCAAGCTCGGCCGGGCGCACGCGCGCAACGTGCTCGTGATCGAGCCTGGGACCTCCGCCGGCGGGGCCTACTTCGTGCCCCTGGCGCGGTGGATCGTCTCGCGGGCGAAGAGCTGGCAGGTGTGGTCGGTCGAGCGCCGTGAGAACCTGCTCGAGGACCAGTCCGAGCTCAACTCCGCCAAGCGTGGTGGCGCAACCGCCAGCCAGGTGTTCGATTACTACCTGGGGTGGATCGACGACCCCTCGGTGACCCGACACGTGAGCGGCATCCCCGCCGCCACATATGCCAAGCGCTGGGGCATGGGCGTCGCCGTCGGCGACCTGCATCGCGTGATCAACGCGGCCCGGCGATTGGGCGGCAAGGTCGTGCTCGGCGGCCATTCGCTCGGCGGTGGCGTCGTCACCGCCTATGCGACGTGGAACTTCGGCGGTCACCCCGGTGCCCGCCAGCTGGCGGGGCTCGTGTACATCGACGGCGGCAGCTTCGGCCACGAGAGCACCGCCGCGGCCCGGTCGGGACTGGCGGCCCTCAACGCGCCCGCCGCCTCGCCGTGGGAGGCCTTCGGCGGGATCCCGGCTCCGCTGGCCGGCCTGCTCGTCGCCAGCGGTTCCGAGGCCGCGCTGCTCGATCCAGACGGCCTGTCGGCAGGCCAGCGGTCGGGCCTGCTGCCCGCTGACCTCACTCCGCCGGTCCCGGCCACCAACGTCGCGCAGTTCGGCTATGCGCTCAACGTCGGGACGTCTCCCGCGCCCCTGATTGCCGCTCAGGCGCACCTGGGGCGAGGCCTGTCACCGACCGGCGGCTGGGACTCGGTCGGCGCCCTGACGCCGATCAAGCGCTATGCCCAGATGTTCTCAGGCGCCGGCGTGGCCGGCGCCGACGGAAGTGAGTGGTATTTCCCGCAGCGCCTGTCGCTCGATCTCGGGGCCGTGGGCAACGGCACGCCGAGCGGCGCGCAGCAAGCGCTCGGGCTGAAGACGACACTCGGCCGTGACCTTCCCCGAGACCTGCGGATCTACGCGTTCGGCGCCCGGCTCGGTGGGCGGTTGATCCTGAACGAGGCCGCCACCCTGGCCCGCCAGTCGCACATTCCCCGCCGTCAGGTCACACTCGTCGATCGTCACGCGACCTACGCCCACAACGATCCCATCAGCGCGTATCCGCGCAATGCCTTCTTCAGCCACCTGATCCCGTTTCTCCGCGCGGTGTCGGCGACCGCGAGCTGACCGACGGCGATGACCGAGAGCGCACTTTCGCAGCTGCGAGAGCAGCTCAGCGGCGAGGTTCCCGAGGCGGTGGGCCGGCTCGGCGAGGCGGAGCTGCGTGATCTCGCCCACGCCATCCGCGACGCGCGTCACCGCGAGGGCAAGGCGCTCGCCGCGGCCGGTGAGCGCGCGCTGGAGCGTGTGCCGCGTCTGCTGCGCGGCCCAATCCGCAAGGTCGTCGGATGAGCCGCGCCGCCGAGACACTGCAGGCGCACACCGAGGTGATGAAGGTGGCGCGGCTGCTGCAGCGCCAGCCCGAGTCGCTGCACTACCTCGAGTCGCTCGGCGTGGAGGATCTGCGCGAGCTGCGTGACCGCCTGACCGAAACGGTGTTCGACGCCCATACGGGGTCGTTGCGCCGGCTGGCCGCGGCCAGTCGGGTGCTACCCGTCGGCCTGAGCGCGTCGATGGGCGAGAGCGTCTTCGGACCGCTGCTGTCGGCCCGTCTGACCGGCCTGCTCGACCCCGGGCGGGCAGCAGAGATGGCTTCCAGGCTCCCGGCGCCGTTTCTGGCCGACGTCGCCGTCGAGATGGATCCCCGCCGCGCGTCGGATCTGATCGCACGGATTCCCGCAGACCAGATCGCGCAGATCACCGCCGAGCTGATGACCCGCGGCGAGTACGTGACGATGGGCCGCTTCGTCGGCCATCTGTCCGACGAGGCGATCAGCGCCGCGCTGGCGGCCATGGACGACCGCTCCCTGCTCGGCGTGGTGTTCGTGCTCGAGGACAAGGACGGCCTGCCAGACCTGGTCTCCCTGCTGCCCGATGCGCGGGTGGCCGGGGTCATCCAGGCGGCCGCCGATCACGACCTGTGGGTGGAGGCGCTCGACCTCCTGGATCACCTCACGCCCCAGCAGCGCGACGACATGGTGGCGGCGACGCTGCTGCTCGAGCCCGACGCCCTGGACTCGATCGTGGCTGCCGTGATCGCTCACGAGCTGTGGGAGGAGGTGCTGCCGATCGCCGAGCACGACGCGACCGTCCAGGCCGCGCTCGCCGCTCGCGTGCCCGCGCTGCCCGCCCGCCAGCGCCGGGCGATCGCCAAGCGCGCCCGCAAGACGGGCGGGCTCGAGCGCCTCGGCGTGTTCGGCGAGGCGCTGGCCGGAGCCTGAGTCGCGGGCTCTAGGGCGTGAACACCGACGTCTGGCACGGCTGTCCGCCGCAGACGTCGGTGATCGTCCCACCGGGCTGGAGGAAGTCGGACTTCTGCTGGCGGGCCAGCGGCGTCGCCCGGACGTCGCTGTGGGGATCGTGCTGGCCGGGCGGGGTGCCGGTGATCGGCGGCACATTGCCGAGCGGCGGCGGGCTGACGAGGCCCGGGCCGTCGTCCCACACCTCGAGCGCCGAGCCGGTGAACGGGAACGACTTGATCCCCGGCAGACCGTAGAACAGGTTGCGATCCCGGGAGCGGGCGGCCGACAGTGCCGGCTCGTAGGCCGAGGCTCCGATCGTGCGAGCCTCGACGGCGCCCGCGTACATCGAGACCTGATGGTCGCCGTAGGCGATCTGCATCAAGACCTGGTGTGACGGGGTCCCCGGCAGCGGACGGGTGGTCATCTGCTGGGCGTAGCCGTCGGGGTCACCGCGATCCCAGAGCTGCTGGACGAGGTCGAGGATCACCGGCGACAGCGACTGGTCGGAGTAGTTGGTGAACAGGATCTTCCCGAACGGCGTGAAGTCAGTGGAGCGCTGCACGAGCAGGTTCGCGTAGTCCAGCCCTGTCACCCCGAGCACGGCGTGACGCCAGTCGGGGGCCACGGCCGTGAGAAAGCCGCCCATGATCCCGCCCTGGCTATTGCCGTCGTAATACAGGCTGCTGGTGTCGATCACCGGCCCGCCGCCCTGGCGGAACGCCGTGTTGGACGCCAGCCCAGCCGGGTTGAGCAGCATCCGGCCGAGGAACAGAGAGTTCAGCGCACCCTGCTGGAGACGGTCGACGACCGCCGGGAACAGGTTGATGTTCCCCAATGCCGCGGCGTCGTTGAGCGTGGCCGGGGCGGCCAAGCCCCAGAAGTCGGTCCCGCAGAACACGATGTTGTGCTCGGTCGCCATGTCCTCGACGTTCTCGGCGATCACCTCGCTCTTCGATCCTTCGAGCAGCCCGTGGCCGTACAGCGAGATCCGAGCGGGATCGGCGGCGGTCGCGGTGGCGGGCACGATGCAGTCGAAGTTCGTCGTGGCCACGTTGCCCGGGATCTGCGTCGGCGTGCCGTACAGGCCGCTCGAGCCGAAGTGGAAGCCCGGTGTCGCCGTCGCACCGCAGACGGTCAAATAGCACGGCACCTGGTAGGTGCCGTCGACCTCGGTCAGTGCGGCCCCCGTCGACGAGGTCA
>DATAUL010000466.1:0-6853 GCA_036268255.1 Solirubrobacteraceae bacterium | reverse complement strand
CGTCCTCCAGCGGCCGATCACGATGGTGGGCCGGGTAGCGCGGAAAGGCGCTGGACATGAGCCATGGGGCCTCGTGGCTGACGATCCCCATGCCGTGGGCCGAGAAGAACATCGTCTCGCGGGCCGGACACTCCGCCAGCGCCTCGCTCGCGCTCTCGAAGATCTGCGCCCCGACGACGCCCGCTCGCAGATGCGTGCGCGCGGCCTGCTGGACGAGCTCGACCTGGCCGAGGAGGTCGATGAGCTCGTCGTCGGGCTCGCCGGCGTAGGCCATGCGGCACACGTCGCCGATGTAGCCCTGGTAGTTCCCGCCGGAGTCGAGCGCCAGGGTCTCGCCCGGCTCCCACACCTTGTCGTAGGGCGCGCGGTTAAAGGCGGTCCCAATGTTCGTCAGGGCATATTCGAACTTGACCCCACGGGCCGTCTCCTCCTGGCGCAGGGCATCGAAGAGGGTGAGCTTGCTGGTGCCCGGTCCGTACTGGGAGAAGACCGCGAGCATCGAGTCGACGACCTTCTCGGAGGCCTCCCGGAGGATGGCGAGCTCGCGCGGCACCTTGAGGGCGCGCAGCACCTCGAAGGTGTACGTCGCATCGGTCAGCTCGGCGTCGTGAAGCTCCTGCTCGAGGACGCGGAACGCGTCGAGCGGCATGAACCCCGCCTCGATGCCGATGCGGCCGTGGGCCGCCCGCAGTCCCGAGAGGATCTCGGCCGCGGCGTGGGCATAGCCGACGCTCGCATCGTTCTCGAGGTTGAGGTTGGCCACCCAAAAGCTGCCGAGCTGCTTCTCGTAGCGCTCCATCGGGGCGCCCACGTAGCCGGACTCGAGGGGCCGGCCTCTGACGTAGACGAAGAACGGCAGGTAGCGGCTGAGGCCGTGCGCATCCATGTAGTCATAGAAGAAGAACCGGTAGCCACCGAGCAGGTACTGGATGCTGTGCTTGGAGGTGGCCAGCAGCGCGTCCAGGCCCGCCTCCTCCATGAGGGCATCGAGACGGTCGGTGTCGAACGGCGCCCGGCCCTTCCTCGACGTGTCCTCGACCGGGTTTCCCTCGGTGTAGGCAAAGCTCATCTGGTTGTTCCTTTCAGCTTGCGAATGCCCGGTTGATGTCGGCGATCTGCTCCGCGGTCAGCGGCGACGTCGGACGGTCGCCGAGGATGAAGAAGATCTTCGCCGTCTCCTCGAGCTCCTCATAGGCGTGGATCGCCTCCTCGAGGTCGGCTCCGGAGACGATCGGGCCGTGGTTGGCCAGCAGCATCGAGCGGTGCTCGCGCGCGACCCGTCTCACCTCGTCAGCGAGCGCGCGGTCTCCGGGCCGGAAGTAGCGCACCAGCGGCAGTCCGCCCACCCGCATGACGTAGTAAGCGGTCAGCGGCGGGAGGGCCTCCTCGGTCTGCCGGTGGTCCAGACACGAGACCGCCACTGAGTAGGTCGAGTGCAGATGGACGACCGCCTGCGCGGCCGGGCGCGCCTCGTATACGGCGAGGTGGAAGAAGTACTCCTTCGAGGGTCGATCGCCGCTGACCAGCTCCCCGTCGGGGGTGACCTTGGAGATGCGGTCGGCATCGAGCGAGCCCAGGCTCGAGTTGGTCGGTGTCACCAGGATCGCCCCGTCCTCCAGCCTCACCGACAGGTTGCCGGCGCTGCCGTGGGCGAGCCGACGCGCGTAGAGCAGCTCGCCCATCGTGACGAGCCGGCGGCGAAGCTCGGCCTCCTCACTCATGGCAGTTCCCGCCCGGTGAGAGCGCTGCGAGTGCCTCCGCGAAGAAGTTCTCGCCGCCGAAGTTGCCCGACTTCAGCGCGAGCGCCACGCCCTTCTCGGGGCTGACCAGTACCGGGACCCCGGGGCTGATCTCCGGGCCGATCATCAGGCCGTCGAGGTCGAGTGCCTGGGCGACGGCGCCGGAGGTCTCGCCCCCCGCGACGACGAGCCGGTTGACGCCATTGTCGACCAGGCGCCGCGCGGTGTCGGCGAACAGGCCCTCCAGCCGGCCGGAGGCCGCCTCACGGCCGTACCGTGCCTGGGCCGCGGCCACCTCCTCAGGGGTCGCCGACGAGTAGACGAGCGGAGCTCTCCCCCGGTTGGCGGTGATGAAGGACACGAGATCCTGCGAGGAGACGCGGTCGCTCATCACGTCCTCCACGGTCACGGTCATCGCGGGATGCCGGTCGACATGAACCTCGACCTGCCGGCGCGTCGCGCCGGAGCAGCTTCCGGCGAGGATGGCCTCGGCGCCTCGCACACCCGGGTAGGCGTAGCGTCCGCCCGCCGCCAGCCCCCCGGCGATGAAGTTCGCCGCCAGGCCCAGCGCGATCCCCGAGCCGCCGGTGAGCAGCGGCGCCTCCGCGCACGCCTCGCCGATGGTGATCAGATTCTCCTCCTGCACCGCGTCGACAATCGCCAGGGTCTCGCCGCGCTCGGCGCACCCCCGCAGGGCGGCGCGGACCGCCGCCGCGCCGTCGCGGACGACCTGGGCGGGGACGAGGCCCACGCCGGAGCCGGTCTGCCGACGCAGCCAGCGGCGGAGGTTGGGGTCCGTCATCGGCGTAAGCGGATGGTGCTGCATTCCGGACTCGCTGAGCAGCGCGTCCGCGACGAAGAGATGTCCCTGAAAGACGGTGCGCTGCATCGCCGGAAACGCGGGGCAGGCGACGACGCCCTGGACGTCGAGGGCGTGGGCGAGGGCCTCGGCGACGGGGCCGATGTTGCCCTGCGGGGTCGAGTCGAAGGTCGAGCAGTACTTGAAGACGAACTGGCGGCATCCCTGTGCCTGCAGCCACTGCAATGCGTGAAGCGACGCGGCGACCGCGTCTCTCGCCGGGATCGACCGGGACTTCAGCGAGACGACGCCCGCCTCAATCCCGGGCGCCGCCGGGCTCTCGGGGATCCCCACATACTGGGAGGTGACGAGCCCTCCCTGCTCGCCCAGCCCCTTGGCCAGCGTGTTGGCGATGTCGCTCGCGCCGGTGAAGTCGTCGGCGATGACTCCGAGCAGCACAGCTCTAGCCCTCCACCAGGCGCTTCATTCGCGTGACCGCCGCTTCGGGTGCGGCGAGGACCGGGATCTCCACCTGGCCTCGCACCTGTTCGGCCGCCCGGGAGGTAGAGAAATGCGCGAGGACGATCGCGTCGTGGTCGGCGAACTGCGGCGCCGCCTCGGCGATTAGCTGGTTGTGCGCCTGCGCGTCACCTTGGCGCAGCAGCTCGATCGCGTCGGGCACGACGATCGTGTCGAGCGTCGCCGAGGCGCCGGCCTCGGTCGCGAACTGGCGGAACTCCTCCTCCATGGTCGCGACCGCCGGGGCGAAGGTGGCCAGCATGCCGATGCGATCCCCGGCGGCGATCGCCTCGCGGAACATCGCCTCGTTGGGGCGCAGGATGGGCAGCGGTAGCTCCCGCTCCACGCGGTCGATGGCCGGACCGAAGGCCGAGCAGGTGATGAGGATGCCGTCCGCGCCGATGCGCTGGGCGTAGCGCCCAAGCTCGACGAAGCGCTCGATCAGCTCCTCGGACAGGTCGTCGCCCTCCCGGGCGCGGTCGATCGTCAACCCGTCGTCAAGCAGGTTGACGGCTTCGGCCTGCGGCCACAGCGCCGTCATCGCCGCCTTGACGGGTTCCATTGCGACCGGCGTTGCGTGGAGCAGGACGATGCGTGGTGAGCGGTCGGCCATGCCTTCTGTCACCCGCTGACGGGGACGCGCGGCAGAAGGCCACAGCGCGAGTACACCTCGGCTGCGGTCTCGTCGCTCAGGTGGTCGCGGAACCGTTCGGCTACGTCGGGATCCGATGCGTCGGCGAAGATCACCGCCGAGAAGTCGGTGTGCTTCTGGTAGGGGTCCGGGAAGGGCCCCACGACATCGATCCCGTCGATCGACATCAGCTCGCTGATCTGCTGCACCGCGAGGTCGGCTTCGCCGGCGATCACCTTGTCGGCGGTGAACCCGGCGGCGATCGTGGTGGCTCGCGCGCCCACGCTGTCGGTGATGCTCAGCCGCTGCATCACGTCCCGGAAGTGGAGGCCGCTCGCGCCGGTGAGCGAGTAGGCGACCGACCGCGCCGACACCAGCGCCCGCTTGAAGGACTCCGGCGTGGAGATCTCCGGACGCGGGGCGCCGTGCTTGACCCCGAGGCCGAAGCTGGCCCGGGCCAGCGGCCGCGGGCCGGCGCGCAGCACGCCGGTCTCGACGAGCTGCGCGATCGGCTCGTCGATGGCGATCAGCACGTCCGCGCGAGCGCCGCCGCGCACGCGCTCGATGAGCACGCCCGTGGGACACCACTCCAGCTCGGCCTCCCGGCCGGTCCGGCGCCAGGCGGGAAGCAGCTCGCTCGTGAGGGCGAGCTCGACGGCCAGCGTGCTCATGACATGCAAGGGTCGCTCCATGGAATCGCCTCAGCCGGGGCCGGTGCCTCCTATAGCGCCCGCGCCGGGGGCTTGGGAGTTTTGTCCTCCGCCAGGAGCGTCGCCTGGGGGCGGCCCGCCACCACACCGAGGGCCTCCGCCGGCGTCGGCGTCGTCGACGCCTTGCCGCGTCCCCTCACCGGGTAGAAGCGCAGCGGCACGATGAGCAGCCCGGCGATGATCGCCAGGGCCGCCGCGGCCTCCATGCCGAAGGAGAACCCGTGATGGGAGATCAGCAGGGTGGTGACGATCCCCCCGTAGACACCGCCCGAGCCCTTGGCGATCGCGTAGAGGATGCCGTAGTTGCCGCCCGCCGATGCATTGCCGTAGTAGGCGCCGATCAGGATCGGGAAGAGCGAGAACAGCGACGCCCAGAAGAAGATGCTGAGAATTGCGGTGGCGATGAAGAGGCCCTCGAGCCCGGCATTGCCGGCGGCGACCGACGCGAACAGGAGCAGGCCGCACAGGCTGTAGCTCACGATCATCGTGTTCTCGGCTCCGAAGCGCTCCGACACCCAACCGAGCGCGAGCTTGCCAAGGCCGTTGCCGACGGAGATCCCGGCCGCGGCCGCGGTCCCGGCCGCCGCCGCAAAACCGAAGCTGCCCGCGTAGTCGGTGACCCGGCTCACGCCCGCCAGGCCCGCACCGGAGATGAGGATGAAGGAGATGATCATCACCCACATCTGCCAGGTCGTCATGGCCTGAATGAGGGTGTACTCGTGGTCGTTGGGACGGGTATGTCCCTTCCTCGTGGGCACCCACCCGGCCGGAGCCCAGTTGGTCGGCGGATCCCTCATGAACTGCGCGGCCACGATCGCGACGACGGCGATAAGGCCCGTCATGACGTAGATGACGGTGAAGAAGGTCGACTTGGGAGACGAGGGCGAGATCCCTCGGATCCAGAAGATGAAGGGGATCGAGCCCCAGGAGAACGCGCCGGCGATGACGCCGGTCATCGCGCCTCGGCGGTCGCGGAACCACTTGATCCCGGTGGTCACGGCGTCGTTGTAGATGAAGCCGGTGAAGAAGCTGCCGATGCACCACAGGGTGAGCACCAGCCCGTAGGACGGTCCCAGCGTGACCGAGAAGATCCCCAGGGCGGAGAACACGCCGGCGACGGCCGTGGTCCAGCGCGGACCGAACCGGTCTCGCAGCATCCCGCCCGGCAGCATCCCGACCGACTGAAAGACGATGAACAGGGTGAACATCGTCGAGATCTGGTCGTCAGACCACCCGTAGGTGGCGCCGATCTTGCCGGAGATCGAGCTCCAGCCGTATTCGAACGGACTGATCACCGCCATCGCAAAAAATGCCGCGGTGGCGACGCGGTACCGGCTGTAGCCGAGGATCTGCCTGTCCGTCTGCCGTGACTGTCCCTCCGTCTGCAACATCGTGCTCTCTCCTCGAAGTCGCTGTGTGACAGCGGCAGCCGACCGCCTGACGCGTGTGGTCAGTGGTTGGTCAGCTGCGCCGCCGTCTCCTCACTGCTGCGTGCCGGGCGCGAGCGGGGTCGCCTCGCCCGGCGGCCCGTCAGGCGACCGCCGCAGCGACCGCCTCGGTGTTCCTGGGGCGCTCGGGCCGGCGGTTCTTGACCACGACCTTGATCGCATCTTCCACCCGATCTCGCGCGTAGCGGATCGCCTCCGGGAGGTCTTCCATGTCGAAAGTGTGGGTGTGGATGATCGTCGCATCAAAGCGCTTCTGGCGCATGAAGGCCTCGGCACGGTGCGTGGCCGACTTCCCCTCCCCGCGGATGCCGTACAGGTAGATGTTGTTGCGCACCAGATAGGCCATATCGACCGGCACCGCGTCGCTGGGGAAGGCCGCGAGGCAGATCTTCCCGCCGCGGTTGAGCATCTGCGCGGCCTCGTTGACGGCATTGGGCGCGCCCGAGCACTCCACCACGAAGTCAACGCCTTTGCCGCCGGTGAGCTCTCGGACCGCCTCGACCGGGTCCTGGTCGCGGACGTTGATCACGTGATCGGCGCCCAGCTGGGTGCCGAGCTCGAGGCGGTTGTCGCGAGTGCCGGTAAGGATCACCGGCTGCGCGCCCAGGGCCTTGGCCACCGCGACGCCGAGCAGGCCGATGGGGCCGGGGCCGCTCACCACCACCGCCTCGCCGGCGACCAGGCCGCCGAGCTCGGTGAGTCCGTACATGGCGGTTCCCGCAGTCACCACCAGAGTGGCTTCCTCGTCGCTCATCGAGTCGTCGACGGGAATGAGGGTGTTGACGTTGTTGACCTGGTACTCGCAGAAGCCGCCATCGGTGGTGAAGCCGTTGGCACGATGGCCCTTGTCGACATCTCCGTAGTTCTTGCCATAGTTATGGCAGGCGGTGTACATGCCCTCACGGCAGCGTTTGCACTGACCGCAGCCCGCATGGACCTCGACTGTCACGCGGTCGCCAATCTCGAACTCGTCGACCCCCGGGCCGAGCGCCGCCACGGTTCCCATG
>DATAUL010000465.1:0-15605 GCA_036268255.1 Solirubrobacteraceae bacterium | reverse complement strand
GGTCGTCAACATCGCCTCGGTCGCGGCGCGTCGCGCGGGCACCGTCTATGGCCTGGGCAAGGCGGCGCTGGAGTCGATGACCCAGGGGATGGCCTATCTGCTGGGCGAGCGAGGGATCCGCGCCAACGCCGTCGAGCTCGGCGCGCTGTGGACGGGGGCCGTGGCCGCCAACCTTCCCCCGGAGGCGCGCGAGCCGCGCCGGCGGATGGTCGCGCTGCAGACCGAAGGCGACTGCTGGGATGCCGCCACGGCGGTGCTGTTCCTCGCCTCGGACCGCGCCCGCTGGATCTCCGGCCAGGTCCTGAGCGTCGACGGCGGCGGCGCGCCCCGCGCGCCGTATCCCGGCGTCACGCGCGAAAAGGTGGCGACGTCAGCCGGATGACTCACGCCGCCGACATACAGGCGAGCCAGCCGGATGACGCGGGCGCTGCCCGGTCAGGCGAGGCTGGATGCCGAGCGGGCAGCAAGTCCGCGGGCGAGCGGAGGCGATCCGCGTGAGCGGCCGCGTGGCGCTCGTCACCGGGTGCGGCAAGCCCGACGGCGGCGGCCAAGCGATCGCTCGGGCGCTGGCCGCCGATGGGATGAGCGTCGTCGCCTGCGATCGCCGCCCTGCGGGGGTGCCCAACCGCCGCCAGGAGATCGTCGGCTCCGAGCAGCCCCCGTCGTGGAGCGGCCTCGACACGCTCGTGGCCGAGATCGAGGCCGCCGGCGGCACAGCCAGCTCGCTGCTCGGCGACATCGGCTCCGAGGATGACAGCCAGGCGATGATCCGCCTGGCGATCGAGCGTCACGGCCGGCTCGACATCCTCGTCAACAACGCCGCGGCGCCGCAGGGCCTTGACCGCAACGTCATCGACGAGATCCCGGTGGACGTGTTCGACGAGGTGATCCGCATCAACCTGCGCGGCACGTTCTTGATGTGCCGGGCGGTGGTGGCGGCCATGCGCCGCGGGCGGTGGGGGCGGATCATCAACGTCTCCTCGATGGCCGGAGTGATCGCCGCCCCCCGGTCGACTCCGTACGCGGCTTCCAAGGCCGGCATCATCGGGCTGACCCGGTCGCTGGCCATGGACGTGGCCGCGTGGGGGATCACCGTCAACGCGATCGCTCCTGGCGCCCTTGGCACCAGCCGCGCCGTCCTCTCCGAGGACCCCGACCTCGACGTGGCCGCCGAGCTCGAGCGGCGCGGTGAGCGCCTGCCTGTCGGTCGCGTCGGCGTACCGGCCGACGTGGCCGCGGCCGTCCGCTACCTCGTCAGCGACGGGGCTTCGTACATGACCGGCCAGACCCTGGTGCTCGACGGCGGCGGACCGATGCCGTTTCCCCTCCCGCGGCCCGAGGCGGCGGCGTGAAGCTGCGCGTGCTCATGGAGCCCTTCCAGGGCGCCACCTACGACCGCATCGTCGCGATGGCACGGGCGACCGAGGACGCGGGCTTCGATGCCTTCTTTCGCTCCGACCATTACATGGGCATCGACGCCGGGGATTCCGAGTACCTGCCCACGGACTCGTGGACGACCCTCGGCGGCCTGGCCCGTGACACCTCGCGGGTGAAGCTGGGAACGCTGGTGACCGCCGGGACCTTCCGGCTGCCGGCGGTTCTGGCGGTGGCGGTGGCCAGCGTCGATCAGATGAGCGACGGGCGCATCTGCCTCGGGATCGGCACCGGCTGGTACGAGCGCGAGCACCAGGCGTTCGGCATCCCGTTCCCGGCGCAGGGCGAGCGCTTCGACCGCCTGGAGGAGGCGATGCAGATCATCACCGGGCTGTGGGCGACCCCGCGTGGCGAGCGCTTCAGTTTCGAGGGGCGTTTCTGGCAGCTGGACGAGTGCGCGAATTTTCCGGCGCTCGTGCAGGACCCGCGGCCGGAGATCATCATCGGCGGGACCGGTCCGCGGCGCACGCCGCTGGCGGCCGCCCGCTACGCCGACGAGTTCAACAGTGGCGGCGCGGCGGGCTGCGCCGAGCGCTTCGCCAACGTGCGACGTGTGTGCGAGGAGATCGGACGCGACCCCGCGACGCTGCGCATGTCGGCGACGGTCCCGGTCGTGTGCGGCGCCACGCAGGCGGAAGCCCGGGAACGTCTGGCTCGCCTCGGCAGTCCCGGCGAACGGATGCTGAGCCGCGGCGTGGTCGGCGAACCGGGCGAGGTGGTCGACGCCCTGCGCGCGCTTGCGGATGACGGCTGCGAGATCGCGTACCTGCACATCTTCGACATCGACGACCTGGACCACCTGCGTCTCATCGGCGCCGAGGTGCTCCCGCAGGTCACCTGAGGAGGCATTGATGGGAGGCATGACGACACGCGCGGCGGTGCTGCACGAGCCCGGCCAGGACTGGGAGATCACCGAGCTCGACCTCGACGAGCCGAAGGCCTTCGAGGTGCTCATCCGCTACAAGGCCGCCGGGCTGTGTCACTCCGACGAGCACATCCGCGAGGAGGGTGGCAGCCACATCCGCCTGCCGCTGGTCGGCGGCCACGAGGGCGCCGGGGTCGTCGAGGCTGTCGGCGCCGGCGTGACCCGCGTCAAGCCCGGTGACCACGTCGTCACCTCCTACATCCCGGCCTGCGGGCGCTGCCGATACTGCTCCACCGGCCATCAGAACCTGTGCGATCGCGGGCTGTACGCGGGTACCGGCTGCCTCCAGGACGAGACCTTCCGCTTTCACCGCAACGGCGAGGACTACGGCGGCTTCTGCGCGCTGGGCACCTTCTCGGATCACACGGTCGTGTCCGAGTACTCGTGCGTGCGTATCGACGATGACATCCCCTTCGAGGTGGCGGCCCTCGTCGGCTGCGGGGTGACGACCGGCTGGTGCTCGGCCGTCCGCGCCGGGGAGACCCGGGCGGGCGAGACCGTTGTCATCTTCGGGATCGGCGGTGTCGGGATCAACGCGGTCCAGGGCGCGCGCTATGCCGGCGCCGCCAACGTCATTGCGATCGACCCCAACCCGTTCAAGCTGGAGATGGCCAGCCAGCTCGGCGCCACCTTCACGACCTCCGATGTCGACCAGGCGCGCGAGGAGCTGATCGGGCTCACCCGCGGTCAGATGGCAGACCTGGCGGTGGTCACCGTCGGCGTGCTGGAGCCGGAGATCACCGCCGACGCCGTCAGCCTGGTCGGCAAGGCCGGACGGGTGGTCCTGACCTCGGTGAGCCGCGCGGACGCCAAGACGGTCAGCCTGACCGGTTCGCCGCTCATCGGCTGGCACAAACGCATCCAGGGCTCGCTCGCCGGTGGTTCGAACCCGATCTACGAGATGCCGCGGCTGCTCGACCTCTACCGGTCCGGCGAGCTCAAGCTCGACGAGATCATCACCAGCCGCTATGCGCTGGAGCAGGTCAACGAGGGCTACCGGGACCTCCTGGCCGGCAAGAACATCCGCGGCGTGATCCTGCACGACAGCTGAGCGCCGCACGGGTGGTCGCGCACGACAACCTCGGCGTGGCGTGATTCGCTCGGCGTCTGTGGGGTAGGTCTGTACCCCAACGTCAGAAGAGACAAAAGGAGGTACGGAATGTCGACTGCCCTGGTAGTCGTGATCGTTGTCGTCGTAATCGTTTTGATCGTGCTTCTCCTGCTTCTGCCGCGGATGCGAGAGCGCGCCCGGCTGCAGAGCCGTGAGCACGAGCTCGATCAACGGCGCGACCGTGTTGTGGACGAGCACCGCGAAGAGGCGGCCGGCCGCGAGCGACGCGCCGAGGTCGCTGAGCAACGCGCTCGCGTGGCCGAGCAGGAAGCACGGCGCGAGCGCGCCGAGGCGCAGGTTCGCGAGGAGAAGGCGACGCTGCACGAGAAGGGCCTCGCCGATCACGAGCTGATCGAAGAGGACGAGCGTGCCGACTTCGCCGGCACCTCCGCCGCCGCTCCGGTCAGTGACCCGGCGGACGACCGCGACCGCGACCGCGTTGCCGCCGGGCCCCGGGACCCCGCTGAGCGCGTGGAATCCTCGGAGGACTTCCGGGCGCGACGGCCTCAGAACGAGAGCCTGTAGGGCGCGAGAGTCAGGCGGGCCGCCTGCGAAGCCGGGACGGCCCGCCTGTCGCGATCCCAGCAGACACCGTTGCGAGATCGCTCGCTTCAGCGAAGCGGCGCCCCGGCGAGGGCGGCGATGACGCCGACGACTCCGGCGCCCAGCAGCGTCTGCACCACCCCGCGGCGGAGGGCGAGCAGCGCCACGGCGGCGGCAGCCAGCACCGGGTATTGCCACGTTTCGCTGAGGGCGCCGCCAAGCGCGATCGCGCCGCCGAGGATGGCGCCGATCGCCGCTGGGCCGGCGCCGTCGAGAAATGCGCGCGCCCGGACGTTCTGACGCAGGCGCTCGAACCGCCCCCCGAGGAGCAGGATGAATGAGAACGACGGCGCGAACGCGACCGCAGCCGCCAGCAGGCCGCCGGACAGACCGTGGGCGGCGTAGCCGACGGCCGCGATCGTCGCGACGACCGGCCCGGGGGTGACCTGCCCGAGCGCCACCGCGTTGAGGAACTGACTGTTACTCATCCAATGGAACGTGTGCACGGCGTCGCCCTGCATCAGCGGGATGATGACGAAGCCGCCTCCGAAGGACAGCGCGCCGACCTTGAACGCCGTCCACGCCAGGGCGGCGATGCCGCCCGCGGAGACGGCGGCGGCACTCACGACGAGCGGTCCTGCGTGCAGGCTCGTCAGCCCGCGTGCGGGCCGGCGGCGGACGAGCTCGGCCAGCCCGCAGCCGAGCAGGACGACCACCAGGGCGGGAGCGATGACGAGCACGGCCGCGGCTCCGGCCAGCAGATACGCCAGCCAGGCGATCGTCCCCGAGCGGTCTGCGCGGACCCGCTGAAAGCTCGGGCCGATCAGGCCTCGCGCAGCGTGGACGGCCACCGCCGCCACCGCGGCCCCGGCCCCGGCGCCCGCGCCCCGGATCCAGAGCGGCGCGCCGTGGGAGAGAAACAAGACCGATAGAGCGAGCACGAGTACCACGGCCGGGGCCACGAACCCCAGGCCGCCGGCGACCGCGCCCGCCGGACCGGCGACCCTGTAGGCACAGAAGATCGCCAACTGGGTCGAGGCCGGCCCCGGGAGCATCGCGCAGGCGGCGTTGGCGTCCTCGAACTCGTGGGCGTCCATCCACTCATGGCGCGCGACCAGGCGTCGCAGCAGGGCCACGTGAGCAGGGGGCCCGCCGAACCCCGTCACCCCAAGTCGCGTCCACTCCCGAGCGACGGCGGCGAGGCGTTCGGAATCGCTCTCGTTGATCTGATCCGTCACGGGCTCCCCGAGGAAGAGAAAATGTCATGCCGCGGGTCACCGGCAACTCACGGAGTCTGACCAGACACCCGCCCAGCCCGGCGGCGAAGGACACCGATGATGACGGCTGATCAGCAGATCAGCCGCCATCAGGCGCCACGTCGTCTAGACGGTGTGCGCCAGCCGCTGCCGGCGGCCCCGGGCAACGCGCCGGTTGAAGCGCTCGAGGCGGCCGCCACTGTCGACCAGCTTCTGGCGACCGGTGTAGAACGGATGGCAGTTGGAGCAGACCTCGACGCGGAGGTCGCCGCCCGTCGACTTGGTCATGAACTCGTTGCCGCACGTGCATTGCACGCTGACCTCAGCGTAGTTGGGGTGGAAATCGGTCTTCATGGCACCATCTCTCTTGATGATTCGAACTCCCGGAATGATACCAGTCTGGATCCGAAAATCCAACTGAGGCCCTGCCGCACGGGCTCCCCTTTGCGCAGAGCGGCACAAGCTGTTGAATTGGGAATGCCAATACAGCTCCGGAGCCGCCCGACTAGACTCGGGCTCATGCCCCCGAAGGACAAGCTCCCCGCCGATCCTTGCTCGATCGCGCGCGCCCTCGGGGTAGTCGGTGAGCGCTGGACGCTGCTGATCCTGCGCGAGGCGATCGACGGCAGGACCCGTTTCGCCGAGTTCCGCGAGGCGCTGGGGATCGCCTCTGACGTGCTGTCCGAGCGCCTGGGGACGCTCGTCGCCTACGGAGTCATGACCCGTGAGCCATATCGCGATCCGGGCCATCGCCTTCGTCACGCCTATAAGTTGACCCAGGCCGGCCGCGAGCTGCACGTCGCGCTCGGCGCGCTGCAGATGTGGGGAGACCGGCATCTACCCGGCGATGCGGTACCGACGATCCAACGGCGCGCGCGGGGGACAGACCGGCCCGTGCACGTCGCGTTCGTCGACGATCGGGGACGGGAGATCCACCCCGACGATGTCGCGGCCGTCCCGACGCCGACCCATCGGCGTTACGCCGGCCGCCCGGTCTCGGAGCTAGGCTGAGATGATGATCGCGATCGCCGGAGGACACGGGAAGATCGCCTTGCAATTGACCCGGCGCCTCAGCGCGCGCGGTGAGAGCGTCGTGGCCCTGATCCGAAAGCCGGAACACGCCGGCGACATCCGCGCAGCCGGTGGGCAGCCGGTGGTCTGCGATCTCGAGCAGGCGGGCGTCCCGGAGATCTCATCGGCGATCGCGGGAGCTTCCGCAGTGGTGTTCGCCGCGGGTGCCGGGCCCGGCAGCGACGCCCAGCGAAAGCTGACCGTCGACCGTGACGGTGCGATCAAGCTGCTGCAGGCGGCGTTCGCGGCCGACGTGCCGCGCTACGCGATGATCAGCTCGGTCGGCGCCGAGAACCCGCCGGACGGCGACGACGTCTTCAGCGTTTATCTGCGCGCCAAGGCGCAGGCCGATGCCGCGCTGCAGGCAAGCGAGTTGGAGTGGACGATCGTCAGGCCCGGACGTCTCACCGACGAACCGGGCACCGGCCGCGTGCGAATCGACCTCGAGCCGTTTCGGGGAGAGGTGCCGCGCGCCGACGTCGCGGCGGTGCTCGACGAGTTGCTTAAGCGGGCGACTGCCGTGCGCCGGATTCTCTACGTCAATGCCGGCGACACCGACCTCGAGCAGGCGCTCGACGGGCTCTGACGGCGAGCTGGAGTCGGCCTCGTGACCGGGCGCCCCCGTGTGGACGACCGCCGTCCTGGGCGCGGCGCGAGCGACGCGAGGGAGAGTATGTGCGTCGCTCGCGCCCGCTGCCTGGCCGGGACACCCGCCCAAGGTGCCCCAGGGGTCGATCACGTGGGCGGTGGTGACCGACATCGCACGCCATGGCGCGCGCGAAGAAGTCATCGTCGTCACTGACGTTCCCGTGGCGCGACGGCGGCCGAGAACACAAGTGGACGTCGCGGGTGAGCTCGAGCGGGCGCTGGCCCAGATCGAGTTCCCGCCGGAAGGGGAGCCGCTGAAGGCGCTCGGTCGCGCGTCGTTGTGGTCCCCCGGCCACTGCGAGCTTGCCGCCGTCCTGCATGATCCCTCGGTGCTGCTGGTGCACGCCTGCTCCAAGCATCGGTCTGGTCCATGAGACCGTCACCGGGGGTTGAGGTGACCTGAGCGCGTCACCGGGGATCAGAGTGACGCGACAGCGCACAACCTACGCTGAGCTCATCAGGCTAATCCCTCGCGACGCTCGTGCGCGGGGATGGACAATTGGCAGCGATCTGAAGCACGAAGCTCCCGGGAGCCTCAAGCCCCGCGGCTAACGAGATCCCGCTACGGGGGGTTAAAGGGCCGCCGGGCCCTCCCAGCGTGGCGAGTGGGAGAACGGCCGTGGCCGGCTCAGGCGGTCAGCCTGACGCAGTCAGGACCTGCGGGTGACGCTCGCGGGCGGCGCGCGGCGTGAGCAGTACCTTGAGCGGGCCGCACTCGACGGTAACCGGCTGGCCGCGCCACGGTGATTCTGGGGCACGAGCAGCCTCGGGGCGAAGCGCATGCAGTCCGTGCAGGCGGTGGGCGTAACGCGATGCGTGCGTCCGCAAGGCGCGCTGGGCGTGCGGTGCCGTGAGCCGCCAGCCGGCGGCAACCAGCTGCGGTCCGTGCCACAGCTCCCAGCGCCAGCGCCGAAATCCGATGCGGCCGGGCGGCAGCAGCTGCAGCGCGTAGGTCAGCTCGATGGGTTCGGTGATGGGTGAGGGGTCGTTCATCGGTCGGCGAGGGGAAGGTCCCACTCTAGAAGCGCCCTCACGCGAGGCGACTGGCCGCCCGGGTCCGGAGCGCGTCCAGGTTGCGCACGACGACCCGTCGGCGCCGGGTCTCGATCCAGTCAAGCTCGCGCAGCGTCTTCAGGGCGCCCGCCAGGCCGGCGCGTGAGGCCCCGATCCAGGCGCCCAGTTCCTCCTGGGACAGCGGCAACGCGATCACCACCCCATCGTCGGTCCCCTCGCCGTAGCGATCCGCCAGCTCGACGAGGCGCGCGGCCAGCCGACCGATGGTGTCCGACGCGGTCAGCTGCGAGCTCATCAGCGTGCTCTCGCGAATGCGCCGGGCGACCACCTGCAGCAGCGCGACCGCGACCCGGGGAGTCGTCTCCAGATGGGCGCGAAAGGCGCTGGCGGAGATCAGCAGAGCGTGGACGGGCACCAGCGCCGTGACGGTCGCCGATCGCGGCTGCCCGTCGATTGAGGCGAGCTCGCCGAGCACGTCACCCGGGTCCCGGATGCTGAGCAGCGTCTCGTGACCGGCGGCGTCGACGACCGTCGTCTTGACCTGTCCGGCCAGCAGGATCATCACCCGATCGCTCGGCTCCCGCTCGTACATCAACACCGAGCCCGACGGGAACGTCACCGCCCGGCCGAGCTCCTGCAGCCGCGTCCAATCCTCCGGCTCGAGTAGCGCCACGAGCGTTCCTGGTGCCGGTGGCGCGGTCGACAGATCGGACGGCGGCGTCCGGGTCGAACGCTGGGAAGGGCTCACACGCCCCCAAGCCTAGTTAACTCCCATCAAAGGTCCAAAATTGGATATTCGACGGTCCTGGAATGGTTGGTCCGTGCCACTGTCGCGCGGCAGGCTTGCGGATCATGAGATCGGAGATGGGGGATCGGAGCGCTGTCGGCAGCACGACGCCACGGCGCCGGGTCACGGCGCGCCAGCGCCGCAAGCTGGTCGGCTGGCTGCGGCTCACCGCCCGCCGCAGGCGACGTCCACAAACGGGTCGCTACCGCTGTGATCTGCTGCTCGAGGATCGGGTCGCGGGAGTCCGCGCCGACCTCTTGGAGATCGCGGCCATGCTCGAGTGGGCAGGCGACCCGGATCCGGCGTGTCTCGGCGAGCTTCATCGACTGCTGCGTGACGGTTGTGAGAGCCCGTTGTACAACCGCGACGTCCATATCTCCGAGCTACGGGCGACTGTCTATTACGCCAAGCAAGCGCTGTTCGAACCGCGGGGGCATCGACATGACACCGGCAGCCGAAACCGCAGTGCCTCGCTCCAACGTCACTCGTGACGGCGGCCGGACCGATTGGGAATGGATGACGGCTTGGGCGACGCCGGCCCGGTCGGCGAGCGCGCCGCCGAAGTCGCTGCGGCTCCTGCTGCTGGTGTCCGCCCACAACGGATTGAGCCAGCGCGCTCTGATCGAGCTGACCGAGCGAGGTCACGAGGTGGCGGTCGCGGTCGCCGGCTCCGTAGCCGAGATGGAGGCCGTGGTCGACGAGCACCGTCCCCACCTGATCGTGTGCCCGTTTCTGAAGACCCTGATCCCGGAGTCGATCTGGTCCCTGTATCGCTGTCTGGTCGTCCACCCCGGGCCGTGGGGTGACCTCGGGCCGTCGTCGATTGACTGGTCGATCGAGCTTGGCATGCGGGAATGGGGCGTGACCGTCATCGAGGCCAGCGGCGAGGCCGATGCCGGGACGGTCTGGGCGACAAGGGAGTTCCCGATGCGCGAGGCGGGAACGAGCAGCCTGTACCGGCACGAGATTCGCCGAGGCGCGATCGAGGCGATCGTGGAGGCGATCGACCGGATCGCTGGCCTCAAGGGACCCGCCGTCGCTGTCAAGTCGCGGAGGCAGGTTCGCGGCCGTGCCTGCCCGGCGATGGCTCGGGACGCGCAGGCGATCGACTGGGGCGCGGACACCGCCGACGGGATCGTCGGCAAGATCCGAGCGCGGGAGGGCCATCTCGGCCTGCTCGACGCGATCGACGGCACCGGGTTTCACATGTTCGGCGTCCATCGCGAGCCGGTGCTTCGGGGCGGGCCTGGCAAGATCATCGCCCAGCGCACCGGCGCCATCTGTCGCGCGACCGTCGATGGCGCGGTCTGGATCTCCCACCTCAAGCGGCGCGACACGGCAAGCCAGCGGTTTTTCAAGCTGCCCGCCATGCGTGCACTGGCGCTGGCCGGTCATCGCCCCGATGTGCCCGAGATCGCGCCCGTATCCCGAAGCGCTGGTGGGGACACGTATTCAGAGATCGCGTACTCGCAGCGCGGCGCCGTGGGCTATTTGGAGTTCGATTTCCACGACGGCGCGATGTGCACCGATCAGTGCGAGCGCCTGCTCGCGGCCTACGTCGACGCTCGCTCCCAGCCCGAGACGAACGTGATCGTGCTCATCGGCGGCGGCGAGTACTTCTGCAACGGCATTCATCTCAACGTGATCGAGGCCGCCGAGGATCCGGCGGAGGAGTCGTGGCGCAACGTGAACGCGATCGACGACCTCGTACGCGAGATCATCACCACCGAGTCGCACCTCGTGGTCTCGGCGCTCGCCGGTGACGCGGCGGCCGGCGGGGTGCCCCTGGCGCTGGCGGCCGACCATGTCGTCGTCCGCGAGGGCGTGGTGCTCAAGCCCTACTACCAGCACACGGGTGGCCTGTACGGCTCGGAGTACTGGACCTACCTGTTGCCCCATCGCATCGGAGTCGCGATGACCAAACGTCTCAGGAGCACCCCGTTCACTCCTCTCGGCGCGCGCCGGGCCGTCCAGATCGGGCTCGCCGACGCGGCCTTCGGGGCCACGCTGGCGAGCTTCCGTGCGCAGAGTCGCGTCTTCGCCGAGCGCGTGGCCGGCGACGACGACTTCGGGCGCCGGCTCGAGCACAAGCGACGGCGGCGCGCCTTCGACGAGGCCGTCAAGCCGTTGCAGACCTACCGAGATGAGGAACTGGCTCGCTCACACGAATGCTTCTTCGGTCCCGACCGTAGCTACCACCAAGCACGCCGGCGGTTCGTCTACAAGCTCGGGACGGCGGGCGCCTCGACCTCATTCGTTGCAGCGCTGCCCGCAGTCTGAGGAGGCACGATGTTCCGATCATTCAACGAGCATCCCGCGCGCGCGGCTGCGTCCGCGGTCGCCTACCTGGATGAGCGGCGAGCCCGCCGGCTGGGTATCGGCGCCCAGCTTCAAGCCCGCGATCGCGCCGCTGCACAGCTCGGTGAGGCGGTCCAGCGCTATGAGCGGCACGTCCTCGCCTGGTATCCGTTGGGCCGGCACGCCGAAGAGCGCGCGCCGGATGGCCGGTCGGCCGGGGTCGGCAGAATGGGTGGTCCCGACCCGAAAGGGAGTCGACATGGAAACCTGGGACGCAATTCGGGCGCGGCGTAACGTCCGCGCGTACACCGATCAGGCGATCGCCGACGAGCGCCTCGACCGCATCCTCGAGGCCGGGCGCCGGACCCCATCGGCGTCCAACACCCAGCCGTGGGACTTTGTCGTGGTCTCCGACCGCGCCGACCTGGAGGAGCTCTCGCACGTGTGGCAGGGCGCCGGGCACGTCGCCGGCGCGGCCGCCACGATCGTCCTCATCGCGCCGGTCAGCGACGACCCGCGGCGGAGCGGACTGATCGAGTACGACCACGGCCAGGCGACGATCCAGATGGCTCTGGAGGCCACCGACCAGGGCATCGGATCAGGCCATTCCGCGATCGGCGATCAGGACCGGCTCCGCCGGCTGCTCGGCATCCCGGCGGATCGCCGAGGGTCCTACATGCTCGCGCTCGGCTATCCGGCCGATCGTCCGCTGGCGCCGTTGACGAAGATCAACCGCCGGCCGTTTGACGAGGTCGTCCATCGCGGCCGGTGGTGAGGGGGTTCGGCTCGGCGGCTGGTGCGGCCGAACGGAATCGCGAGAGGTCGTACTAGGGTCCAGCCATGATCGACCACCTGCTCATTCGTGTCTCCGACATGGACCCTGCGACGGCGGCGCTCGACGCGGCGCTCGAGGCGCTGGCGATCCCCGCGACGCTGACGTCTGCCTCCGTCACGTTGTGGGGAAACTTCGGGATCTCGCTGGCCCAACCAGATCGGCCGCCCACCCAACGCGCGCATGTGGCCTTCGTGGCGCCGACACGGGAGCATGTCGACCGTTTCGCGGAGGCCGGGCGCGCCGCCGGTCTGGCCGACAATGGCGCCCCTGGTCCGCGTCCGGACTATGCAGAGGACTACTACGCCGCGTTCCTCCTCGACGATGCCGGCAACAACTTCGAAGCCGTTCACCGGGCCGGCCCCCGGCCGGCCGGCACGATCGACCATGTCACGATCCGTGTCGCCGACGCAGCCGCGGCCACCGCGTTCTACGCGGCGATCGGTGATGCGATGGGGCTCACCGTCCGGCGTCGCGGCGAGGATCGTACGAGGTTCGCGATCGCGTCGGGCGGCACCTTCTCGGTCGTCGCCGGAGAGCCGTCGGCGAACCTTCACCTGGCGTTCGGTGGCGACGAGCAGGCGGTGCGCCGCTTCCACGCCGACGCCGTCGCCGCCGGGTACCGCAGCAACGGAGAGCCGGGTGAGCGCCCGGCCTACCACCCGGGCTACTACGCCGCGTTCGTGCTCGATCCCGACGACAACAACATCGAGGTCGTCGATCACCACCGCGGCTGAGCGTGGACCGATGATCTTCCGCCAGATCACCCACGATGATCTCGGGTGCGCGTCGTACCTGATCGGCGATGAGATGGCGGGAGTTGCGGGGGTCGTCGACCCGCGGTTCGAGATCGACGTGTACCTCGAGCTCGCTCGTTACATGGGGGCGAGCATCGAGCACATCTTCGAGACCCACAACCATGCCGATCACGTCTCGGGCCACGGCCGGCTGGCGGCTGCGACGGGCGCGCGGATCCACGTGCATCGCGAGGCCGAGCCGGCGTACGAGCATGAGCCGTTCGACGACGGTGACGAGTTCCATCTCGGCGTGCTCACCGTGCGCGCGCTCCACACTCCTGGGCACCGGCCCGAGCACACGGCGTTCGCGCTGATCGACACGGCGCGCGGTGAGGACCCGTGGGCGGTGCTCACCGGCGACTCGTTGTTCGTGGGCGACATCGCGCGGCCTGACCTGGCGATCGAGAAGGCGGACGGCGCGCGGGGGATCTTTCGTTCGATGCATGGCCAGCTGCTGTCGCTCCCCGGCTACGTCGAGGTCTGGCCGGGACACCTGGGCGGGTCGATGTGTGGCGGACCGGGCATGGACATGAAGATCGCCTCCACGATCGGCTACGAGCGCGAACACAACCCGATGCTTGCGATCGCCGACGAGGACGAGTTCGTCGCCGACGTGCTCGCCAACCTCGGTCCCCAGCCCCCCAACTTCCGCGCGATCGTCGAGCTCAACACGGGCCCGCTCGTGACCAACGGCGTCGAGGTGGGCCCGCTGGCGCCCCGCCAGGTGGACCAGAAGCTTCGAGGCGGAGCGCTGCTGTTCGACGTCCGCACCGATGATCAGTTCGACGACGCTCACGTTGCCGGCGCGGTGGCGGATCCGATGGTCCGCGCCGGCTTCGGCTCCAAGCTCGCGTGGCTGGCCGACCCCGAGCAGGAGATCGTGTTCATCGGCCGCGACGACGCCGACGGACGCCGGGCCGGGGAGCTTGCGGCGGCGGTTGGGATCCGGCGGCTCGCCGGCTTCCTGCAGGGCGGTATGACCAGCTGGCGCCAGGAGCGCCGCGAGGTGCAGCGCATCGAACGCGTCTCGATCGACGATCTGCAGGCGCGCGCCGACGCCGATCCGGAGCTGCAGATCGTCGACGTCCGCGAGCACGACGAGTTCAGGGCCGGACACATCCCGGGCTCGGTCTTCGCGGTGTGGCACGACATCACCGCGATTCCCGACGAGCTGGACCGCGGCCGCCCGATCGCGGTGATCTGCACCTCCGGCCAGCGAGCGGCGACGGCCGCCAGCCTGCTCCAGCGCTTCGGCGCCGAACGTGTGATCCACGTCGTCGACGGCGGCGTCCCCGCGTGGGGCCGGTTGGGACGGCCTCTGCAGATCGACTGACGACGATCGGTTGCCCAGCTACGAGCCGTCAGGGCGACGCTCAGGCCACGAGTGACGGATCGACTCCGACCACCAGCGACACGCTCGGCCGACGCCGGATGTTCTTCGCCGGGATCACGATCTTCGCCGTGTGCTCGGCGCGTCGGGGATCGGCAACGCGCTGGGGCCGGTGGTGGGCGGCCTGCTCACCGACGAGTTGAGCTGGCGCTGGACCCTCGTCCTCAACCTCCCGATCGCCGCGGCCGCGATCGCTCTCCGAGAGGGGCTCAGCAGAGCTTGACGGCGCCGAGCAGCGCCAGGGCCTCGGGCTCGACCTGGTCGGCCATCGTCTGGACGCCGAAGATCAGGTCCGAGTCGGCGCAGAAGCCGAAGCAGAGCTGGTCGGCAAGCGAGATCACCGACACCCTCAGCCCGTGGTGTTCGCTGATCTCGGCTACGGAGTGCAACTCGCGCACCGCCGCCGACATCACGCTCACCGGCTGTCGCGGACCCGGCACGTTTGAGACGTTGAGCGCGAAGCGCCGCGGGCTGCGCTCCAGGGAAACGGCAAAGCGCTCCAGCCGCGGGGAGACGCCGGACATCTTGTGCAGCAGCACCTCGCGTCGTTCCGCGTCGCGGGCGCTCTTGCGCGCCAGGGTCCTGGCGTGGACGATGCGCAGGCGGGTCACCGGATCGGGCTCGCTCAGCGGCAGACCGAGCGAGAACGACGAATCGCGATTGGCCACGGCGTCGCCCTCGTGATGCATGCTGACGGGCACCTTCACCCGGATCGAGTCGATGCGGCCGTGATGGAGGCGAACCCAATGGCCCAGGGCGCCGGCGACGATCGACAGAACCGCGTCGTTGAGGGACGCGCCGTCGACCGCCTTGGCAGCGTCGTGCAGCGCCGTCAGTGGAGCGGTCGCGAAACCCACGGCCCGGCACGAACCAATCGGGCCGTCGAACGGCGAGTGAGACCGAGAGCGCTTGAACTCGCGACGCAGATAACCCGCCAGGTGGCCGTGCCGGCGAGCCTCGTCCTCGACGTGCTGGGCATGGACCTGGGCGCGGCTCATCGTCTGCTCGGGGGCGTCATCCCACAGCAGCGCCCGGGAGTACCGAACCGAGGTCGTCCCGTCGGCCAGCGCGTGATGGATCCGCCACACCAAGGCGGACTCGCCCTGCTGCAGTTCGATCACGTCCATCTGCCACAGCGGCCGCGAACGATCCAGCCGCTGCTCGAACAGCCGGGCGACGCAGGTGTGCAACCGCTCCGGATCGACGGCCTGCTGGTGGCGGTGCTCGACAACGTGATGCTTCAGCTCGAAGTCCGGGTCCGGCTCCCAGGCCACGTCGTCCCCGCCGCCGTGCAGCCGCCATGTCAGCGCCGGCGTCAGATGGATCCGCTCGGCGATCCGCTCGCGTACTGCCGTGACGCCCGGGGCGCCGGGACCAAGGCGGATCACCTTGCACGTGTGGCCGGCCACGGTCGCACACTCCAGCGCGAGGATCGCCCGATCCTCGGGACCCAGCGGGATGCGACGCGTGCCGTTCGCCGTGGGTTGGTCGGTCACGTG
>DATAUL010000464.1:0-6726 GCA_036268255.1 Solirubrobacteraceae bacterium | reverse complement strand
GGCGGAGCGTAAGCAAGTCGAGATGGGGCAGCAGCAACGGGTAGTGGAATCGCGGACCTCGTTTCAAGCCGCCACTCGGCAGGAGTTCATTATCGCGGTTGAGCGGATCATGGGACGTAGGGTGCTCGCATTCGCAAGCACGGTTGATCCCGACAGCAATGTCGTGTTCGAGAACTTCTTCCTTGCGCCGAACGACACTGAAGAGGAACCGCGCGCACGTGATGTCACAACCCAACGCGACCTCCGGCGACCATGACTTGCTCACGCCAGCCAGCAGTACAGTCGATCGGGGCTCACGGAGAACCCAGCATCCACAGGCCAAGTCGCAGCCGCGCCCACCACCGCCACCCTCCGTGTCGACCGGGACATCCTGGGTGGGCGGCGGCAACGGTCAATGGCGCGACGCATGCTCTTCCATCTTGCTGACGACCGCGTCGGCCTCCCCTAAGCGGTTCTGACTCACCAGCCAACGCGCTTACTCTGGCAGTTCCGCTTGCAGGACGACGGCCAGCAGCGCGAGCAACCCGCCGACACCGTACACCCATCGCCAACCGTCGCTGAACCCCGGCCCGGGCTGCGCGAGGGGGAGCCCGTGCGGCCACGGCGCAGCCGACGTGGTCAAGAACAGGCCAAGCCAGATCCCGAGCAGCGCCCAGGGCGGAGTTGACAAAGATCACCGAGGTCCACTTCGCCCGGCACGCCGCCGCGCCACCTCACCGACATAAGTGTTGACGATCGATAGATCGGCGCCCACGGCCATGCCTGTGACGATCCGAGCCAGGACGAAGTCGGTGTAGTCAGGCGCCAGCGCGTTTCAGAGAGCCGGCGAGGTTGAGTGCGATCGGCACCCGGATCGTGTGCAGCGCGTTGACAGGCGAGCACCCAGACTTGAGTGCGACGCAGCTCAGCCGATCGCTCGCTCGCGGCCCTCCCACTCACGTTCGCGGAGCACGAACTTCTGCACCTTTCCCGTAGAGGTCCGCGGAAGCTCTCCGAACTCGATCGCGGCGGGACACTTGAAGCGGGCGAGATGATCACGGCAGAAGGAGACCAGCTCGTCTTCATTGCCGTTCTCGTCGCCCTTGAGCTCCACGAACGCCTTGGGGCGCTCGCCCCACTTTTCATCCGGCATTGCCACGACCGCCGCCTCCAGGACCGACGGATGCTCGGACAGGACCTGCTCCACCTCTATGCTGGAGATGTTCTCCCCGCCGGAGATGATGATGTCCTTGGACCGGTCGCGAAGCTCGACGTAGCCGTCGGAGTGCCACACCGCCAGATCGCCGGAGTGAAACCAACCGCCGCGGAACGCCTCGTCGGTCTTGTCATCCTGGCCGTGATATCCCGCCATGATGCTGTTGCCGCGCATCACGACCTCGCCGACGGTCTCGCCATCGCGCGGCACATCCCGGGTGTCGTCGTCCACGACACGGACGAGATCGGATCCGTTGTAGGTGTATCCCTGTCGCGATAGCAGCCGGGCTTGCTCCTCCAGCTCGAGCTCATTCCACTGCGGCTGCCAGCTACACCCCATCACCGGGCCGTAGGTCTCAGTCAGTCCGTACAGATGGATCGGATGCAGATTGAGTTCGCGCATCCGCTTGAGCACCGCCGGCGGCGGGGGCGAGCCACCGGTGGGGACGGTGACATGCTGCTCCAGCGGATGAGCCTTGTCGTGGTTGACGATGCCCATGTGGATCGTTGGAGCACCGCTGTAGTGGGTGACGCCCTCGTCGTCGAATAGGTCCCAGATGTGGCCGGGATCGACCTTGCGTAGACAGACGTGGAGTCCGCCGGCGGCTGTCACCGCCCACGTCAGGCACCAGCCGTTGCAATGAAACATCGGCAACGTCCAAAGATGGACCGAGTCATAGCCGAGCTTGATCTCCAATGCCGTCCCGAGGGCGCGCAGGTAGGCGCCGCGATGGGTGTAGATTGCGCCCTTCGGGCGCCCCGTGGTCCCGGACGTGTAGTTGATCGAGATCGGTTCGTTCTCGTCCTCGAGCCAGCTCTCCGGCGGTTCATCCGATGCACCGGCGAGCAGGCGCTCGTAGGGGTCGTCCTGTTGACCGGTGTCCTGGATGACGACGGTCTCGATGCCGTCGAGGTCAAGATCGTCGAGGAGCTCTTTCAGCTGGGCATCGACGAGTAGCGTCTTGGAACCCGAATCACGCAGGATGTATTCGACCTCGGAAGAGCTCAGGCGCGTGTTCATCGCCACCAGGACGCCCCCCGCGAGCGGAACGCCGTAGTGGGCCTCGAGCAGTGCCGGTGAGTTTGGGGCCAGGATCGCTACCCGATCGTGGCGCTGGAGATTCCGGTCACGCAGGGCGCCGGCCAGCCGATTGCAGCGCTTCGCGAACTCGCCGTAATCCAGTCGACGCTCGCCGTGGACGACGGCGGGACGCTCGCCGAGAGCCTGCGCGTTGCGGTGCAGAAAGTTGAGCGGACTCAACTCGAGTCGTGACGGCGTCGTGTCCATGCTTCCTCCCTCGGGTCGCGCTGCCGCAAGCAGCCTCTCCGGCATGCGGTTTCGACCGGCGTGCCTCTCCTTTACCCGATGCGTACGCTTTCGAACAGAGGGGCGCAGGGGGGAACAGCAGCGTTCCGTCAAGCTCGTGACTCGCCCAGGGCCTTGAGCACCGGCGCCTCGCGCAAAACATCATGTGCCGATGGGGCAGAGGAGGGCGCGGTGGGTGCCGCAGCACGACCGACGTACCCCCCGCCGGACGCCGTAGGTGGCATTCGAATCACCCTCGCCGACGGCGCGGCGTCGATCTCACCCTCGCCGGTGGCGTGCTCGCCGAGAAACCGCTGCAGCGGCGCGCGAATGTAAGCGGCGTCAGCGAAAGGGCCGCGGCCTGCTCTGCGGTGTCGACGATCTCATCTTCAATGGACTCAACCCACCAGGTTCTGGTGCTGGCCTCAGATTTCACTCTCCTTTTCCGCGTGGGCTTTTACCCGAAACGGGTACTGTCGATCACAGATGCCTGAGTCATCGACCAACGGCGCTCGCTCTTCAAGAGCGAAGGTCGGCAAGTCGGCGCCGAGCTTGCGCGACGCACTCACCGTGTTCGAAAGGCCGATCGCGCGTGCGTCGGAGTCGTGGATCGGAACTGACATGTTCATGGACGCCTTCGCGATCAGCTGGCGGTTGGGGCGGCGCTTGAATGCCGAGGCGCGGCACGGGCTAGACATGTGGTTCGGCGCCTGGCACGTGCCAACGCGCAGCGACGTCGATCGCCTCTCGGGCCAGATCGCCGCCTTGGAGCGCCAGGTTCGAGACCTGCGCACCGAGCTGCAGCAAGCCGAGCCGCGAAGCCTCCGGCTCGGCACGATCCCGCGGCGTCGTCCCGGCAGCCGTGGTCCAGACTGATGGCGCCTTCACTGCTCGAACGTCAGCTGCTGAGGGTCCGCAACGGGCTCACCTACTACGCCGGGCTGAGGCGCGTCCCACTGGCCCAGACCCCGCGCGACCTGGTCTGGCAGCGAGACACGGCGCGACTATGGCGCTACCGCAGCGATCAGCGTCGGTTCGTCACCCCGGTAGTACTTGTCCACAGCCTGGTCAGCCGCAGCTACATCCTCGATCTTCTCCCCAACAACAGCATGATCAGCTTCCTCGTCGAGGAGGGCTTCGACGTATTCCTGCTCGACTGGATGCCGGCGGGCCCTGCCGATGCGGAGAATACGCTCGAGACATACGTCGACCATTACATCCCGGCGGCGCTTCGCGCCACATGCGCCGGCTCCGGAGCGGAGGACCTGACGGTCGTCGGATACTGCTTTGGTGGGGTGCTCGCCCTGTTGCTCGCCGCGGGATCAACGGATCTGCCGATCCGCAACCTGATCACGCTGACAACACCCTGTGACTACACCAAGATGGGTTTCATGAGCCAGATGTTCGTCGAGGGGCGCTTGGATGCCGAGGACGTGATCGACGCGAACGGCATCGTTCCAGCGAAAGTCATCGATCTGGGCTTTCAGTCGCTGCGGCCCACCGACGCCCTCGTTCAGCAAGTCAACGTGTGGGAAAACCTGTGGAACGATCAGTGGCTCACCAGCTTCATCGCCATGAACAAATGGGCCCGCGACCAGATCCCGTTTGCCGGAGCCGCGTTCCGCCAGACCGTGAACACGCTGATCCGTGCCAATGCCCTCGCCTCCGGAGCAGTGCCCTTCAGGGACACCGAGGTGCGTCTCTCGGACATCACATGCCCATATTTGAACGTCTTCTGTCGCCGAGACGAAATCGTCCCACCCCAATCAGCGGAACCGTTGGGGACCCTTGTCGGCTCGGAGGACACCACCGATCTGTGCCTGGAGTCCGGCCATGTTGGGCTGGTCGCCGGTCGTCAGGCCGCGAAGGTGTCACGGCCCCAGATCGCCGAATGGATCCGGGACCGCAGCGACGATTCGTCAAAGTCGCCAGCCAGTGATCGCCGCGGACGCGAACACTCGAGCGACAAAGGAGGAGTTCGGTGACGGCCGTTCCGCTCGCACAGCTACCCGATGACATCGCCGCACAGGTCGCCGAGGCCCAGGTAAAGCACGTCAACCTGTATCGATGCCTGGCCCACGCGCCCGATCTGCTGCGTGCATGGGTCGCGTTCGCCTGGGCGCTGCGGGGCAACAGCGCCACATCTCGACAGCTGCGCGAGCTGATGATCCTGCGGACCGCGACCCTGCACCACTCTCCCTATGAATGGCATCAGCACCGCCGCATGGCCGCCGAAGCGGGCGTGACCGATAACGAGATCGCGGAACTGGAGATGTGGCGCAGCTCCAAGGTCTTCGGTCCGGAGACCCGGGCCGCGCTGGCGTTCACCGACGCGATCGTCGCCGGCGAGGTCCCCGATGCGATCAACGACGAGCTCGCTGCTCACTTCAATCTCACCCAGCGCATCGAGCTGACGGTGACCGCGGCCTTCTACTCGATGGTCCCGCGCGTGCTCGACGCGCTCGGCGTGCCGATCGAGGAGGAGATCGGTGTGGACTAGGTCCCGGCTCTAGGCTGACGCGCGCGGCGACATTGGCGTACCAGCGCGCTCATCAGCGCCGTAGGGCTGCCCAGCGGACCCCCGCCGCCGCGCAGCTCGTCATCAAGCATCTCATCATCAACGACGATCGCCTCTCGCCAAGCCCACGACCGGCGAACAGAGACGGGACCGAGGAAGTTCCGGATGACCGTTAGGCAGCGGCTCATGTCATCCATGAGCAGCAGATGGCCCTCGCCTGGGGCGATGAACAGGCGCGCCCGCGGAATGTGACGCGCCAGCAGGAGCGCGTTGGCGAGCGGCATGACCGGATCATCGTCGCCGGCGACGACCATCGTGTCCGCCGTCACCTGGCCCAGCCAGCCAAGCGTTCCCGCGCTGGCCGTCAGGGCCAGCAACTGCCAGAGATAGCCCAGAGGGGTCGGGGGACTGAGCTGCCGCGTATCACCGTGGCGACGAATGAAATCGCGGTCATAACGCGCGCGACCGCCCATCAGCTCGCCGATCACCTGCTCGTAATAAGGACGCCAGTAGTAGCGCAGCGGCGTGGACATCTGGCTCAGTGTCCACATCGATCCGGGAACGCCGCCCCAACCCGGTGTCGTTGCCGCCAGCACCAGGCGGCGAATCCGTTCAGGGGCTCGACGAGCAAGGAACTGCGCGATCAGCCCTCCAAACGAGTAGCCGAGCACGTCGACGCGGTCATAGCCCAGCCGGTCGAGCAACCGCTCGCTCAGCTCCGCCAGAGATTCGAGACCGAGAGGCAAGCACGGGGTTCCTGAACCGCCGGTGCCCGGCGCGTCAAAGGCAATCAGCCGCGTCTGCGGCAGCGCGTGCTCCAACGACGCCCACATGTCCATGTGGGCGCCGATCCCGTTGATCAACAGCAGCGGATCCCCCTCGCCGCGCTCGCGGACATGCAAGCGGATGCCTGACACCTCCACCGCCCGCTCGCGAAACGCGACGCTCGCCCCAGCCGCACTCATCGCACGATTCTATGCTGGCGCTTATCTATCGGGTGCCCCGACGGGCGCGCCTCGTCAGCGCAGACGAAGATGTAGATACGCCCAACGTGATCCGAGCGGATTTCGAACGAGCCGTCGGCGTATCGACCGCTGTGAACCAGAACTGGACATCCAACGGCTCGATGGGTCGCTCAGCACTCGTGTCCCTTACGCTCCCGACCCAACACATGCCGCTTTCGCGTCACGAGGGCCGGCCAGCAGGTCGACCCCATGGCTCTCGTCCTCCTCGGATCCAGTGCTCCGACAATTCCCTGGGCGTGCTGCCTCCTCGTTGCGCGTCCGCTCAGGCGCGGGCAGAAGCCCTGACGCCAAGCTGCGCGAGCTGATCATCTCTTCAGAAGCGTCGAGTCAGTGACTCGTTTCACTTTGTCCTGAGAACAAGGCACCGCCTTGACCCGGACCGGCGTACCCACGGGGTCGTTCATGTCGTCCAACGACGCCGACGGCAAACGGCTGGATGGTGCAGGAGATCAAACGTTGAAGCACGGATGCGTCTGTCGACGTCCCTTCGCCGCAGCGGATCGCCCACCGCCCGTTCGCGCTGCATGGCATCGACGTATAGATCGCCTCCCGAACAGACTTCTCCGTTCTCGCCGAGGCGGCACTCTCGGCGAGGCTGCTGCTCTCGGGACGATCCGGCAGCGATAACTGCTCTGAGAATGCCTGCGCAGTCGGGAAAGGAGGGGTGGAGTGGCGCTCAGCTG
>DATAUL010000463.1:0-3154 GCA_036268255.1 Solirubrobacteraceae bacterium | reverse complement strand
GCGCTGCAGGAGGGGGCGACGATCGTGCGTCTTGGTTCAGTCCTGTTTGCCGGCGCGCCATAATCGCGGCAGGGAAACCCTGCTGTCGCAGCGAAAGACGTTGACGCACATGGCCTTTCGAGATACCTGGCATCGCACGCTCGTCTACTTCGGCCTCGCCGAGGACGAGGTCTACGACGACGACGAGCTCGAGCCCTACAGCGAACCCGAAGAGGAGCTGCAGGACAGCTACAGCGAACGTCCGAACGTTCGCCGCCTCAACACCCGCCGCCGCCGCGACGAGATCGACGACATCTTCGCCGACGACTCCGGCAGCGAGCGACGCACGACCTCACTGCGCCCGGTGGGCGGCGCGCGGGTGGCCAACGGCCGTGCCGGCGGGGATGTGCGCGTGCATTTCGTGGCCCCCAAGAACTTCAACGACGTGCAGGACGTGGCCGACAAGTTCAAGGACACGATCCCGGTGATCCTCAATCTGCAGGGCACCGATACCGACTTGTCAAAGCGCCTGATCGATTTCTCCAGCGGCCTGACCTACGCGCTGGACGGGGGGATGCAGCGGATCGCCGACAAGGTTTTCCTGCTGACGCCGCGCAACGTCGAGGTCTCCGCCGAGGAGCGCGCGAGGCTGGTCGAGAAGGGCTTCTTCAACCAGTCCTAACCGCCGGAGCCCTCCAGTTGCGGGATCGGACGCGCGCGCAGGTAGATTTGTCCGTATGAGAGTTGGCTTGATCGGGGCGGGCAACATGGCCCGGGCAATGGCTCGTGGCTGGGGGGACCCCGTACTGGCTTCGGACTCCGGCTCAGGGCGGGCGGCGAAGCTGGCCGCAGAGCTCGGCGGGCAGGCGGCCACCAGCCTCGAGGTGGCACGCGAAGCCGACCTCGTCGTCCTCTGTCACAAGCCCTACCAGCTCGACCAGGTCGCCGCGGAATTGGCCGGTGAGGTGTCGGTGCTGGTGTCGGTGCTCGGTGGGACGGCCGTCGGGCAGCTGCAGAAGGCCTATCCGGGCGTGCCCGTGTTCCGCATGGAGCCGAACACGCCGGTCGAAGTGCGGCGCGGGATCCTCTGCTATTCCCCGGCAGCCGATGTCGATCCGAACCTCGAGCGCGACGTGATCGCGCTGTTCGAGCGGCTGGGAACCGTCGTCACGGTTCCGGAGCCGCTCCTCGGCGCCGCGACGTCGATCTCCGCCGTCGGCCCCGCCTACATGGCGCTGGTAGCCGAGGCGCAGGTCGACGCCGGCGTGCGCCGTGGGCTGAAACCCGATCTCGCCGGCGCGCTGGCTGCCGAGACGATGGCCGGCACGGCGGCGCTGCTGCACGAGCGCGGCTACGACACGTTGACCGTGCGCCGGGAGGTCACCTCGCCGGGTGGCTCGACGGCCCGAGGGCTCGACGCGCTGGAGCGAGCCGGCCTGCGCTCGGCGTTCTCCGAGGCGATGGACCGCGTGCTCAGGACGACCGGATGATCCTCGTCGTCGCCAGCGCCCGCACCGACGTCGCCAACTACGTCAGCGCGCTGTTCGAGGTCTACATCGCACTGATCTTCATCTACATCCTGCTCAACCTGCTGTTCTCCTTCGGCGTGCGCGCGCCCTACTCGCGCTGGAGCGACGCCGTGCTGAGCTTCCTGCGTGACGTCTCCGAGCCGTACCTGCGCCTGTTTCGCCGGTTCATCCCCTCGCTGGGCGCCTTCGACCTATCCCCGATGATCGCGATCATCGTCCTGTACATCGCGCAGTCGCTGATCCACTCGGCGATCGCGGGCTGACGCAGCTTGGCGATGACCCAGACATCCGCGCGGCGGGCGCCGTCCACGCGGCGGTTGACGGCATTCGGCCGCGCCCTGGCGCTGGCCGCGCTTGTCGTCGTCGTCGACCGGATCACCAAGCATCTCGTCGTGAGCGGCATCGCGGTCGGCGACGAGCACAAGTTCCTGCCCGGGGTCACGCTCGTCCACGTGCGCAACAACGGTGTGGCGTTCGGCTTCTTCTCCGGCGGCGGCGCGCTCGTGCTCGTCCTGACGCTGGCCGCGCTCGGATCGCTGCTCGTCTACTTCGTGATGCGGCCCAACCGCCGCGGGCTATGGGTGCCGACCGGCCTACTTGTGGGGGGCGCGCTGGGCAACCTCATCGACCGTCTGGTCAACGGTCCGGTGACCGACTTCATCAAGTTGCCGCTGTGGCCGGCGTTCAACGTCTCCGACATGGCGATCACGTTCGGGGTGCTGGCCCTGCTGTACGTGCTCGAGGGCCCTTCGCGGCGCTAGCGCCCACGATGGCGACGGACCAGCTTGAGCTGTCGGTGCCGGTCGAGGCCGCCGGCGTTCGGCTGGACCGCTTCCTCTCCGAGCCGCTGGGGTCGCGCGCCCAGGCCCAGGTGGCGATCGACACCGGGCTGGTGACCGTCGACGGGCGCGTGCGCCCGAAGCGCTACTCGGTGCGCGCCGGCGAACGAGTGGTCGTGCTCCCCGCCCGGGCGCCCGACACCGCCGGGTCCGCGGCGCAGGCGGCGCCCTACAGGGTCGCCTTCGAAGACGACCACCTGCTCGTGGTCGACAAGCCGGCCGGAGTCGTGGTGCATCCGGCTCGCGGCCACCGGACCGGAACGCTCTCGCAGGCGCTCGCCGACCGGGCGGCGGGCGGTGATGATCCGTGGCGAGCGGGGATCGTGCACCGGCTGGACCGCGACACGTCCGGCCTGCTCGTCGTGGCCAAGTCAGATGAGGTCCACCGTGCGCTCAAGCGGCTGATCTCCGAACGCGCGTTGCACCGCGAGTACATCGCGCTCGTCCAGGGCCATCCGTCGGCCCGTACCGGCACGATCGACGCCCCCATCGGGCGCCACCGACGCGACCGGGTGCTGATGTCGATCGACACCGACGACCCCCGCGAAGCGCGCACCCACTTCGAGATCGAGCGCCTGCTGCCGCGCGCCGCGCTCATCCGCGTCGTCCTCGACACGGGGCGGACCCATCAGATTCGCGTCCACATGGCGGCGATCGGTCACCCGGTGTGCGGGGATCCTCAGTACGGAACCGCCGGCGAGTTCGGCCTGCGGCGGCAGTTCCTCCACGCCGCGCGGCTGGCCTTCACGCATCCGGTGACAGGGGAGGCGGTCGACGTGCGCTCGGATCTGCCTCAGGACCTGCAGG
>DATAUL010000462.1:0-19784 GCA_036268255.1 Solirubrobacteraceae bacterium | reverse complement strand
GCCGGCATCTTCAGCCTGTTCGCCTTCGGGCTCGACTCCTCGGGCCCCGCCTTCTTCTGGGGTTGGCTCCTCGTCGGCGGGTCGGTCTTCCTGGCCTGCCTGAACTGGGCCGAGCTCGCCTCGCACTATCCGTTCGCCGCGTCGGTCTACCAGTGGCCGCGATATCTGGCGGGCAAGGTGGCGGGATGGTGGGTCGGCTGGCTGTACCTCGGCGCGCTGCTGGCGCTGTTGCCCGCCTACACAATCGTCATGCCGGCGGTTTTGGGCCCGTTGTTCGGGTTCACGCCGACGAGGTGGTCGATCGTCGGGATCGCCGTCGGCCTGATCGCAATCTCCGGGCTCCTGAACCTCCTGGGCATCGACGTCCTGGGGAGGCTCACGGTGGCCGGCGTCGTGGCCGAACTGCTCGTGCTCTTCGTGCTGTCGGCGCTGGTGTTCGCGTTCGGTCCGCACCACTCCCCGGCGATCCTGTTCCATTCGGAGGGGACCGGTTCGACGTTCAGCAAATGGCTGCCCGGCTTCCTCGGCGGAGGGGTGTTCGTCGGGCTGTGGGCATTGTTCACGTTCGAGACAGCGGGAACGCTGGGCGAGGAGACGATCGATGGCGCCCGCCAGGCCCCGAAGGCCATCCTCGGGGCGGCGCTGCTCTCGATCGGGGCCGGCGCGCTGTTCCTGTTCCTGATCATCCTCTCGCTGCCGAACGTCGCCGCGGAGATGAAGAGTGCCTCGCCGGTCCAGGACACCATTACCAACTCCCTGTCCTCGGGCTTCTCGAGCCTCTACCTGGTCGTCATGGCGGGGGTGCTTTTCCTGGCGGCCAACATGCTGTTCACGGCGATCTGCCGTCACATTTTTGGCATGGCCCGGGCCAACCAGTTGCCGTTCTCCCGTGCGCTCACGCGGACCCGCCCCAACGGCGAGCCGTGGGTGGCGGTCATCGTGATCGCCGTTATCACCTCGCTGCCGCTGATCCTCGTCACCCAGAACCTGACGGTGCTCGTGACGGGCGCGATCGCCGCGATCTACGTCCCCTACGTGCTGCTGCTCGGGATCACTCTCGTCGCTCGGCTCCGCGGTTGGCCGACCACGCGGGCGCCGTTCAGCCTTGGGCGCTGGGGGATCCCGGTCAACGTCTTGGCGTTGGTCACGGCCGCGGCGACGCTCATCGACCTGGTCTGGCCACGCGATGCCACCAATCCGGTGTGGAAGCTCGATATCCGGGTGTCGTATTGGCTGGTTGGCATCCCGCTGGTGTTGGGGCTCATCTATTACCCGCTGCGGGTGCACCGCAGGCTCATGGCCGAAGAGCCGACCCACCGGCTCGTGAACCTCGGTGAGCCGGCGCTCCCCGACGACATCCTGTCCCCGACCTCGTAGGCGCCGCCCGCGCGTGGTGCACGTCCGGTTGGCCTCGGGGGTGGACGATATGATCGCGGGCCGTGCCAATAGCGGACCATTTACGGTTGTGGACAGAGTGGCCGTCGGTGCGGGGCCTTCATGCCTGACAGTGACCCGAGGCTCGCGCCGGAGTATCAGGCGCTCGGGCCGGCAGCCGAGGAGGCGCGGCGGCGCATCCTGACCGAGATCTCCTCAGGCGTTCTGCGGCCGGGGGAGAGGCTGGGCGCCGAGCGGGACCTCGCGCTGCGGTACGGGGTCAGTCGCTCCACCCTGCGGTCGGCGCTGGCCGAGCTCGAGTCGTCGGGCGCCATCCGTCGCTCGGGTGGGCGCGCCGGGGGTGTTTTCGTCGCCGAGCGGCGCGTCGAGCGCGACCTGCACACCGTCGCCGGGCTGCCGGCGTACTTGCGCCGGCAGGGGTTTCAGGCGGGCGCCCGGGTGCTGGCGACGCGGACGCTGGAGGCCACCGACGAGGTTGCCGCGGGGCTTGGCCTGAGTCCCGGCGCGGTGGTGTACGAGATCGTCCGCACTCGCCTGGCCGATGATGTCCCGATCTCGCTGGAGCAGGCCTACCTGCCCGCGGACCGCTTCCCCGGCCTGCTCGACCGCCCATTGGGCGGCCAGCTCTACCCGATGCTGGAGGCCGAGTACGGACTCATTCCCGGCGAGGCCGAGGAACGGATCGAGGTCGTCGGCGCCTCCGAGAACGCCGCCCGGATACTCGGCGTCACTCGCTCCACGCCGCTCATCTCAGTCGAGCGCCACACGGTCGACAGCGACAACGTCCCCTTCGAGCTCTCACACGATCTCTTCCGCGCCGATCGGCTGCGGATCCTCGTCCGCGCGCAGGCCGACCGTACGGCTGAGTAATTCACGGGCCGCCCCCGCCCGCGGAGAGCGGGACCGCCCAGACCGGGCCCACCGAGGTAGAGAGCAGCCCCGACGGGTCCGGCCGGCGTGCTCAGCCGAGCCAGCCCAACTCGAAGTGCGGGCCGCCGAACGGTCCGATCGTATTGTCGACCCCGAGCCCGTTGACATCGGAGGCGACGGCGTCGACCTCGTTGAAGAAGCCGGGGATCAGGTACCCGCCACGCTGGTACTCGACCGACTGCATCTCGTGGACGACATCCTGGTACTTGCCCGGGTCTGAGGTCTTGTTGAGTTCATTCCACAGAGAGTCCCACTGTGGGTCAGACCAATGCTGTTCGTTCTGACCGGCGGTTTTGGTCATGCTCAGACAGCACTGCGCAGCGTATTTGTTGTCATACCAATAGCTGCTGGCGAACGGATCCTTGAGGTAGCCCTGTTCCACGAACTGCCCGATCGGCTGGTTGACCACCTTGAGCTTCACGCCGGCGGACGACGCCTGCGCGGCGATCAGGTTGGCGCCCTCGAGCACGCCCGGAGCCCACGGTCCCGAGACGAGCGTGAACGCGTAGTCCTGCATCCCGGCCGCCTTGAGCAGGGACTTCGCCTGGTCGACGTCCTGATGGCGCTGTGGCAGCGCCGAGTTGTAGTTCGGATCAAACCGCGAGAACACGTCGTTGCCGAGCACCGCCTGCCCGTCGAACACGTTGCTGACGAACTGCGGGCGATCGACCAGCAGCCGGAAGGCCTGCCTCACTCGCACGTCCTTGAACGGTCCCGTGTCCGTTCGCATCGGGTAGGTCAGCCACTGACCGGAGCGCTTGTTGAGCACCGTCACCGACGACTGCCCCGTGAGCTCCCGGACCGCGATCCAGGGGAGCGCACCGGCGGCGTTGATCGAGCCGCCTCGTAGTGCGTTGAGCTGTGCCGTGGACGTCGGGAAGTCCTCGATGATGAGCTGGTCGAGGTACGGCATCGGCGACAGGTAGTAGTCGTCGAACCGCGACATCACGCTGCGCTGCCCGGGTGCGAAGCTGTCGAGCTTGAAGGCGCCGCACCCGATCGGGTGCTTGGGGTCATAGCCGACAGGTGCGAGCGGAAAGTACAGCGTCGACATCTGCTCCTTGAGCGTGGTCTGCGGCGCCGTCGTCTTCAGCTGCACCGTCAGCTTGTCCAGCTTCTTGAGTCCGTGCGGGTCGACGGTGCCCATCGCGGCCGCGCCGAGGGTCGGCGTCTTGGGGTTCAGCATGCGACCGAAGGTGAACAACACGTCGTCAGCGGTGACGTCCTTGCCGTTGTGCCATGTGAGTCCGCTGCGCAGGCGGATCGTCCACACCGTGCCGTTGGCGTTGGAGCTGAACTCCTCGGCCAGGCGGTTGGTGATCTGGCCGTTGGCCTCGAACTGCACCAGCGGCTCGAACAGCGCCACGCAGCGAGCTGCGTCGACCGAGGTGTACACGTTGAAGCCATCCACTGTGTCCGAGCTCGAGCCGCCGGTGAACCCGACGGTGAGCGTGCCTCCGCGCTTGGGTGTCGCCGCGGAGGCTGACGACGATGCACTGTTCGTGGGGCCGGTCGTGGCACTGGATCCCGACCCGCAGGCGTCGAGCAAAGCTCCCGCACCGATCGCTCCGGCGACCGTCGCCGCCGACGTCAGAAAGCGGCGTCTGGAGATCTCACTGCCAAATATGTGCTCGCTCATGACGCCCCTCCTCTACCGACCTGAACCGCTCCTGCTCTGACCTGGGCCACTGTTCTCCTCTTTCTGCGTTGGTTGTCACCTGGGCACGACCAGCTTTGGTGAGTCCGCGAGTAACGCGCGGGTGTAGGCGTGAGTCGGGGCCCCCAGCACCTCCTCCACCGGACCCCGCTCGACGATCGCTCCGTCCTGGAGGACGACGACCTCGTCGGCGATGCTTGAGACCACCGCGAGGTTGTGCGTGGTGAACAGGAGCGAGAGGCCGAGGTCGCGTTGGAGCTCGTGCAGCATCGTCAGGATCAGCGCCTGGACGGAGACGTCGAGCGCTGAGGTGATCTCGTCACAGAGGAGCACCTCGGGCTTGACCGCGAGCGCCCGCGCGATGGCCACGCGCTGGCGCTCGCCGCCGCTCAGCTCATCCGGGTAGCGGTCGACCAGGCCGGGCCTGAGCGATACCTGGTCCAGTCCGCGAGCGACCTCATCGCGCAGCTCCCGCCGAGACAGGTCGAGGAGCAGGCTGAGCGGCTGGGCGATGATCGAGCCGATCGTGCGCCGCGGGCTCAGCGAGGCGAACGGGTTCTGAAAGATGTACTGGATGCGCCGCCGCATCTCCGGCGGCCGGTCGCGAGAGGCAAGCGCCAACTCCGTGCCACGGTGGGTGATGGAGCCGCTGCGATCAGTGTGGATCCCGGCAATCGCCTTGGTCAGCGTCGTCTTGCCGCTACCGGACTCACCGACCAGGGCCAGGCACTGGCCCGGCATCAGCTCCAGACCGACGTCATGGAGGATCTCCACCTCGCCGTAGCCCGCGGTCAGGCCCGTTACCGAGAGCACTGCGCCAGGATCCGATGTGGCCGGCGCCGGCGCGGCGGGCGGCGTGGCCGGCTCGATGGGCGCCTGCCGCACCGCATCAAGGCGGACGCACCGGATCAGGCGTCCGTCTCTGACCTCCACCAGCGGCGGCTCGGCGGCCCGGCACTCCGCCTCCGCGAACGGGCAGCGGTCGGCAAACCCGCATCCGGCGGGCCTCGTCCCCGGCATCGGTGGCGCTCCGGGGATCCCGTCGAGTCGACGGCGCCGCTCCACCTCCGGCAGCGCCTTGCGCAGAGCGATCGTGTACGGGTGCTCGGGCCGGCCGAGAACGTCCCGGGCAGGGCCCTCGTCGACGATGCGCCCTCCGTACATGACCAACACGTCGTCGGCGATCTCTGAGATGACGGCGAGGTCGTGGCTGACGTACAGGACGCTCACCGCGTAGTCGCTGGAGAGTTGGCGGACGGTCTCGAGGATGTGCGCCTGGGTCGAGACGTCGAGACCCGTGGTGGGCTCGTCCATGACGATGACCCGCGGGCGGCACGCGAACGCCATCGCGAGCGCGGCGCGCTGTTGCTGCCCGCCGGAGAGCTGGTGCGGAAAGCGGCGGAGCATGTGGCGATCACTCGGGAGCTTCACGTCCTCGAGAACCGCCACCATCCGCTCGCGGCGGGCCTGCTCGGTGCCGCCGAAGTCATGGGCGCTCAGCGCCTCGTGGATCTGCTCCTCGATACGCAGCGAGGGGTTGAGCGCTGACGAAGGATCCTGCGGCAGGTAGCTGATCAGCGCGCCGCGGATCGCCCGCAGCTGGCGCGGCGACATCGCCAGGACGTCGCCGCCTGCCACCAGGACCTGTCCGCCGACGATCCGTGCGCCGGGCCGCGCCGCCCCCAGCAGCGCCAGCGCCACGGTCGTCTTGCCCGAGCCCGATTCCCCGACCAGGCCCGTCACCGCGCCGGGCCCGACGGCAAAGGAGATCTCATCCACGATGTCGACGCCGGTGGCGCCGAGATCGACCCTGAGCCCCAAGACCTCGAGGTTGGCCCGCTCGACGAGGTTGGGCGTGGGTTCGACCTTCGCCCTAGCCGGCATCGCCGTCCCGCACGATTCCGACGACGGCCCGCTGGATGCCGTCGGTCACGAAGTTGATGCCGACCGTCAACAGCGCGATCAGCGCGATCGGCGCGACGACGCCCCACGGCTGAATGGTCAGCCCGACGAGGTTCTCGTAGATCATGTAGCCCCAGTCAGCGCTCGGCGGCTGGCGGCCGAAGCCCAGGAACGCCAGCGATGCGATCAGCCCGATCGACCAGGTCAGACGCAGACCGAACTCCACGAGGATCTGCGAGGCGACGTTCGGGACGATGTCGCCGAGCATGATTCGCCACGTCGGCACGCCGAGCGCCTCCGACATCTGCACGAAGTCGCGCCGGCGCACCTCCAGAGCGACCGACCTGACCACCCTGGCCGACCCCGGCGCGTGCCATAGCGCGACGGCGAGCACGACCAGCCAGAGCTTCGCGCCCACGATGCTCACCAGCAGCAGGCCAAGGATGATCGGCGGGAACGAGAGCACGACGTCGAGCGACCGCATGATCAACTCGTCGCGAACCCCGAAGCGCCACGCGGCGACGATGCCGAGCAGGGCGCCGAACCCGACCCCGATGATCGTCGCGATCAGCGCGCAGAGCAGGATCACCCAGCCGCCGTTGAGCAACCGGCTGAGCACGCTGCGTCCGAGCACGTCGGTACCGAGGGCAAACCCGGAGCTGGGGTCAAGGAACGGCGGCCCGACGACCTTGTCGGGTGGGGGAGAGGCGACGAACGGACCGACAACGGCGACAGCGATCACCGCGCCGGCAATGGCGACGCCGATGCGGGTCTTCGTCAGCCGCAGCGCGCGGCCGAGCACGACGAAGACCTCGGGCGGACGGCGTCGACCCCGGCGACGTCGTGGCTCGGTGACCTCGACCGGACCCGGTCCGTCTGACGCGGCGTCTGTCCCGATTGCGGTCAACGAGCCAGAGAGCTGCGGGTTCGAGCGCTGAGCAGAACCGCCGAGAGATCGGCCGCCAGGTTCATCAGGACGTAGAAACCGGCGAGCAAGATCGCCAGCGCCTGGACGACCGGGACGTCGCGGTTGTTGACTGCGTCGACGAAGGCCTGCCCGATCCCCGGGTAGTTGAAGACGTACTCGACCAGCACGACGCCGCCCGCCAGCCATGAGAACGCCAGGGCGACGACCTGGACCGTTGACGGCAGCGCGTTGGGGATGACGTGGCGGAGAAGGATCCGCCGCTGGCTCAGGCCCTTGAGCCGAGCCATCGCCACGTACTCGCTCTCCAGCACCTCGATCGCGGACGCCCGCAGCATCCGGAACGTGTAGGGCATGGTGGCGAGCACCAGCGTTGCCACGGGCAGGACGAGCAGGGTGGGATGCGACAGCGCCGTCTGCCCCGGTGGTATCAGCGATACCGCGGGCAGCCAGTGGAACACGACGGTGGCGAACAGGATCACGATCGCGATCGCGATCACGAACTCGGGGAGGGCGGCGATCGCCAAGGTGACCAACCCGATCGCCTCGTCGAAGAACCCGCCGCGGTGAAGCGCGGAGTACAGAGCGGCGGCGACGGCGATCAGGGTTCCGATCACGCCGGCCAGGACGACGAGCGTGAGCGAGTTCACGACCCGGTCGCTGAGCAACGACGCCACGGTGTTGCTGTCAACGAGCGAGTGCCCGAGATGCCCCGTCAGCAATCCTGAGAACCAGTCCCAATACTGGGTGGTCACTGAGGCATTGAGGTGCAGCGTCTGCTCGAGCTGCCGTATACGGGTCGGGGTCGCGTTTTGGCCGAGGATCGCCTGCGCCGCGTTCCCCGGCAGCAACTCGGTCGCGGCGAAGATCACGACCGACACCACCACGATGGTCAATACGGCGAAGAGCAGGCGCCGGACCACGAACCACACGACCGGGTTGCGCGCGCGACGGTCCGCGGCCGGCCGGCCGTCGCCATCCCTCGGTCTCCACAGCATCGTCGCGCTCAGCCTCTCCTCGGTGATCACGAGCTGACCCGGTCGGATCCGCGACGGACCGACCCATTTGGTCGATCAATCGCGACCAATAGAGAGTATCGGTTGATAGCTTCGGTGGCAAGGGCTCCCGATGGTCAATCCGACACCGCCGAGCCCGCGTCAGTGACGGGTCCGCGCCAAGATCATCTGGCGCACCTCAGCCTTGATCACCTTGCCCGACGAGTTGCGTGGCAGGGCCTCGACGACCACGACCACGGTGGGCTTTTTGTACGACGCCAGCGAATCCCGGCACCCGGTGATGACGTCCTCAGGCGTCGGCGGATGGCTCGCGTCCACGGGGACGATCGCCGCCGCAGGCGTCTCGCCCCACGTGGGGTGCGGAACGCCCACGACCGAGACCTGAGCCACGCCGAGGAGCCCGGCGATCGCGTTCTCGACCTCCGCGCTGTAGATGTTTTCGCCGCCGGAGATGATCATGTCCTTCTTGCGGTCGACGACGTAGACGTAGCCCTCGTCATCCATCCGGCACAGGTCCCCGGAGTGAAACCAGCCCCCGGCGAACGCGTCGGCGGTCTGCTCGGGAGAGCGCCAGTACCCGGCGAAGACGTGTGGCCCGCGATACACGATCTCGCCCACCTCGCCGACGACGACGTCGTTCATGTCGTCGTCGACGATGCGCGCCTCGACGTGGGGGATCGGTCGGCCGACGGAGCCGAGCTTGCGCACGGCGTCCTCGCCGTGAAGGATCGTGGTGGTGGGGCTCATCTCCGTCTGGCCGAAGGCGTGGATGCGATCGGCGTTGGGGAAGGTGTCGTTGAGGGCCTGAAGCAGCACCATCGGGCTCGCCGAGCTCCCGTAGCCGACGTGGCGCAGCTGCTGAGCCAGCGGGCGCTCGCGGATTCCTTGCAGTCCGCAGATCGCCTGCCATTGGGCTGGCACGAAGGAGCACCCCGTGGTCCCGCTGCGCTCCATGAGGTGGGCGATCGATGCCGCGTCGAAATGGCGCGACGGCAGGATGACGAAGGTCCCACAGATCGGTACCTGCATGAGCAGGTCGCCGAACCCGCCGACGTGAAACAGGGGTGAGCCGCACGCCCACACCTCGTCGGGCTCGGTGAGACCGAGGACCGCCGCTGCGTTGAGCACGTTGAGCGCGAGGTTGGCGTGGGTGAGCATCGCGCCCTTGGGCCGGCCCGTGGTCCCCGAGGTGAAGCAGAGCACCGCGACGTCGTCGTCTCGCGCGTGATCCAGCGACGCGTCGCCGACGCGGTCAGCTCCGGCGACCGCCGCGCAGTAATCCTCAGCAGGCGGATCGCCCGCCGGGATGGGCGGCCCGATGACCAGGCACGCGCGCAGGCTCGCCGAATCGCTCAGCGCACATTGGAGCAACGGCCACAACTCGCCGTCGACGATCGCGGCCGCGGGGTCGCAGTCGCGCGTGATCGCGGCCAGCTCCGCCGCGGTGAGGCGGAAGTTCAGCGGCGCGACGATCGCCCCAGCTCGCACGACGCCGAAGAAGGACTCCACCCACTCGAACCCGTTCTGGGCCAGGAGCACGACCCGGTCGCCCGGCTCGACGCCCCGCGACGCCAACGCTCCCGCGACCCGTGAGGCCCGCGCGTCGAGCTCGCCGTAGGTGAGACTGGCGCCGTCGCGCCACAGCGCCGGATGGTCGGGCCGTTTGCGCGCCGCGGCTGACAGCTGCTCGCTGAGATGGATCCGGCGGGTAGCGGCGACGCGCCGGTCGTCACCCACCGAGTGCACTCAGCACCTCCGCCGCCGCCCGCTCGCCGGAGCGGATCGCGCCGTCGATTGAGCCAAGGCTGACCGGCGAGGTCTCAGAGCCCGCCCAGTGAACGCGGCCCCAGGGCTCGGCGATCGTGTGCCCGTAGCGGGTGAGCGCCCCCGGTGGGAAATGAGCCATGTAGCCGCCGCGCGAGAACTCCTCCTTGGCCCAGTCCTGTTCGAACACCACGAGCGGCTCGGCTCCGAGCCCCCCGAACCGGGCCGTGACGGCCTTGAGCGCGGCGGCGCGCCGCTCGCCGGCGCTCAGCTTCCCGAAGGCGGTCGCCGACGGTCCGGTGGCAAAGCACATGAGGACGCCGAGACGCGCGTCGCGCGGGGAGGTGTCCATGGTTAGGCTGATGACGTGGTCGAACGAGAAGGATTCGCCGGACAGCCCATCGTCTCTCCAGAAGGGGCGGTCGTAGACGGTCACCACCTTGGTCACCGCGCCGCTGAGAGCGCGCTGATGCAGGAACTCGCGCTCCACCGGCAGCGGCGGGTCGTAGCGCAGGGTCCTCGCGATCGCAAGCGGCACTGCCACGACCGCGCGCTCGCTCACCATCTCCAGCCCATCGGCGCTGATCTGCACGCCGCGCCGGTCCTGGGCCACGGCGCGTACCGGGGTGCCACACCGCACGGCATCGCCGAGCTCGTCGGCGATCGCGACGGCGATCGAATGGGTGCCGGTGTCGATGTGGTCCTGCTGATAGCCGCCCTTGGTCGCCAGCAGCGTGCGCATCGAGCCCGCTGACCTGACCAGGTAAAGCGTCTGCAGCAACGACACCTCGCAGAGGTCGGCGGTCATCAGGGTGATCAGCCACCGTTCGAGCTGCTGCACGGCGCCGGCGTGCAGACCCAAGCCATCCAGCCACGCGGAGGTGGTCAGCCTGTCCCACTCGACGGCTCGCGGCGCATCCCAGGGCGCGTCCTGCGGGAGCTCGCGCGACATCTCGTCGAGCGTCTGGAGCGCTGTCCCCATCTCGGCCGCCCCCTCGGCCACCTCCGCGATGCTGCGCCGGTAGCGACGGCATTCCGCGTCCGCGACGAACACCTTGTCGCCCTCTTCGAAGGTGGGATGGGTGCTCTTGTCGTACTCGGCGGCCAGCGCGTAGACGCGGTCCTGGTGCCCGCCGATCCAGGTCCCGCCGAGCTCGACCGGGACGTCGCCGACGTGCCGCGAGAACGTTCGACCTCCGACCCGCGCCCGAGCCTCCAGCAGAACGACGGAGCAGCCCGCGCGCCGCAGGTCGCGCGCGGCGACCAGGCCCGCGAAACCGGCGCCCACGACGCAGACGTCCGCTCTCAGAGGGGTCATGGCGGCTATTGGTCTACCAGAACGCAACCAAAAGTGTCAAACTTTCCACCAAGTAGACGCCGGTAGCAGGTGCTCGGCGCGGCAGTGCCCAAAAAGAAAGCGGAGGTGGCAGATGAGGTCGATCGTCGTCGGTGCCGGCCTCGCGGGGCTGTCGGCAGCCCGGAGCCTGGAGAAGGCAGGCAACAGCGTGGTGGTGCTGGAGGCTCGGGAGCGTGTCGGTGGCCGCGTGTGGTCGACGACGCTGGCCAACGGAGTCGTGGTCGAGCGAGGCGGCGAGTTCATCTTCGGCGGGTACGACACGCTCGGGGCGATCGCCCGGGAGGTGGGCGTCGAGCTCGTGGCTCGTGGCTTCAACTACGGCGACCGACGACCGGTGGGCGAGGGCGTAGGCGCCCGGGAGGCGCTGGTCCCGACGGCCGCGACGATGGCCGAGCATCGGGAGGAGCGCGCCGCGGCCGGCATGACTGGCAGCTTTGCCGATGTCTTCGAGACGACCGATATCGCCCCCGAGGATCGCGCCCTGCTCACCGCGCGATTCACCATCGCGTGTGGCTGGCGCCTCGATGAGGTGTCCGAGCGCTGGCCCGCGCCGCAGCCGAGCATCGACGGCCACAGCGAGTTCGTCGTGCCGCTGTGGATCCGTGGCGGCAACCAACTCCTCGCGGAGCGCATCGCCCAGGAGCTGTCCGGCGAGGTGAGACTACGGTCGCCCGCCGTGGCCGTCGAGCAGGAGGGCGACGCGGTCACTGTTCATGTGGCGGATGGCACCAGCGCGCGCGGCGACGCCGCCGTGCTGGCGCTTCCGCTCCCGCTGCTCCGCGACCTGCGGTTCGCGCCCGCGCTGCCCGCCGAGAAGGCGGAGGCGTATGCGCGGATGGGCATGGGCGACATCACCAAGCTCCATGTGGCGCTGGGGCAGCGCGTCGAGCCCGATGCGATCCAGACCACCGACATCCCGATGTGGGCCTACACCCCCGCCGAGCACGACGGCCGCTCCACTGTGGTCGGAGCCGCCGCCGGAGGTCCAACGCACCGGCAGGCTCTGGACATCGACTCCCGCAACCCGACGGCGTTCCGGGAGCGGCTGCACGCGGCGTGGCCCGAGCTGGACCTGGGCGACGACACCCTGCTCACGCCGTGGCGGTTGGATCCATGGGCCCGCGGCGCGTACAGCTTTCATCCCGTCGATTGGAGCGACGCTCTGGAGGCGGCGCTCTCCGCGCGCTTCGGGCGGATCGCCTTCGCGGGCGAGCACGCGTCAGACGCGCAGACTCTCGATGGCGTCCTGCGCTCCGGGATCCGCGCCGCTGGAGATCTGCTCGAGCTCTAGCCGAGAGCCGCCGGCCCGATGCACACGGCACGACAGTTCGACGCGTCGCATTTCGCCCTCACCCGCGACGGCCATCGCACGGGCCGAGAGGACCTGCTCCCCGATTGGGGCCCGCACGACCGGCTCGGCGTGGTCGTCACCGAGCCCTTCGGAGCGCTCGGGGCAAGCCATCTGATCCAGCTATCCATCACCGCGTTCTACGACGTTCGGCCCAGCCGCCGCTCCGGTCGTCTCGATGGTCGTGACCCGCGGGCCGTGTATCCCGAGATCTATCTGTTCCACGTCGGCGAACCGTATGGCGACCACAGCGCCTTCGATTTCTGGCCGGCACGCAAGGAGGTGGTGGTGGGCGCGGACCCGAGGCTGGTCCTCGACGCCATCAACGATCGCGCGATCACGCGGTTGGCGGTGCCCGACGCCGACCCGGCCCCGGTCGAACACGAATGGAAGGAGCCCGCGGCGGCCCGCGACCGCATCGTGACCGCGCTCGGCTACTCGCCCACCGGCCGGGTCCGTCACCCGATGTGGGAGATCGCCGGCACCGACGTCCGCACCGAGCGCAACGTCGAGCTCATCCTTGATTCGACGCTGCGCTACGCCAGCGCCGCCTCACGCGCGCAGCTCGACGCGACGGCCGACCCGGTGCTGGCGCAGCGCAGCTGGGTGAGGCGGACCGAGGTGCGACGCGACGAGGGCGCCGACGGCCTGGCACAGGCGCGGCGACGTCGCGTGGCGCTGCGCACTGCAGACGGCCTCCTCACCGAGAGCTATTCGATCGTCACCGTCGATCAGGCGCTCCAGATGCTGGTCGGACGGCCTAGTGCTCCCTACCGTTGATCTCACCGAGCTTGCGCGTGATCGCGTCGCGCGCTCGCGCGGCGCCCTCCGGTGTCCCACTGATGTACAGACGGCCCGCGGCGCCGATCATCTGGACGTCGACAAGGGTGTTGTCGGGCACCGCCCGCTCGGCCTCGTTGGCGGCGACGGCGGCGAACAGCGCCGGGACGACCTCGATAACGAGCATCGTCTCGCCGGGCATGACCATCGACGCCTGCCGGGTGCGATTGACGATCACGGCGTGCTGGTCGCCGATGTCCTCGATCGCGTCGATGAACTGCACTCTCGGACGCAGCTGGTCGGCCGCGTCCGCTCCGATGCCCCGGAGGATCGCCTCGCCGGCGCGGCGCACGTCGTCGATGTCGTAGCTGTGGACCTCGAGGATCCCGAACTGCCGCTCCACGAACAGTAATCCCGGCTCCACCTCGGGCACGGACTTCAGCGCGAGATCGATTACGCGCTCGATCCACAGTCCGGGCGCGACCTCGACGATCAGCGCGTGGCTGCCCTCGAGCGGCGGGTAGCCACGCGCCCTGGTCGGCGTGCCCATGTACGCCGCGAACTGGCGTTGCAACGCCTCGAGGAGCAGGTAGACGCGCAGCTCTGGCCGCTGCTGTGTCCCCGGGACTTCCCGAGCGTCGACGAGCTTGACCGGCACAGCCTACGAGGCGGTGGTGAAGTGCTTGCCGATCTCGCTATGCGGCCGCGGGATCACGTGCACCGAGACCAGCTCGCCGATCGCGTTGACCGATTCTGCGCCGGCCTCGGTGGCGGCCTTTACCGCTCCGACGTCGCCGGTGATGACGACGGCAACCAGTCCGTCGCCAACCTGCTCGCGGGCGACGATCGACACCGGCGCGGCTTTGACCATCGCGTCGGCGGCGGCGAGCGCGCCGACGTAGCCCTTGGTCTCGATCATCCCCAGCGCGCTGCTGTTCCCGTTGGTGGCGGCTGCCATGGAGCTCACTCCTCGTTTTGGTGATTGGACTTGTCGTCGATCGAGCCCACGATGAGGGCGTCGATCGGCGGTTGGCGATCGCCGAACCATGCGGTCGCGGCGTAGCCACGTGCGACGAGCACGCGTTCACCGACGCCGCTTCCGAGCACGTCGAACGCGATGAGTCGCTCCTGATCGGGATCGAGCTCCACCTCCAGGAACGCTCCGATCGGGATCTCAGCTAGGCGACGTGTGGACCACACATTGCCGATCACCGTTCCTGCCTTCACACGGCCTCCCTTCGAACCGCGACCCCCAGGGACCGCGCTTTGTCGAGCGCGAGCGGTGTCGCCACCGCGCGTCGCCCTAGAACGACCGTCTTGCCGTCGGCGGCGGCGAGCAGGACCGCTCGCTCCGTGAGCGCACCGGCCTCGACACGGAACTCGGAGGACTGCGCGTACCCGGAAGACAGGGCGTGCCGCTCGACGGGCTGGTCTGACACGGATGCTCCCGACGCCTGCGCGAGGCGGAACCTCAGCTTCCGAGCCCGGAAGGCGTCCCGGCGTTCTGGCGCTGAGAACAGCTCGAGGCACCTGGCGGCGAAGGCGTTGAGCTCGTCGTCGTTGGCGATGCTCACGGGAACGTCGCGATCGCTCAGAGCGTCGGCCACCAGCTCCCGGACGAGCGCCTGCAGCGTGTCTGGGCGGACGCTCATCTGCGCCCCAGGGCGCTGATGGCCGCGTCAGCCGCGGCGCGCAGGTCGGCATCGGCGCCCGTCAGATAGACCCTGCCGGTGGCCCCCATCATCCGATAGTCGACAACCTTGATATCGGCGGCCTTCTCGGCCTCGTTGGTCGCCAGGATGGCGTACGCCGCCGGCTGCATCTCCAGCACGAACAGAGAGTCTCCGGCGAGCGCCATGTGGCCTCGCTTGCTGCGGTTGATCAGAAACGCGTGCAGATGGTCGACGCCGGCGACGATCTTCGACGCCAGGACCTTCGGCCGCATCGCGTCTCCGGGGCTCGCCTCGAGCTGATCGAGCACCGCTGAGGCCGCTGCCATCACTGCTGCGGTCGAGCGGCTGTGAAGCTCGAGGTAGCCGTATTGGCGTTCGACCACCAGCACGCCCGCCTGCACGTCGGCGTGCTTGAGCGCGACATCCGTGAGCGGCTCGATGTCCAGTCCGGGCGCGACCTCGATGATCTGAGCGGCCATGCGCGACCTCGGCAGGCTCCCTCGGATCCAGGTTGCGAGCGTGCTCATGGTCTGCGGCTGAAGCTGGTCGATGAAGATGAACGAGCGCAACTCAGCCATCAGCCGACCTCCACGAGATCACGTAGTTCCTCCATCACCAGCCGCCGGATCTGCTCGCGCAGCGCCGCCGAGACCTCGCCGTGGTCGCCGGAGAGCTCCCCGCGATCACTCCGACCGGGCCAGTCCCCCCCGGCCGACTGCGGCTGTCGCTCCCAGGGCCGCAGCCGCGCGTAGTCCGGGAATGGGACCGAGCGGTCCTTCGTGTAGGCGAGCCGGCTCCAGTTGACGAGGTGCTCGGGCCCAAGATTCGCCCCGAGGGAGCTGCGGCCGGCAAAGCCCGTGCCCACCGTCATCGTCGGCGCGAGGTGCGTGTCAAAGCCCGCCACACCGGTGCTGTTCGGCGCGTTGACGACGACGCGTAGGACGTCGACCGCCTGGGCGAACGCGATCGCATGATGCGGGTCGGACGTGTGGATCGCCGCGGAGTGACCCGCCCCCGCGATCCGCAGGACGCCGCGAGCGGCTCGGATGGCGGCACCGAGGTCGCGTTGCGTGTTGAACCCGAGGACCGGGCACATCTTCTCGCTGGCGAGCGGTTCCTCATCCACGACCAGATCGATCGGGGCGAGCAGCGTGCGCGTGCGCGCCGCGACCCGCAGCCCTGCCTCGCGCGCGACCCAGGGCGCGCCCTTTCCAACCGCGGCGGTGTTGAGATGGCCGTCGGGGAACAGGAACGCCCGCAGTTGGTCGCGCTCCTGCGGCGTGCAGAGATGCGCGCCTGACTGACGCAGCGCGGCGGTCAACTTCTCGGCGATCGGCTCCTCGGCGATGAGCACCGACTCGCTGCTGCACAGCAGCGAGTTGTCGAACGCCTTGCTGTCGACGAGGTCGCGCGCCGCCGCCGCCGCGTCGGCGGTGGCGTCCACGACCACCGGGGCATTCCCGGGGCCCACGCCAATCGCCGGGTTGCCGGAGCGGTGAGCCGCGCGGACGACGCCCGTCCCGCCGGTCGCCAGGATCACGCGGGTCCGGATGTCGGCCATCAGCGCCTCGACCAGCGGGATCGACGGGTCCTCGACCACTTGCACCGCGTCTCGTGGCGCGCCGGCCGCCTCCGCCGCTTGCGCCAACTCGCGCGCCGCTGCCACGCAGCACTCCCGTGCCGCTGGGTGAGGGCTGAGGACGATCGCGTTGCGGGTCATCAGCGTCAGCACGACCTTGAAGTACAGGGTCGAGATCGGGTTGGTCGAGGGCGTTAGGGCGAACACCACGCCGGCGGGACGGGGGATCTCGACGATCCGGCGCTCCTCGTCGACCCTGGGCGACACGAAGTCGGCATTCGCGTAGTGCTCGGCGATGCCCAACGACGCGATCTCGTTCTTGGTGCGCTTGTGCTCCACGACGCCGAAGCTCGTCTCGCGCACGGCCCACTCGGCGTAGCGCCCGGCGGCGCTGTGGGCCGCGACCGCGACGGCTTGCACGATCCTGTCGACCTGTTCGGAGCCCAGCCGTCGCAGATCTCGTGCCGCCCACTCCGCCGACTGCAGCATCATTCGCGCCCGCGCGAGCGGGTCCTCCTGCAGGGCGATCCGGTCCTCGCTCACCGCGAGCTCCGCGTCATCGCACGTCCCTTCGCGACGCTGCGACCGACACCGCCAGTCGATCCAGGATGTCCTCACACATGGGCGGATCAAGCAGCAGCCCGGGCTTGAACTGCAGGACGCTTGGGTCCAGGGTGGAGAAGATGGCCCAGACGCCGTTCTCGTAGAGCCGCCTCATCACCAGCTGGGCGCCGCGGGGATGGTCGAACTCCAGGCCCACCACCAATCCGTTCTGGCGGATGCCGATCAACCAGTCGCTGTTGAGACATTGAATCCGTTTGAGACCCTCGCGAAAGAGCGCTCCGGCGGCATGGACCATGGCGCGGACTGCCGGACGCTGGGTGATCTCGAGCACCTTCAGCGCAACGACGCAGCCCAACTCCGAACCGCCGCCGCTGGAGACGTGCCCCCAGCCGTCCTCGTCGAGCCAGGCGCCTGTGCGCTCGGACAGCAACGTGCACGCGATGGGGTAGATGCCGCCGCCGATCCCCTTGGCCGTGACCAGGATGTCGGGGTCCACCCCGTAGCCGTGGATTGCCCACATCTCCCCGGTGCGCATGAGTCCCGTCTGGACCTCGTCGGCGATGAACATCGCGCCGCGGCGCTCGCACAGGCGCTTGACCGCCGCGAGGTAGCCCGGGTCCGGCATCGGGAACCCGTAGGTGGCGGGGATCGTCTCGATGATCACCCCCGCGACGTCGTCACCGCGGAGCGCCTCCTCCATCGCCCCGACGTCATTGAAGGGCACGTTGACGAACTCCTCAGGACGATCGGCGAGGAACCGCTCGGAGAACCGCTGATCGGTGGCGGCCACCGAGAGCCCGGTGGTGCCATGAAAGGCCCGGAAGATCGACACGATCTTCTTGCGTTTGGTGGCGTAGCGCGCGGACTTGATCGCGATGTCGTTGGCCTCGCCGCCGCCGGCCGCGTAGACCACCTTCGTCAGGTTTCCGGTGCATGTGGCGAGCAGCGCATTGGCGAGTGCTGTCCGCGCCAGCGCGGGGAAGTGGTGATTGCCGATGTCGACGAGGCGCATCGCCCACTCGAGCGCCTCGATCAGCTCGGGATTGCGGTGCCCGAGGTTGTACGTGCCGCCGTTGAGATGAAGGTCGATCAGGCGCTTGCCTGACGTGTCGTAGAGGAGGTAGCCCTCGCGCCGGCCGAGCACGAGGTCCGTGCCGACCTCCTGCCAGAAGCGGACCTTGTCGGGGTTCCAGACCGCCGCGCTCTGAGCCAGGAAGTCGTCCTTGGACTCGAAGCCGAACTGCTCGAGAGCGCCCGGCGGGGTGGATGCCGTGGTCGACACAGCAAAATCATCCGCCACCGGTGGATCTATGTCAAATTACGGTTGCTATATGATCGGCCAAATGGATCGGAGGGTGCGATGAGCGCCGGGACCGGCCCCTCAGCGGACGTGTTCGTCGAGATACTGCGCGAGGTGCGTCGCTTCGTCCGTGAGCGGGTGGTGCCGCTCGAGGAACGAATCGACGACACCGACCAGATCCCGCAGACCCTCCGGGAGCAGGCCAAGCAGATGGGACTGTTCGGGTTCGCCACACCGCCCGAGTACGGCGGCATCGGCCTGACACTCAGCCAGGAGGTCGAGCTGGCGATCGAGCTCGGTTGGACGACGCCGGCCTTCCGGGCCATGTTCGGCACCAACAATGGCATCGCCGGGGACGTCCTGCTGCTCGGCGGCACGCCGGAGCAGAAGCGGTCGTTACTTCCGCGGCTCGCCTCGGGCGACCTCGTCGCGGCCTTCGCGCTGACCGAACCCGAAGCCGGATCGAGCCCCGCGGACCTCAGCACCTCGGCACGCGCAGAGGATGGCGACTGGGTGATCGACGGCCTCAAGCGATTCATCACCAACGCGCCGGAGGCCGACCTGTTCATGGTGTTCGCCCGGACCTCGAAGGAGGATCGCGCGATCGACGGCATCTCCGCGTTCGTGGTCTCAGCCGACACACCGGGGATCGCGGTCGGGCCTGCCGAGCGCAAGATGGGGCAGCACGGGGCACATGTGGCCGACGTGACCTTTGACGGGGTCCGGGTCGGCGTGGAGTCGCTCGTCGGCGGGGCGGTGGGCGATGGTTATCGCACCGCGCTGAGTTGCCTGGCGCACGGGCGCGTCCACATCGCGGCCATCTGCGTGGGCCTGGCCAACCGGCTCGTTCACGAGTCCGTCTCCTGGGCGACGCAGCGCAGCCAGGGCGGAAAGCCGATCATCGGTCACCAGCTGGTAGCTGCGATGGTCGCCGACTCGCAGGCTGAGCTGATGGCTGCCCGAGCGCTCGTCCGGGAGGTGGCCGGCGCCTACGACGCCGGGACCGACACGCGCCTCGGCCCAGCCTCGGCCAAGCTCTTCTGCTCAGAGATGGTGGGCAGGGTGGCCGACCGGGCCGTGCAGATCCACGGCGGCGCCGGGTACGTCGAGGGGACGGTCGAGCGGCTCTACCGCGACGCGCGCCTGTTCCGCATCTACGAGGGCACGAGCGAGATCCAGAAGCTGGTCATTGCAGGCGAGCTGGCGAGGAGCCGATGAGCGCTCGCCCATCCGCACGGGAGGCGGTGATCGTCGATGTGCTGCGCTCGCCGATCGGCCGTGCCCACAAGGGCGCGCTGGTCGACGTCCGTCCCGACGACCTGGCCGCCCACATCGTCCGCGAGCTGCTCGCGCGCAACCCTGCGATTGATCCGGGGGCGATCGGCGACGTCATCTGCGGATGCGCCTTCCCGTGGGGCGAGCAGGGCTACAACGTCGGACGCAGCATCGCCCTGCTCGCCGGCCTCCCTCACCATGTGCCCGCGCAGACGATCACTCGTTTGTGTGCCTCCTCGCTGCAGGCGCTCAGATCGGCCGCCCACACGATCGCGGTGGGCGAGGCTGACCTGCTCCTCGCTGTGGGCGTTGAATCCGT
>DATAUL010000461.1:0-27814 GCA_036268255.1 Solirubrobacteraceae bacterium | reverse complement strand
TCAGGTACTCGGGCATCAGTACTAGTACGTCCTTTCCTGGGGCTCCCACTTGGTGATGGTCACCGGTGAGTAGCTGACCGTGGGCACGTCGTCGCCGTTGACCGAGATGTCGATGTGCTTGAGCCACTCGGCGTCGTTGCGCTGGGGGAAGTCGGTACGGAACTGAGCTCCGCGTGACTCCTTGCGCTCGATCGCCCCGACGACGATGGCCTCCGCGCAGTCGAGCATGTAGCCGAGCTCGATTGCGCCGATCACGTCCTGGTTGAACACGGTGCCGCGGTCGTCGATGACCGCCTTGGGCGCCTCCTCCTTGAGCCGGCGGATGATCTCGTGGGCCTTCTGCAGGCCGTCGGCGTCGCGGAACACCGCCGCGTACTGGTTCATCGTCTCGCCGAGCTCGTCCTTGATCGCGGACACGCGTCGTCCGCCCTCCGAGCGGTTGATGATCGCCCGGATCGCCCTCTCGGTGTCGGTGACGCGAGTGGACGGAGTGATCGGCATCGGCATGTGCAGCGCCTGGGCGGCCGCATGCTCGCCGGAGCGGCGGCCGAAGATCAGCGTGTCGAGCAACGAGTTGGCACCGAGCCGGTTGCCGCCGTGGACCGACACACAGGCCACCTCGCCGGCGGCATACAGGCCGGGGATGGTCGTCTGACCGTCCACGTCGGTCTTGACCCCGCCCATGATGTAGTGCTGGCCGGGATGAATGCGGATCGGCTCGCGGGTGATGTCGACCCCCGCGAAATCTCGGCCGATGTTGACGATTTCCCTCAGCGCCTCGAGGACCCTCCGGCGCGGGACCCTGGTGATGTCCAGCGCGACCGTGCCGTCGGGGAACCCGTTGCCCTCGTTGATCTCTGTCTGCTCGGCGCGCGAGACGACATCGCGGGAGGCCAGCTCGAGCTTGTTGGGCGCGTACTTCTCCATGAAGCGCTCGCCCTTGGCGTTGAGCAGCCACGCCCCCTCGCCGCGGGCCCCTTCGGTGATCAACAGGCCGTTGCCGGCGAGCGTCGTCGGGTGGTACTGGACCATCTCCATGTCCATCAGCCGCGCGCCGATCCGGTAGGCCTGGGCGATCCCGTCGCCGGTGACGATCAGGCCGTTGGTCGTCGGCTTGTACGCCTGGCCGGCGCCGCCGTTGGCGAGGATCGTCGCCTTGGCATTGAAGACCTGCAGCTCGCCGTCGCGCAGATTGCGACAGACGGCGCCGATGCAGCGGCCCGCGTCGTCCTGGAGCAGGTCGGTGCCGAACCATTCCTCGTAGCGGTCCACGGTGTCGGAGTGCTTCATCAGCTGCTCGTAGAGCACGTGAAGGATCGCGTGGCCGGTGATGTCGGCGACGTAGTAGGTGCGAGCGGCCGAGGCGCCGCCGAAGGCCCGGGTGCCGAGGTTGCCGGTCTCGTTGCGATGGAAGGTCACGCCGGCGTGCTCCAGCCAGAGGATCTCAGCCGGGGCCTCACGGGTCATGATCTCGATCGCATCCTGGTCGCCGAGGTAGTCCGACCCCTTGATCGTGTCGAACGCGTGGGACTCCCAGGTGTCCTCGGGATTGAGGGCGGCGTTGATGCCGCCGGCCGCGGCGACCGAGTGCGAGCGCACCGGATGGACCTTGGAGATGATCGCCACTGTGGCGCCGGTCTGGGCCGCCGCCAGGGCCGCCCGCTGGCCCGCGAGGCCGGCCCCAATGATCAGAACGTCGTGTGAAGGCACGTTCGGCAATATAAATGAGCGGGCCCTTCGGCCCGTCGCGGGGGTCCGGCGCGACCCGCGCCGCCCGTCCCTCGGACATGCCAGACTGGCGAGCGTCCGTCTCCCTGCGACCATCCTCTCCAGCCTCGCGCTGGCCGCCGGTGGGGCTGCCTGCGGCAGCTCGACGTCCTCGAGCTCCTCGCCCAGCAGCTCGACGAGTGCGGCCGCCGCCGCAACCTCGACGGCGGCCCCCACGACGCCGGCTTCCACGACGGCGAGCTCGTCCTCGGCCCCCGGCGCGGGCGGATCCTGCGGCCGGCTGCAGGCGGCGTCGAGGCCGGCGGTCACGGCCGGCTCGGCGCCGAGGCTCTCGGCGCTTGAGCAAAAGGCGCTGCAAGGGGCGCGCACGAGCGCCTTTCAGTTCACCGGCCGGACCTGCGTCGCGACCGTCAGCCCGGCGCAGGTGATCACGCTCAGCGGTGTCGCGAGCCTGCACCCAAACCTGATCGTCGACGGACACGAGACGATCGCCGGACGCAACCTCGAAGTCCGCTTCATCGGCTCCAAGATCTACATCTACCTCGCCGAGATCGCCTCCCGCGATGGCGGCAAGCCGTGGCTGGTCGCCGACCTCAAGAGCCTGAGCTCAGCCAGCGGATTGGACTTCAGCCAGCTGCTCGACCAGGTCCGCCAGCTCAGTCCCGACGGTCCGTCGCCGCTGCTCAAGGCCGCCTCGGCGTTCCATCCGCTCGGCAGGGCGACGATCGGCGGTCACACGGTGTACGTCTTCCAGGGCAGCTTCGCCCCATCGGACCTCACCAAGCTGGGCCTCTCGCCGACGCTCGCCAAGCAGACCGCCGCCAAGCTACGCCAGCTCGGGGCCACCAAGGAGCAGGTGACCAGCTACGTGACCTCCGGCGGCGTCGCCCTGCGCACGATTGCGGCGATCGACAAGGGCTCGCGGCTGTTGACGGTGAGCATCAACAGCTCGGCGCGCCTGGCGCGCACGATCACCGTCGCGCCGCCGGCGGCATCGAAGACGATCGACTACAGCAAGGTCACGGGCTGAATCGCCTGGGGGCGATTCACTTGGGCCATTTCCCGGGGGGAAACGGCCCGGGTCGTTGGTGGTCCCTGGGCGGGGGTGGCCAGTAGGCCGGCGGGCGACCGAGCGTCAAGCGGCCGAGCTGCCGAACGCCGAGCGTAGGGCGCGGCGGACCTGCTCGATGGTGACCACGCCGCGCAGGATCCCGTCAGCATCGACGGCCATGACCGCGCCGAGCTTTCCCAGCGACTCGGAGCCGAGCACTTCGGAGATCGGGCGGTCCTCCTGCACGCGCCAGTTGGCGGCATCGGGCTCGAGCAGCGAGTTCATCGTCAGCCACCCATCGCCGCCGTCGACCAATGCCTGGGCGCGCTCCTGGCGAGCGATGCCCTCGAGGTGACCGCCCTCGTCGACGACCGGAAACCATGACCAGCGGTAGCGCAGGAAGTATTCCTCCAGCGCCAGGTTGACCGGCAGGGCCGCCGGGATCGCCACCGGATGCGTGTCCATGATGTCGAGCACGCGCACGCCCTCGATGCGCTCGCTGAGCGCCGACTGCACGATCGCTCCCCGGGCTGACTGGTACAGGATGTAGGCCAGCGCCACCAGCCAGAGACCGGCGAAGCTTCCCCCGGAGAGCACCAGCCACAGTCCGGCGGCCGCCACGATCAGCCCGAAACCCTGACCCATCCGAGCCGAGACCTGCGTGCCGCGCCGCTTGTCGCCGGTGATCCGCCAGACGATCGACCGCGCGATCCGGCCGCCGTCGAGCGGGAACGCCGGTACGAGGTTGAACGCCAGCAGCAGCGCGTTCATCGGCACCAGCCAGCTCAAACACAGCAACACGGGGGTGATCTGGATGTCGGAGTCCAGCAGGATCGCGTGGGTCAGGCGATGCTCGCCGACGATCGCCATGTCCACTCCGAGGCAGACTAGGATCACCGCCAGCGTCGCCAGCGGGCCGGCGACCGAGATCTTGAAATCCTCGCCCGGCGTGGCCGCGTCGCGCCCCATCTGGGTGAGCCCCCCGAACAGCACCAGATCGATCTGCTTGACCTCAATGCCCTGCCTCCTGGCAACCAGCGCATGACCGAGCTCATGTGCGATCAACGATGCGAACAGCAGCAGGACACTGACGACGGTGGTCAGGTACGCGACCCCGTCGGAGCTGTGTAGCGTCAGGCGGAATGGGCGCGACAGCAGGTAGATGTACACGAACAGGACGAAGAACCAACTTGCGTCGGCCCCAATCCGAAATCCGAAAAGATCGAACAGCTTGATCGAGCCGGAACGGCGGAACATGCTGCAATGGTCGCATAGGCCTGCGGCTGCGCAAGAAGATTCAGGAGAACGTCGATGAGTCAACACCTCGCTGCGCTGAAGGAGAGACTGGGACAGCTCTCCGATATCGGACACGCCGCCTCCCTGGCTCACTGGGACCAGCAGACGATGATGCCCCCACACGGCTGGGCCGATCGCGCCGAATCGCTGGGCACGCTGGCCCGGATAAGTCACGAGATGTTCGTCGCCGACGAAACCGGCCGGGTGCTCGATCAGGCCGCGTCAGAGAGCAGCGGCGCCGATCCGGACAGTGACGAGGCCCGGCTGGTGTGGCTCACTCGCCGTCAATGGGAGAAGGCGCGGCGGGTACCCACTGACCTGGAGGCCGAGCGGGCGCGCGCTGCCTCGGCCGGTCACGAGGCATGGGTGGCGGCACGCCAGACCTCGGACTTCGCCGGCTTTGCGCCGTCGCTGGCCCACAACATCGAGTTGGCGCGCCGCTACGCCGAATGTCACGCCGGCGACTCTGATTTCTCAACCGCCTATGACGCGCTCCTCGACGATTACGAGCCGCGGATGCCGACGACGGCGGTGGCCGCGCTGTTCGACGAGCTCAAGTCCGAGCTGGTGCCGTTGATCGCCAAGGTAGCCGCCGCGCCGCCGGTCGATGACAGCCCGCTGTATGCGCGTTTTGCCGTCGATGGCCAGCGCCGCCTCGTCGACGAGGTGGTGGCGCTGATGGGGTTCACCGCTGAGGAGTGGCGGATCGACGACACTGTGCACCCATTCGCGATTCAGGTAGGCGCCGGCGATGTCCGGATCACCACTCGCTGGGACGAGGGGTTCTGGGCCACCGGCCTGTACGGCGCGATGCACGAGTGCGGCCACGGCCTGTACGAGTCCGGCATCGCGCCGGCGCTCCGGCGCACCCCCCTGGGGTCGGCGGAGTCGTTGGGGGTACATGAGTCACAGAGCCGCATGTGGGAGAACATGGTCGGACGCGGGCGCCCTTTCTGTGGTGTGCTGGCGCCGCGGATCGCCGAGCTGGCGGGCGGTGACCTGGCCGACATCGATCCCGCTGAGTTGTACGCCGCGGTCAACCGGGTCAAACCCACCTTCATCCGTGTCGAGGCCGACGAGGCGACCTACGCGCTGCACATCATCCTGCGCTTCGAGCTCGAGCAGCAGCTGATCGACGGCACGCTGCAGGTCGCCGACCTTCCGGAGGCGTGGAACGCGCGCTTTGAGGAGTACTTCGGGATCAAGATCACCGACGATGCCGACGGCGTGCTGCAGGACGTCCACTGGTCGGCCGGGATGTTCGGTTATTTCCCGACGTATGCGTTGGGCAACCTGATCGCCGGTCAGCTGTGGGAGCGTGCTCACGCCGACCAGGCGGGCCTCGACCGGCAGCTGGGCGCCGGGGAGCTGCTCGGACTGCGCGAATGGCTGCGGGAGCACATCCATCGCTACGGGGCGAAGTTCACGACGACGGAGCTCCTGGAACGCGAGACGGGGTCGCCGATCACCGTCGCGCCGTTCGTTCGCTACCTGAAGGCCAAGCTTTCCGAGGTTTACGGATTGGACCTGGTCGCGCCGCCCGCGATCAACTGAAGACTTGTCAACAACAACGGAGTGATCACTGACTAATGAGTAACAATCCAGTCAAGGTGGCTGTCACTGGGGCGGCGGGCCAGATCGGCTACGCGATCCTGTTTCGCATCGCCTCGGGCCAGTTGCTGGGCGCCGACACCCCGGTGCATCTGTCACTGCTCGAGATTCCCGCGGCTGTGAAAGCCGCCGAGGGCGCCGCCATGGAGCTCGACGACTCCGCGTTTCCACTGCTGGCCGGCGTCGACATCTATGACGACCCCAACCAGGCATTCGACGGCGTCAACGTCGCGCTGCTCGTCGGCGCTCGTCCGCGCAGCAAAGGCATGGAGCGCGCCGATCTGCTCGAGGCCAACGGCGGAATCTTCAAGCCGCAGGGCGAGGCGCTCAACGCGCATGCCGCATCCGACGTCAAGGTGCTGGTCGTCGGGAACCCCGCCAACACCAACTGCCTGATCGCACAGTCAAACGCTCCTGACATCCCGCGTCAGCGTTTCACCGCGATGATGCGCCTGGATCACAACCGCGCGATCGCACAGGTCGCCAAGAAGACCGGCGCCGCCGTCAGCGACGTCACGAACATGACGATCTGGGGCAACCACTCGGCAAGCCAGTATCCGGACGTGTTCCACGCCAAGGTCAAGGGCTCGCCCGCCGCGCAGACGATCGGCGACCAGAGCTGGATCGAGGACGACTTCATCCCGACCGTGCAGAAGCGGGGAGCGGCGATCATCGAGGCCCGTGGCGCGTCCAGCGCCGCGTCGGCCGCCAACGCCGCCATCGACCACGTCCATGATTGGGTGCTGGGCACCCCGGAGGGTGATTGGGTCTCGATTGCGATCCCGTCCGACGGCACCTACGGGATCCAGGAGGGAATCTTCTGCGGCTACCCGTGCACGTGCGCGGGCGGTGAGTACACCGTCGTCCAGGGTCTGGAGCTCGACGACTTCTCCCGGTCGCGCATCGATGCCTCGGTCGCGGAACTGGCCGACGAGCGTCAGTCGGTCAAGCAGCTCGGTCTGATCTAAACCGATCGCGACGGACCGAGTCGGGTTGCTCGGCCTTGACTGACACCTGGCCGCCGCGATCGACAAGATCGCGGCGGCTCCGTGTCCGTTCGAAGCCGTGCAGCGGACGCTGCCACTAGCCGGCGGGATGCCAGCCCTGACCGTCGCGCTTGACCTGACCGTCCTCCACCAGCTTGGGCATGACCCGGTACAGGTAGTTCGGCTCGATCTTCAGCGCCTCGGCGATCTGCGGGATGGTGATGCCCGGCGAGTCACGCACGAGGTTCAGTGCCTGGTTGGCACGCGTGTTGCCGCCGCGGCGACCGCGCGGACGACCGGTCTTGCGAGCGGCCCGGCGGCGGGTCGGAGCGGTGGCGCCGTTGCTGGCGGCCGGACGACCGGGTCCGCGACGGCCCCCGACGAGCGCCTGACGGGCGGCCTCGAGCTTTGTCACTTCTTGACGCAGCTCGTTCAATCGACTGTCGATGTCCTTCACAGTACTGTCAACGAAATCAGCCATTGGATGGCTACCTCCACGATGTGGTAGACGATTTTGTCCATCCACGATACACACCGTCTCTCTGAAAAGTCGCGATTTGCCGCTCAGGCCTCCCGTTCAGGCCTCCAGCAGGGCCTTCAGTTTCGACAGTGAATTGTTGGCTTCGCGTTGGGACGTCGCGCCGACGATCATGCCGCCGGCGACGTTTCCCAACCTCCCACCCGGAGGATGGAACTCGTTTGTGTACCGGAATTTGGTCCGGCCGCTCTCATCGCTCGACAGCTCGTATCGAATCAGCGCATTCGAGTGCGCTGGGCCCCCACCCTCCCACTGGGCCGCGTGGGGAGCGTTGACTGAAACGAGCAGCCAGTGGACGCGGAAGGTCAGTCCGCGCACTTGTATGGCCTGATCCATGGTCGCGCCCTGGCGCAACGGCGAGTCCGACACGTTCTTGACCGACTTGTGGATCGTCACCCAGTCGCGCAGCCGTTCGGGATCCATGATCGTCTCCCAGACCCGCTCAATCGGCGCGTTGATCTCTATCTCGGCCTGAACGGTGCTCATCGGACGACAGGCACAGTAACGGTCGGGGGCCGGGACCGTGTCGCGCCGAGCTCAGCGGGCGGCCAGCGGCTCGGATCGCTCCCACTCTGCCAGCGAGTGCTCGATCGCCGAATTCAGTGAGTGGGGCTTGATTTTCAGTAACTGCGGCGCGCGGTCGTCACGGGGCAGGAGGTCGCTGTCCAGACTCTCCATCAGAGGTTCGATGAAGTCCGGGTCCTCACCGGCGACCGCCGCTGCCACGCGGCTCGCGATCGGGGTCACCGTCAGTCGCTTGAAGCGGACGGCGGGCCGGTCGACCAGCATCAGGTCGGCGATCCGAGCGATCAGCTCGCCGTAACTGACAACGTCCGGGCCGGCGATGTCGAGCGCCATGCCGGACACCGCCGCGCTGGTGGCGGCGGCGGTGAGCAGCGCGATCACGTCGCGCTCGTCGATCGGCGCGGTGCGATTCTTTCGCCACGCCGGGAGCGCCAATACGGGCAGACGCTCCACCAGCCGAACGAGGAAACGGAACGAGCGCGAGCGCGCCCCGATCACGATCGATGCCCGGAGCGCCACCGAGTCCTCGACGGCGCCGAGCAGAATCGCCTCCACCGCCAGACGGCTGGACAGATGAGCCGAACGTGGACCGTCGGGTACCGGTCCGCCGAGATACACGATCCGCCGCACGCCCGCCTCGGCGGCGGCTTGGGCGAACCGCTCGGCGGCCGTGCGCTCGCGCACGGAGAACGTTTCGTCTTCGGTGTGCTCCATCGAGTGAATGAGGAAATACGCCACTTCGACGTCCCGCAACGCACGCTCCAGCCCCTCGCCGGTGACGGCGTCGCCGCCGATCACCGGTATCTCGAGGGTGACGCGATCCGGGTGCCGGGCAAAGCCCCGCACGTCGTGACCCGCTCGCTGCAGGGCGGGAGCGACGAGTGATCCGACGTAGCCGGTGACTCCGGTGACAAGGATGTTCACCGCGCGCCGCCCGCCCAGGGCGCGGCGGTGAGGAAGGAGCGGTCCAGGTCGGTAAGGCGTGGAGCGCCCACCAGGGCCAGCGCGTTCTCCAGCTCGGCGATCAGCGTCTCCAGGACGCGCTGCACACCGGTGGCGCCGTCGACCGCCAGGCCCCACAGCGGGGGACGGCCGATCAGCACCGCGCGGGCGCCGAGCGCCAGCGCCTTGACCACGTCGGTGCCCCGGCGGATCCCGCCGTCGACGAGCACATCGAGCCGATCGCCGACCGCGTCGACGACTTCCGGTAGCGCGTCGGCCCCGGCGAGGACCGTGTCCAGCTGACGTCCTCCATGGTTGGAGACGATCACCCCGGCGGCGCCGTGCTCGGCCGCGAGGCGCGCGTCCTCGGCGGTCAGCACGCCCTTGACGAGCAGCGGCAACGGGCTCTCGGTGGCCACCTCCTCGACGTCGGACCAGCGCAGCTGCGGATCGATCACCGCGGAGGTATTGATCGGACGATCATGGCCGAGCGCCTCGCCCTCGCGCAGGACGGCGCGCAGCTCGCGCTCGCGAATCCCGAGCACGGGCCGGTCGACCGTGACCACCAGAGCCTCGTAGCCGTGGGCGCCAGCGGCGCTGACCAGCTCGCGGGTGGCGCCGCGGTCAGAGAGCACGTAGAGCTGAAACCAGCGGGCCGCCCCCGGGACCTCAGCGGCCACCGCGGCCGGGCTGACGCTGGCGAAGGTGGACAGGCACATGATCGTCGAGGTGGCCGCCGCCGCGCGCGCGATGCCGATCTCGCCGTCGGGGTGGGTGAGCCGCGCGAACGCCGTGGGCGCGATCAGGACCGGGTGCGGGCGCCGCACGCCGAGCAGCTCGACGCCGGTGTCGGCGCCGGCCGGGGCGCCGAGCGCCCGCGGTCGGAGCGCCAGCCGCCGCCAAGCGGCCTCGTTGTCGCGCAGCGTGATCTCGTTGCCGGCCCCGCCGCCGATGTAGCTGCGCGCGTCATCGGACATCCGTTCGGTGGCGGCGCGTTCGTAATCGGCGATCGTGTGCGTGGCTGGCGGTTGGCGCGTGGTCATGTCCTGTCCGACAAAGCTACGGAAATTGCGGGCCGCGGCTGTTCGGAGCACGAACACCCCGCAGTTTGCAGGTATTTCGCCCGGCGAGAAGTTCCTGCGTTTTCCGGAAATCGGGCTGGTGCGAGGGGATGAGATCCGCTTTGATGGCCGCTGCGATGCGACTTCGAGTTTCCAGTCAGAATGGGGTGTAGGCGAGGTATGCCGACAGCGACGACGGCCGTGAAGGCCAAGTGCGAGAACTGCTTCTTTCATCAGAACCTGTTGTGCGCCGTCTCGGGGTCCGGTCCCTGCGGCACCTTCCGTCCGGCCCACCCCGACGGCCTGCGTCCTCCCAGCCAATTGCGCTTCGTCTTCCGCCAGGAGCGTCGTCAGCAGGTCGCCTGGGCCTTCCCGTCGCCCAGCGAGCAGCTCGCCCAGCACGCGTAGGGAGGCGCGCGCCGGGCGCGCGTGTCACCGAGCTCGTATATGTTTACCGCCATGTACTGGCCGCTGATCGGTGGGTTCATCGCGTTCCTGTTGCTCGCGATTTTTCTGGGCTGGGTCATGGACCGCGGCGGCGACGCCGGCCACGACGGTCACGACGGTCACTAGAGCGCGCTGACCTCTCGCTCGCCGTCGGACTGCCGCCCGGCGCCGGCCCGCCGGGCGATCCACTCGGCTCCAGCGGTGTCGGTCACACCGTGCGCGACGATCGACACGAACACCGTCAGCGCCGCCAGGTTGAAGATCGTGCTCCCGCGCGCGATCCCCTCCGACAGGACCAGGATCGAGAAGGTCATCGTGGCCACGCCCTTGGGTCCGAACCACGACATGAACGCCCGCGTGGGGATGTCGGTGGCCGTCCCGGCGAGCGCTGCGAAGACCGCCACCGGCCGTGCCACCAGCAACGTGGCCGCCACCACGCCGACGGCCGCCCAGCCCGAGCCGAACAGCCCGTGCAGGGTCAGCAACGTGCCGAACACGACGAAGATCCCGAGCTTGACGACCTCCACCATGCCGGTGGCCTGGCGCTCGAACGAGGTGCGCACCTCTGGGTGGTGGAGGGTCAGCACGATCGCGCAGACGAACACCGCGAGCAGGCCGTTGCCGTTGGGGAGGAGCACCGCGAGGCCGTAGGCCGCGAACGCCGTGCCGAGCGCGAACAGTGAGCGCATCTCGCTCACCCGCGGGATCAGACGCGCGGCGACGAAACCGACGACGCCGCCGGCGGCGAACCCGAACGCCAGGTTCTCGAGCACGAAGCGCCACCACACGAAGCCGTGGCCGTGCGGGGTCAGGGTGGCCGCCAGCGCCAACACCGCCGGCAGCGCCAGCCCGTCGTTGAGTCCCGACTCGAGGTTGAGTGAGTGGCGCACCAGTCGCGGCACGCGTGGATTGGTGACGACGCTCGAGGACAGCACCGGGTCGGTTGGCGACAGCAGCGCCCCCACGAGGAACGACTCGGTCCACGACAGGCCGGTCAACCAGCGCGTCACCAGGGCCACCACGATGGCCGTCAGCGGCATCGCCAGCACCAGCTTTCGCAGCGGCAGATGCCATTGCGACCGAAGCATCTCGGCCTCCACCTCCAGCCCGTCGCGCAGGAGGATGACGATCAGCGCGACCGTGGCCAGCTCGGAGACGAAGGCCGAGCGCGTATCGAAATGCAGAGCGTGGGTGGCCCCATCGCCGAGCACGAATCCGGCGATCACGAATACCGCGGCCAACGACACAAAGCTCCGCCGCGCCAGTCCCGAGAGGAGCGCCCCCAGGACCAAAAGCCCCCCCAACACGAGGGCCGTCTTCTCGAAGCGCTGCGAGACGACGCCGGTGAGGAGCGGCAGGTGCAAATGCACGAGGCCCACACCGATTACATTGTCAGATGACGAGATGAGAGGAGAGCCGTGCAGGTCACGGTGCTGGGCAAGTCACCATCCTGGCAGGACGCGGCCGGGGCATGCAGCGGATACCTCGTTCAGGAGGGCGACTTCACGCTGCTTCTGGACTGCGGCAACGGGGTGTTCTCCAAGCTGCGCCGCCACTGCGACTACGTGGATGTCGACGCGGTGCTGATCACCCATCTGCACGCCGACCACTTCCTCGACCTGGTCCCGTTCAGCTACGCGCTCAGCTATGCGCCGCGCCAGCAGCCGGTTCCCGTGGGCGGTCACCCCGGCACGAGCAACCCTGCCCGCCCACAGCTCTACGTCCCTGAAGGGGCGACGGCGGTGCTGCGCACGATCGTCGGCTGCTGGGGCGCCGCGGACCTCGTCGACAACGCCTTCTCGATCCGCGAGTACGCCTCCGCCGACGAGCTGAGAGTCGGCCCCCTGCGGACCCGCTTCTGCGAGGTCCCGCACTTCACCGTGACCCATGCCGTCGACCTGGCGTCCAACGGCTCGCGCTTCACCTTCAGCGCCGATTGCCGTCCCAACGACGAGCTCGTGGCGTTCGCGCACGGGACCGACGTGCTGATGATCGAGGCGACGCTGCCGCGCCCCGAGCGCACCGGCGTCCGCGGCCACCTGACGGCGCGCGAGGCCGGGGAGCACGGCCGCCTGGCCGGCGCGAGACGGCTCATCGTCACCCACTACTCCGATGAGCTGGACTCCGAATGGACGCGAGCCGAGGCTGCCGAGAGCTTCGGCGGTCCGGTCGAGATGGCGATCGAGGACGCCGTCTACACGGTGTGAGCGCGATGTCCGAGCGTGACCTGTTCGCAAACTTCGACCGCATGCGGCGGGAGATGGACGAGCTCTTCGGCGACGCCTTCGAGCGTTCGGGACTCTCGCGGCGACGCGCCGGGCATTGGCCCTCGGTGGACGTCGCCTACGCCTCCGATCCGCCACGGGCGATCGTGACCGCCGAGCTGGCGGGCGTGGAGTCCGATCAGATCGCCCTGCAGATCGAGGGCCGCACGCTGATCCTCGCCGGCCGCCGAGCCCTGACCACGCCCGAGGGGGAGGTCTACCAGCAGGTCGAGATCGAGCGCGGCGCGTTCAGGCGCGCGATCACGCTCGCCGCCGACGTCCGCGCCGAAGAGGCCACCGCGCAGTACCAGGACGGGATGCTGCGCGTCGTGGTGCCGCTCCTGCAGCGTCCGCCGCATTCCCGGCCCGTCCCGATCGAGAGCCGTGAACCCCGGTGATGCGCCGATGATCGAGGTCGGGATCCCGGGCGACGGCACCCAGGACGTCGCCATCGGCGGGCCGCGCCGCCTGCCTGACCGGATCCCGGTGTTGCCGCTGCGCGACGCGGTCACGTACCCCGACCTCGTCGTCCCTCTCAACGTCGGCCAGGAGCGCAGCGTCGAACTCGTCAACGACGTGTTGCGCGGCGATCGGTCGATCGTGCTGCTGGCCGGCCGTGACGCGACCATCGAGACGCCGGGCCCCGAGCGGCTCTACGACGTCGGCGTGCTCGGCACGGTGGCGCGGATGGTGCGCCTGCCCGACGAGACCCTCCGGGTGCTGATCCAGGGCGCGCAGCGCGTCCGCGTCATCGACTGGAGCCAGACCGAGCCCTACCTCGTGGCCGAGGTCGAGGAGGCGCCCGACGTCGTCGCCTTGAGCGCGGAGCTGACGGCGCTGACCCGCAACGTCCAGCGCGAGTTCACGACCATCGTCGGTCTCGTCCCGTACCTCCCCGAGGAACTCTCGGTGATGGTCGCAAATGTCGACGATCCGGTGATGCTCAGTCACCTGATCTCCGGCGCTCTGCGGCTGCCGACCGCCGAGAAGCAGGCGCTGCTCGAGGAGCTCGACGTGACCAAGCGGCTGCGGCAACTGTCACAGGTGCTGGCGCGCGAGCTCGAGGTCGCGGAGATCGGCACCAAGATCCAGTCGCAGGTCCAGTCCGAGCTGGAGAAGGGGCAGCGCGAGTACTTCCTGCGCCAGCAGCTCAAGGCGATCCAAGAGGAGTTGGGCGAGGGCGACGAGGCGCAGGCCGAGGCCAACGAGCTGCGTTCCCAGCTGGAGGCTCTCAAGCTGCCCGAGGAGGTCTCAAAGCAGGTCGACCGCGAGCTCGGGCGGCTCGAGCGTCTGCAGCCGGCGATGGCCGAGTACGGCGTGGTGCGCACCTACCTGGAATGGATCGCATCGCTGCCGTGGGATACCTCCACCGAGGACAACCTCGACCTCGCCCACGCGCGCGAGGTGCTCGATGCCGATCATTACGACATCGAGCAGGTCAAGGACCGGATTCTCGAGTTCCTCGCGGTACGGTCGTTGATGGGTGGGCGGGGTTCGAGTCCCGGGGGGTCGATCCTCACGTTCGTCGGACCGCCGGGCGTCGGCAAGACGTCGCTGGGGCGCTCGATCGCGCGGGCACTGGGACGAAAGTTCGAGCGGATCAGTGTCGGCGGGGTCCGCGATGAGGCCGAGATCCGCGGTCACCGCCGTACCTACATCGGCGCGATGCCGGGCGTGATCATCCGGGCGCTGCGGGATGCGGGCGCCAACAACCCGCTGTTCATGATCGACGAGATCGACAAGATGGGCGCGGACTTCCGCGGCGATCCGTCGAGCGCGATGCTCGAGGTGCTCGATCCCGAGCAGAACGACAGCTTCCGCGACCACTACCTGGACCTGCCCTTCGATCTCTCGAAGACGATCTTCGTGACCACCGCCAACACGCTGGAGACGATTCCCGGGCCGTTGCGCGACCGCATGGAGGTCATCCAGCTGGCCGGCTACACCGAGGGCGAGAAGCTGGAGATCGCCAAGCGCTACCTGGTGGACCGGCAGATCGAACGCAACGGACTGACCCGCGGCCGGATTTCGTTCACCGACGCCGGCCTGCGGTCGATCATCTCCGGCTACACGCGCGAGGCCGGGGTCCGCCAGCTGGAGCGCGAGATCGGGACGGTCTGCCGAAAGGTCGCGCGTTCCGTGGCCGAGGGCACGGCGACCCGCAAGGTGACGGTCACCGAGCCGCGGGTCCGCGACCTGCTGGGCAAGCGCCGCTTCTTCTCCGAGACTCGCCGGCGCACCTCACGCCCCGGCGTGGCGACCGGGCTGGCGTGGACGCCCGTGGGCGGCGAGGTGCTGTTCATCGAGGCCAGCGCGATGCCCGGCACCGGCCGGCTGACGATCACCGGCCAGATCGGCGACGTGATGCGGGAATCCGCCCAGGCGGCGCTCTCGTTCGTGCGCTCCAACGTGGCCGAGGTGGTGGCCGATCTGCCCAGCGGCTGGTTCGCCGAGCACGACATCCATATTCACATCCCCGCCGGCGCGATCCCCAAGGACGGACCGAGCGCCGGGGTGGCGATGGTGACCGCCCTCGCCTCGATGCTCTCGGGCCGGCCGGTGCGTTCCGACGTGGCGATGACCGGCGAGGTCACGCTCACCGGACAGGTGCTGCCGATCGGCGGGCTCAAGGAGAAGGCGCTGGCCGCGCAGCGCAACGGGATCAAAAAGGTGATTGCGCCGGCGCTGAACGAGCAGGACATCGACGAGATCCCGGAGCACCTGCGCACCACCATCGAGTTCGTGTTCGTCCAGAGCGTGGACGAGGTGTTGGCGACGGCCCTGGCAACCCGGCGAGCCCGGGGTTATCGCGTATCCTGACCATTCACCAGCCCACGCACCGAGGGAGATCGATGGCATCACGACGCAAGAAAGTCGCTAAGGCGGTGCCGTTCAATTCCGCCGACCTGGCCAACATCAGCAAGGCCAATCCGTACCTGCAGCGCTTGATCGAGGACGCGACGCTGCGCGACAACATCACGACGGCGATCGACTCGGCCAAGAGCGCGTACGACCGGCTGCTGTCGAGCAAGGCACCGCACAAGGCGGTGATCGAGAACAAGAAGCTTCAGAAGGATCTGCGCCAGACGGGCGAGGCGGTTCGCGAGGTCGTGACCTCGCTGTCCGATGCGCCCAAGAAGCGGAAGGCCAAGAAGGGCCTTCGCCTTGGCCGCAAGCTGCTGATCCTCGGAATCGGCGCCGCCGCTGCGCTCGCCGGATCCGAGAAGCTTCGCTCCAAGGTGCTCGACACCCTGTTCGGTGCCGAGGAGGAGTTCCAGTACACGCCGCCGGCCCCGTCGCCGGCGACCCCGCCGGCGAGCCCGGTGACCGCCGCCTGAGCGCACGCGGACGGCATCGCAGCTTGTGAACGAGGGCGCCCCACGGGGCGCCCTCGTCGTTGGGGGACCGTCGTCCGTAGAATCGATCTCTGATGGAGGCGGCGGCTTTACCCCAGCGACCGGTCCGGGGCGAGCTGACGGGCGACAAGGCCGCTCGGATCGTGGAGGCGATGCGCGCCAGTGTTGCCGCCCGTGGGATCGCCGGTTCGACGTTCGATCACGTGGCCCGGGAGGCCGGGGTGTCGCGGGGGTTGCTGCATTACTACTTCGGCACCAAGGAGCGGCTGCTCGTGGAGGTGGTGCGCCGCGAGTCCGATGTTCGCGTCGAGCTGCTCGAGCAGGCCGTGGGCCGGGCCTTCAGCGCCGACGAGCTCATCGACGCGCTTGTCCGCAGCTTCGAGGAGATGCTGGGCGAGTCCAGCGCGGTGATCACGTTCTACGAGTTGTTCACGCTCGGTCAGCGCAACGAGGAGATCGCCGCCGAGCTGGCAGCCCTGGCGCAACGCACGCGCGAGCGGCTGGCCGAAGCGCTGCGCGCCGGCCAGGACGCGGGCGTGTTCGAGCTCCGCGCCCCCGCCGGCGTTCTCGCCGGCTTCCTCATCGCGCTCGCCGACGGCGTGACCATCCGCCGCCTGTCCGAGCCGGCGCGTGACGTCAAGCCGCTCATGGATCAGGCGGTGGCGGCCGCCCGCGCGCTGCTGGCCTGAGGGTGCGCCGGGTGGCCCTCGCGGGCGTCGTCGGCGGGGTGGTGGTCCTGCTCGTCATCGCCCAGCTCGTCCTGCCCGGGATCGCCGCCCAGCGGATTCGCGACCAGCTCGGGCGCTCCGGCCAGGTGCTGTCCGTGCAGGTGCACGCGTTTCCGGCGATCGAGCTGCTCTGGCACCACGCCGACCGGGTCGTCATCCGCCTCGGCCGCTATCGGACTCCGGTCGGCAAGCTCGGCAGCTCCCTGAGGCAGTCCGGCGATGTCGGCTCGCTCGACGCGACGGCCACCGAGGTCGACACCGGCCTGCTGGCCCTGAACGACGCGCATCTCGTCAAGCGGGGCAACCGTCTGACCGCCGGCGCGACGGTGTCCGAGGCCGACCTGCACGCGGCGCTCCCGATCTTGCGGTCGGTGACTCCGGTGGCCTCGACGGGCGGTCAGCTGACGCTGCAGGGGACGGCGAGCCTGTTCGGGGTCACGGCGACGGTCCAGGCGGTGGTCCGCGCTGTCGGCGGGCGCCTGGTCATCACCCCGAACGTCCCCCTTGGCGGCTTTGCCACGATCACCGTCTTCTCCAATCCCCACGTCGCCGTCCAGAGCGTGGGGGCGTCGCCCGTGGGCGGCGGTTTCTCCGTTCACGGGACCGCGCTGGTTCACTGACTCCCATGACCACCTTCACGATCGCCCGTGTCGTCGCGTCGGATCTGGACGATCTCCTGCCGCTGATGCGCGCCTACTGCGACTTCTATTCCGTCTCGCCGTCTGACGAGGACCTCCTCGGCATGTCGCGGGCGTTGATTGCCGACCCGGAGCGTGAGGGGGTGCAGTGCATCGCGCGGGGCGCCGACGGCGCCGCGGTGGGCTTCGCCTCGCTGTTCTGGACGTGGGACACGACCGAGGGCGGGCGGATCGCCGTCATGAACGACCTGTACGTGAATGCGGATGCTCGCGGCGGCGGGGGCGGCACGGAGCTCATCGAGGCCTGCCGCGCCGAGGCCCGCGGGCGCGGGGCCCGCGTTCTGGCCTGGCAGACGGCGCTCGAAAACACCCGTGCCCAGGCGGTCTATGACCGGATCGGCGCCGAGCGCGCCCAGTGGCTGGACTACTCGCTGCCGGTGGACTGACTCGGCAGCGTTCTCGCCAGGAAGTCTGTCGTCTGGGCCCAGGCCCGCTTGGCCGGCTCCGGGCGGGAGAACCTGGGGGCGTCCCAGTTGTCGAACGCGTGACCGCCGTCATCGTGAATGTGGCACTCCCAGCCGGCGCGCGCATCGGCGGCGGCGGCAACCAGCTCGGCATGTTCGCGCGGGATGTAGGGATCCTCGCCGCCGAACTGAAACAGGACGGGGCACGCTATGCCTGAGCTGTCATCGAGCATGCCGGCGACACCCGAGCCGTAGTAGGAGACGGCGGTGGCCGGGTCGGCGCTCTGGGCCACGGCAAAGGCCAGCATCCCGCCCAGGCAGAAGCCGAGCACCCCGGCGGCTCCGCCTGTCTCCGGTAGCCCGCGCAGGTGCTCAAGGGCGACGATCGAGTCCGCGATGGCCCCGGGGATGTCCAGTTCTCCCATCGCGGCGAACGCGGCTTGCAGGCCGGCCTCGTCGTGGGCGAACTCGGCGTCCGGCTGAGTGCGGCGGTAGAGGTCGGGCGCGAGCGCCACGTATCCAAGGCCGGCGAGACGGTCGGCGGCCTCGCGAATGTAGACGCCGACGCCGAAGATCTCCATCAGCACGAGCATCCCCGGCCCGCGGCCTGACTCCGGAAGGGCGACGTAGGCGCCCATCTCGCCTCCGTCGGGCATAGCTATCTGGCTGCGATGGCTCATGGCGCGCAAGCCTAGCTCTTGACAATGTGGGGGCATGGGTGTGACGCGCCGAGAAGCGCTGGCCGCCGGCGCGGCCGTTCTGGCATGGCCGGCAGCAGCGGTTGCCCGGACGAGCGCCACGTTCTCGATGGTGGGGGTGTCGTGGCGATCTCCCGCGCGGGTGCGGATCGAGCTGCGCGTCAGGCTGGGCGACGGTGCCTGGAGCCCGTGGGTGCTGGCGTCGGCGGGTGGCCATGCCGGGGACGGTCAGGCGGGGCTGTTCGGAGAGCCTGTGTGGGTGGGGGAGGCCGATCAGGTCCAGCTGCGCGGCGCAACGTCGGTCGACGGGGCGCGGGTGCACACCATCCCGGTCGACCGGCGGGCGGTCCAGCCGTCGGCCGCCACGCCAGCGTCGCCGCTTGCCGAGCCGTCGCTGCCCGCCGGTCCCGGTCAGCCGCCGATCATCGCCCGCTCGGCGTGGGCGGGCGGACGGGCGCGCCCGCGGGCCGGCCCGTTCTACGGGTCGGTCGAGCTGGCGTTCGTGCACCACACCGATAACCCCAACGGCTACGCCCGCGCTGCCGTGCCGGCGATGCTCCTGGCGATGTTCGACTACCACCGCTACGTCCGCGGCTACTACGACATCGCGTACAACTTCATCATCGACGCCTTTGGGCGGATCTGGGAGGGACGGGCCGGCGGCATCGATGAGCCGGTGCTCGGCGCCCACGCCGGTGGCTTCAACGGCGTCTCGACGGGCATCGCGGTGCTCGGCACGTTCATGGACTCGGTCCCCCCGCCCCCCGCGATCGACGCGCTGGAGCGGCTGCTGGCGTGGAAGCTCTCGCTGCACGGCGTGCCGGCGCGGGGGGAGGTGCGAGTCGAGGTAAACCCCGCTGATGCCTACTACACGCCCTTCCGGCCCGGTCAGCGCGTGCTGCTGCCCCGCATCGCCGGTCACCGCGACGGCGACCTCACCGACTGCCCGGGCGACGCGTTCTATCACCGCCTGCCGGCCGTTCGCCCGCGCGTGGCGGAGCTGGCCGGCCCGCTGTCACAGCTGACGGTGTCGCCCAGTTCGGCCGTGGTCGCACCGCAGGGAACCGTGGCGCTGCACGGCCGCCTTCTGATGGGTGGTGCGGGGGTCGGCGGCGCTTCGATCGCGGTGCAGGCGGTGGCCGCCCGGCGCACGCTCGTTCGCGTCATCACCGATGCCGCCGGCCGTTGGAGCGCATCGGTGGTCGCCGAGCGCAATGTGGTGCTGCGAGCCCTCCACGCGACGCGCCCGGCGGTCGTCTCCGATGCGGTGGAGATCGGTGTGGCGCCCGTGATCACGCTTGCGCTGGCTTCGTCCTATCCGCCGCGCGTCACCGGCACGGTGAGTCCGGCCAAGGCCAAGGTCACCATCGACGTCTACCGCGACGTGCTGCGCCGCACGCGGATCTCGTCGACGACGGTTCGTGTTCACCGCGGCCGGTTCTCGTTCCGGCCGAAGATCGGGGCCGGCGTCTACACGGTGATCGCGCGCACGGCCGCGGACGTTCGCACCGTCGCCGGCATCTCAGCGCCGCTGCAGATCACGCACTGAGTTTGGGCGTCGTCCAGGGCGCGCGCAGGCGGCGCTCGAGCTCGTCGGCGAGCTGGCCGATCGGCACGCGCTGCTGCTCGAGGCTGTCGCGATCGCGGATCGTGACCGTCTCGTCCTCGAGCGACTGGTGATCGACGGTCACCGCCCACGGGGTGCCGATCTCGTCCTGACGGCGGTAACGCCGGCCGATCGCGCCGGAGGCGTCGATCTCCGTCTGCATGCGCTCGCGCAGGTCTTCGTAGATTCGCTGGGCCATCTCGGGCTGGCCGTCCTTGCGCACGAGCGGGAGGACGGCGACCTTCACCGGGGCCAGCTGCGGGTGCAAGCGCAGCACGGTCCGGGCTTCGCCGCCGATCTCGTCCTCGTCGTAGGCGTCGACGAGGAAGGCCAGCATCGCCCGGTCGGCGCCCGCCGCCGGCTCGATCACGTGAGGCACATAGCGCTCGCCACTCGCCGTGTCGACGTACTCGAGCTTCTGCCCTGAGTGCTTGGCGTGCTGGGTCAGGTCGAAGTCACCGCGGTTGGCGACCCCCTCGAGCTCCTGCCAGCCGATCGGGAACAGGTACTCGACGTCGCTGGTGGCGCTTGAGTAGTGGCTCAGCTCGTCCTCGTCGTGAGGGCGGAGTCTGAGATGGCTTTCGCGGATGCCGAGCCGGAGGTACCAGTCGCGGCGCTCGCTGAGCCAGTGCGCGAACCACTGCTGGGCCTCGGGCGGGGGGACGAAGAACTCCATCTCCATCTGCTCAAATTCCCGTGTCCGGAAGATGAAGTTGCCGGGAGTGATCTCGTTGCGAAACGACTTGCCGATCTGGGCGATCCCGAATGGCGGCTTCTTGCGGCTGAACTGAAGGTAGTTCTTGAAGTTGAGGAAGATGCCCTGGGCGGTTTCGGGCCGCAGGTAGACGGTCGAGCCCTCCTCCTTGACCGGGCCCACCGTGGTCTCGAACATCAGGTTGAAGTCGCGGGCCTCGGTGAGGTCGCACTCAGGCGTTTCGCCGGGATGCTTGGACGGCTTGCGCCCGCAGGCCGAGACGTCGAGATGGTCGGCGCGGAAGCGCAGCTTGCACGTGCGGCAGTCGACCAGCGGATCGGTGAAGCCGGCCAGGTGTCCGGACGCCACCCACGTCTGCGGGTGCTGGATGATCGCCGAGTCCAGCGCGACGATGTCGTCGCGCTCCTGGAGCATCGCGCGCCACCACTGGCCCTTGACGTTGTTCTTCAACAGGACGCCGTAGTGGCCGTAGTCGTAGCTCGAGCCGATCCCGCCGTAGATCTCGCTCGACTGGAACACGAAACCGCGTCGCTTCGAGAGCGAGACGATCTTGTCCATCGTGACTGCGTCGGAGGCCATCGAGCGACGATGCTATCCATCGAGCGATGAGCTATCCGTCCGCCGTCACAACCGAGCGGCTGGATCTGCGGCCGGTCGACCCGGTCGCGGATCTCGACGCTCTCGGACGGCTGTTCGCCGACCCCGAGGGCTGGTGGTATGACCCGCCCGGCCGCCACACGGATCTGGAGGCCAGTCGCCGGTGGCTGCAGCGCGCGGCGCAGCGCTGGGACTCGGATGGGCTCAGCTACTGGACGGTACGGCTGCGCGAGGGCGGTGACGTGATCAGGGTCGGCGGCGACGTGATCGGGGTCGGCGGCGCGCAGCGGCATCGCTCCGGCGCCTGGAACCTGTTGTACCGGCTGGACACGCGCCATCAGGGGCGCGGTTACGCCACCGAGCTCGGTCAGGCTGCGATGCAGGCGGCGGCGTTCGTGGACGCCGATGCCGCGTTCATCGCCTGGGCCGCCGAGCACAACACGCCGTCGCGGCGGGTGGCCGAACGGATCGGCCTCGTTGATCGCGGGCTGCGGATCGACGCCAGCGACGGAGCGACGCGGCTCGCCTACGCCGACCGCGAGCTCGACGACGAGCTCATGCCCCCGCTCGGCTCCTGATCGGCGCGGTGCTTTGGCACTCCTGCTGCAGGAGTGCCAGCCGAGCGCACTATATTCTTTGTTGCGATGCCGATCTATGAATATCGCTGCAAGAAGGGTCACACGTTCGACACGATGCAGCGGTTCAGCGACGACGCGATCGACACCTGCGAGGTGTGCGGCGGTCCCGCCAGCCGCGTGTTCCGGGCGCCCGCGGTGCATTTCAAGGGCTCGGGCTTTTACAACACGGACTACGGCACCCGCAAGGGCTCCCGTGAGAAGGAAGCGCACGCCAAGAGCGAGAACGCGTCCAAATCTTCGGAGTCCAAGAGCTCGTCGTCGGACTCGAAGAGCTCCTCGTCGTCGGATTCCAAGACCTCCTCGGACGCCAAGACCTCTTCGTCGGATTCGAAGCCAAAGGCATCGAAGGAGGGGTGAAACCCCGCTCGTCGCCGCCTCTTAAGAGGTGAGTGCGAGAAAAGGTACCCATAGATGCACAAATATCGCGATTGGCTGACCGCCAGCACGGTCACGTCACGCGCGAGCAGCTGCTGACGCTCGGACTGTCGGCGCGAGCGATCGCGGCGCGCGTCCGAGCCGGAAAGCTGATCCGGGTTCACGCGGGCGTCTACGCGGTCGGCGCACCCCGGAGAACGGCCCTCGCGAGGGCCGCCGCAGCCGTCCTCGCCTGCGGCCCGCAAGCCGCCCTCAGCCACGAGTCGGCCCTCGCCCTCTGGGGCCTGCGCGAATGGCCGGCAACCCCCGAGGTCACGGCGGCCACGGAGAAACGCCGCCCTGGCATCAGAACCCACCGGAGCACAACCCTCGGCCGCGACGTCCGCACCGAACAGGCCGTCCGCACCACCAACCCCGTCCGCACCATCATCGACATCGCGCCCCGCCGCACCGACCGCCAGCTCACACGCCTCGTCCAGAACGCGCGCCTCAAACGCCACCTGAACGACACCAGCCTCCGCAGGCTCCTCCTTCGATGCCCGCGCCTCCAGCCCCTCATCGATCCAACGCAGAACCCAACGAAGTCCGAGCTCGAGGACGACTTCGTCGCCTGGATCATCAAGCACAAACTCCCCATGCCACGGATCAACACGAAACTCAAAAGCGGCAAGGAGGTCGACGCTCTGTACGAAAAGGAGAAACTGATCGTCGAGCTCGACGGCTGGCCGTACCACAGCGGCCGCAAAAGCTTCGTCTCAGATCACCAGCGCGACTCCGACCACCGCACGCTCGGCTTCGACACGGTCCGGTACACCGGCGAGCAGCTCACGGACGTGGAGGCCGCCAACCTCCGCCGGCGGCTCAGCCGGTGATCAGCCGTTGATCAGCTTGTTGACCGCCCGGTGGATCTCACCAGGCGTCGCCACCAAGGCATCCCCGCCACCCGGCAGGACGGTCGACCCGGTCGGCTTCAGAACGTCCGTCGGCGCCGAGCCGCCGATCTCGGAGGCGAAGAACAGGCTCAGTAGGCTGAAGCCGCCCATGTCCGTCCGCACCGCCTTGGGGGCGGTCCACGACGCCCAGGGCAGGTGGAAGAAGATGCCCGGCGACAAGAGCCTGGACTTGATCCCGTTGAGGATCTTCTGCTGGTAGCCAGCGCGGGTCAGGTCGTTGGAGGCGGCGTTGCAGGTGTTCTCGCGCGTGCGCGCGAGCGTCAGCGCCTGGACGCCCGTCAGGTGGTGGACTCCCGGGCGCAGGTTGAGCGTGAAGCCGCCGTTCTTGGCCCCGCCGCTGATCTGCGAGCAGATCCGCCCGGTCTTGACGTCGACTCCGCCGATCGCGTCGATGAACTTCGGGAAGTTGGCGAGGTTGACGATGATCAGGTGGTTGATCTTGATCCCGGTGAAGCCCTCGATCGTCTTGATCGTCAGCGCGGGGCCGCCGAAGGCATAGGCGGCGTTGATCTTGTTCTGGCCGAAGCCCGGGATGTTCGCCACCGTGTCGCGGGGGATGGAGAGCCGGCGCGAGGTGCCGCCGCCGATCCGCCAGAGCATGATCGAATCAGACCGGCTGCCCTTGTCGCTTGTGTTGGCGCCCGCCTCATGGGTCCCCTTGGGCCGCTGATCGGTTCCCAGGACGAGCACCGTGTCGGTGGAGGTCACCATGTTGCCCCCGGAATGCAGGGCATTCTGGGCCGACTGGGGGATCGTGCCGCTCTGGATCTGGGCGGAGACGAGAAACAGGACCACCGACAGCAGCAGCCAGGCGACGATCGCCACCGCCAGCCACTTGATCACCCGCCGGGGGGTGACCCGCCGCCGCCACCAGGGCACCCCGTCCCCATCCCCCGGATCGCTGCCGCCGCGCCCGAAGCGCCCTCCGAAGCGCCCTCCGAAGCGCCGCCCGGGCCGATCGCCGTCCAGTTCGGCGGACTCCTCCTCGCCGCGCAGCCGCGAGCGCAGACCCCGGGGCAGGGACCGATAAAGGGTGTAGGGGCGCTCCTCGGAGGAGGACTCGTCTGGCCCGCCTCCCCGATAAACCTTGTACGGCGGGTCGTCGGTGGGCGCTCGATCGCGTGGTTGATCAGGCATCGAGCCAGACAATTGTGACGGGAACCGCTGCCGATCGGCGGGCGGCCGATTGCGCCGCGCGATGGGACATATAGTGACCGCCATGCCTCAGCGACGCATGATCGGCGTCGACCTGGGCGGTACGAAGCTTCTCGCCGGAGCGGTGGATGCCGGGCTCGGAGTCCACTATCGAACGCAGCGAACCGTCACGGGTCTGGACCAGCGAGCGCTGCTCGAGGTGGCTGTCGACGCCGTCAACGAGGCGCGCGAGGCGGCCGGGACCGAGGTGGAGGCCGTCGGCTTCGGGATCCCGGTGCTGATGGATCAGGCCAGCGGCCGCGCCGTCGTGGGCGTCAACACGCCGCTGCACGACATCGCGTTCGCCGACGTGATGGCCGAACGGCTCGGCCTGCCCGTGTTCGTCGACAACGACGGCAACACGGCAGCGCTCGCCGAGCACCGCGGGGGGGCGGCCCGCGGGTCCTCGGAGGCGATCGTCCTCACGCTCGGGACGGGGATCGCCGGCGGGTTGATCCTCCGCGACGAGCTGTACCGCGGCGCGCTCGGCGCCGCCGGCGAGATCGGCCACATGGTCATCGACTTCGACGGTCCCGGCTGCGTGGGCAACTGCCCCAATCGCGGTTGCGCCGAGCTCTTCACCTCCGGCACGGCGCTCGTCCGCGAGGCCGTACGCCTGGCGGCGGTCCGCCCTGAGTCGGGCCTGGCGCAGCTGATCCGCGACGGGCGGACGTTGGCCGGCCCACTCGTCACCGAGCTGGCACACGACGGCGACGAGGCGGCGATCGAGGCGATCGAGCTGATCGGCTCGGGCCTGGGGATCGTCATCTGCAACCTGATCAACATCTTCAATCCCCAGGTGGTGGTCGTCGGCGGCGGCGTGATCGCCGCCGGGGACCTGCTGCTGGGGCCCGCCCGCACGGTCGTGGCCGAACGGGTGCTGCCGTTCCTCGCTGACGGCATGAGGATCGTCGCCGCCCGCTTCGGCGTGGAGGCGGGCATGGTCGGCGCCGCCGCCCTGGCCTTCGACCAGATCGCGCGGGGAGCGGCCGCGGCGTGAGCGGGCGGTTGGTGGTGTGCCCGACTCCGATCGGCAACCTCGAGGACGTCACCCTGCGAGTCCTGGCCGCCCTGCGCGAGGCCGACGTGATCGCCTGCGAGGACACGCGCCGCACACGGATCCTGCTTGAGCGTTACGGCGTCGACGGCCGGCTCGTCAGCTACCACGAGCACAACGAGCGCGCCCGCTCCGACGAGCTGGTCACGCGGATGCGCGACGGGGCGACCGTCGCGCTCGTGTCCGACGCCGGCATGCCACTCGTCTCAGACCCCGGTCTGATCCTCGTCCAGGCCTGCATGGCCGCCGGGCTCGGCGTGGAGGTGCTGCCGGGCCCGTCGGCGGCACTCAGCGCGCTCGTGGCGAGCGGGCTGGCCGCTGAGCGCTGGCAGTTCGTCGGCTTTCTCCCGCGCAAGAAGTCCGACCTGCAGGCGACGCTGGCCATCCCCGACACGTTCGTGGCGTTCGAGTCGCCGAACCGGCTCGGCGCCTCACTGCAAACGCTCGCCGCCGGCGATCCCGAGCGCCCGGTCGCCGTCTGCCGCGAGCTGACCAAGCTGCACGAGGAGATCGTCCGCGGCGGCGCCGCCGAACTGGCGCAGCGCTATGCGGGCGAGCCGCCGAAGGGCGAGATCGTGCTCGTCGTCGGGCCGGCCACGGCGAAGACGGTCGACATCGATAAACCCCTCGAACACCTCAAAACCCTCGTGGCCGCCGGCGCCAGGCCGCGCCCGGCCGCCGGCGTCGTCGCCGAGCTGACCGGGGTCAGCGCCAACGCGCTCTACAAGGCGCTGACAGACACCAATTAGCGCTCGACGAAGTAGGCGTCCGAGCCCTGGCCGCTGGAGTAGTAGCGCGTGGTGACGGTCTTCTTGCGGGTGTAGAAGTCGACGGCGTCGGTCCCGTGGGCGTGCAGGTCGCCGAGGAACGAGTCCTTCCAGCCGCTGAACGGGAAGAACGCGACCGGGGCGGCGACGCCGATATTGACGCCGATCATTCCCGCCTGGACCTCGTGGCGATAGCGGCGGACGGACGCGCCGGACTCGGTGAAGATCGAGGTGCCGTTGCCGAAGCGGCTGGCGTTGACGATCTCGATCGCCTCGTCGAGCGATTCGGCGCGGATGATGCACAGCACCGGGCCGAACACCTCCTCCTGGGCGATCTCCATATTCGGCGTGACGCGGTCGAGGATCGTCGGACCAAGGAACGCGCCGGCGGGATCGACGCCGGTCACGCCCCGTCCGTCAACGACGACCGACGCCCCGGAATCGACACCGCGCTGGACCCAGTCGGCGATCCGGTCGCGCGCCGCGCACGAGATGACCGGGCCGACATCGGTGCTCTCCGCCATCCCGCCACCGACCTCCAGCTCGCGCGTTGCGGCGGTCAGCGGTCCCATCAAAGCCCCGTGCGCATCACCGACGGTGACCACCACCGATCCGGCCATGCACCGCTGGCCGGCCGCGCCGAACGCCGACCCGATGATCCCGTCGACGGTCGGCTTGATCACGGCATCGGGCATCACGACCATGTGGTTCTTGGCGCCGCCGAGCGCCTGCACCCGCTTGCCCGCCTTCGCCGCGCCCTCATAGACCAGCCGCGCCACCGGCGCCGACCCGACGAACGACACCGCGTCGATCCCGGGATGCTCCAGGATCCCGGTAACGATCTCCCGCCCACCGTTGACGAGGTTGACCACCCCATCGGGCAGCCCCAACGCGTCCAATTCCTCAAACGCGATGTGCTGGGTCAAGGGCACCTGCTCGGACGGCTTCAGGACGAACGTGTTGCCGCACGCGATCGCGAACGGCAGAAACCAGAACGGGACCATCGCCGGAAAGTTGAACGGGACGATCGCCGCGCACACCCCGACCGGCTGACGGACGGTCTCGGCGTCGATCCCGCGCGAGACGTCCTCGAGGATCCGACCCTGCATCGTCGTCGGCACTGCGCACGCCGCCTCCACCATCTCGATCATCCGCGCCACCTCGGCGCGCGCATCGCCGATCGTCTTGCCCATCTCGACGGTGACCGACCGCGCCAGATCATCGCTGCGGGCCAGCAGTCGCTCACGCAGCTCAAACAGCTTGCGCGCCCGCGCGATCACCGACACCGCCCGCCACTCCGGCAGTGCCGCCCGTGCCGCCGACACGGCCGCATCGAGATCCGAGCGGCCGGACAGCGGCACCCGCGCCAGCGTCTCGCCCGTGCCCGGGTTCACGACATCCAGCTCCCCGGTCGCTCCCGATGCCGGCACCCACCGTCCGCCGACGTAGTTCTCCAGCAGTGCAACGCTCGTGGTCGTCATCGGGTCAGGGTCCATTCGTGGTCGGGGTCATTGACCACCGCCCACTGGCGGACGGGGCCGGCCATCACATTGAGGTAATACAGGTCATACCCGGGCGG
>DATAUL010000460.1:0-9917 GCA_036268255.1 Solirubrobacteraceae bacterium | reverse complement strand
CCGGTCAGTGGAGCGCCGCGATCGACGTGATCGAGTCGGTCGACGACGAGCTGGGCGACCCCGGCTCGGAACTGGAAGCCGAGGTCGCCGCGATCAGGGGCATCGCCACCCTGAACGACCCGGCGCTGATCGCCGACTTCGATCGCCGCCGGCCAACCTATGTCGCCCTCGCACGAGGCGATCACTGGGCCTCGCATGCGCTGGCGGCGCTGTTGGCCGTCGAAGCCGCGAACCGGGGACGCGCCGATGAGGCACTCGCGTTCGGCGAGCGCGCGCTGGAGGACGGGCGCCTCCTGGGCGAGCGCGGGGCCGGCGCCTGGACGACGCCGCAACTCGTCGGTGCGTTCGTCCAGGCCGAGGAGCTCGATCGCGCGTCGGTCGTGGCCGATGAGGTGGAGGCGGCCGCGCGTGCGTCCGGTTCGGCATTCGCGCTCCTGACGGCCCTGGGCGCGCGGGGATGGATTCACGCTCGGCGTGGCGATCTCGTTGCCGCGGAGTCCGAACTGACGACGATCTTCGCCTTCGCCCGCGACGCCGGCTTGCTGATGGGCGTCACCTCGCTGTCGTTCTTTTTGATCGACGTCCTACTCGAGCGAGAGAACCTGGACGAGATCACCGAGCTGGTCGAGCAGACCGAGCTCGGAGCGGACTTCCTCAACACCACGAGCGGTGCCATGCTGCTCGAGGCCAGGGGCCGCTTGCGCCTTCTCCGCCGCGACAATGCGGGAGCGCTTGACGACCTGCGCGCCGCCGGGCGCATCATCTCGGCGCTGGACTTCGCGCCCTCGTTCTCCACCTGGCGTTCATCCCTGGCGCTCGCCCTTCCGGCCGCCAGCCGGGACGAGGCCCTTGCACTGGCCCGCGAGGAGCTCGAGCTCGCGCGGGCCGGCGGGCTGCTGCGGCCTGAGGCAATCGCCCTGCGCACGCTCGGGGTCCTGGAGCCCGCGCCCGCCGGCATCGAACTTCTGCGGCAATCGGTGGCGCTGCTCGACGCCACGCCTTCACGACTCGATCACGCCCGCTCGCTCGTCGAGCTCGGGGGCGTGTTGCGACGTGCCAATCAGCGCAGCGATGCCCGCGCTCCACTCGTGGCCGGGCTGCGGCTCGCCTATCAGTGCGGCGCGCAACGCCTGACCCGGCGTGCTCAGCAGGAGCTGCAGGCGGCGGGCGGGCGCCGCCCTCGCCTCTCGACCACCGGACGCGACGCACTGACCGCCTCCGAGCTTCGCGTCGTCAGGCTCGCGGCGTCCGGGGCGACGAACACCGAGATCGCCCAGGAGCTCTACGTCAGTCTCAAGACCGTCGAGACGCACCTATCGCGGTCCTACCTCAAGCTGGGCCTGGCCGGCTCGGGCTCCCGCGCCCGGCTCGTTCTCGTGCTTGACGAGGCGAGCGCCTAGCCCGGCCTGTCAGACATTCGTCGTCTTGAACCTGGTGACAAGCTCGGCGAGCTGGGTGGCGTGCGACGCGAGGTCCTCCGACGAGGTGGCGATCTGCTGAGCGGAGGCGGCCGTCTCCTGGGTTGAGGCGGAGAGCTGCTGCGTGGTCGCCGACGACTGATCGGCCACGGCGGCGACCTCGTCGATGTTGCCGAGCACGCTGCCGGCGCTGTCGGCCATCTGGCCTGCAGCGTCGGCGAGCTGGCCGATCTCGATCGTCATCTCGCGCACCGCGGCATCGATGCGCTGAAAGGACTCCCGGGTCTGGTCGACCACCGTTGCCCCCATCGTGGTCCGCTCCGCGCTGTTCTCCACCACGCCGACGGCCCGCGCGGTCTTACTCTGGATCGTGCCGATCAGGCCCGAGATCTCCTCGGCGGCATCCTGAGAGCCTTCGGCCAGCTTTCGCACCTCTTCGGCTACGACGGCGAAACCGCGGCCCTGCTCACCGGCCCGGGCCGCCTCGATCGCCGCGTTGAGCGCGAGCAGGTTGGTCTGCTCGGCGATGCCCGTGATCGTCTTGACGATGACGCCGATCTGCTCGGAGTGGGCCGCCAGCTCCCGGATCGCGGCGGTCACCCCCTCCGACGAGTCGAGCACCGAATGCATCGTCTCGCCGGCGCGCTCAGCGGCCTGCACGCCCTCCTGCGCCAGGGATCGCGCCTCGTCGGCCATCGCCACGGTTCGCCGGACACGCTCGCTGGACTCGCTGGCGACGCCGACCACGTGCTGTGCGGCTTGCTTGGCGGCCTCGACGCGCCGGACCTGGGCCTGTGCGCCCTGGGCGACGTCCTCTACCGCATGCGCGATCTCGCCGGAGCTGCGACTGGACTCGACCGACGTGGCGCTCATCTGTCCCGACGCCTGGTGGACGTTGCCGGCCGCCAGGCCGACGCTGTCGACCAGTTGGCGAAGCTGGGCGGTCGCGCGGTTGTACGCGTCGTAGGCGGCGATCATCGTCTCGCGTAGGTCGCCGGTGAGATCGAGCATCCGTCCCATCTCGTCGCCGGCCCCCTTCGGCGGTGCGCCGGTCCCACCGCTGCCGGGGCGCAGCTCGACCGTCAGATCGCCGTCGGCGAGGGCCTGCAGGCCCGCCATCAGCTGAAGTCTCACCGCCTTGGCGGCGCCGGTCATGTGCAGGTGCGCCAGCTTGCTGTCACGGTGCAACGCCGGCACGGTGGCCAGCGTCACGACGATGCCGAAGACGACGCCCGCGGAGGCGACGATCAGAGGCACGGCCGTGCCCGAGCCACCCGCGGCGACAAGCACTCCCTGCAGGACAATCAGCCCGACCAGCACCGCCGCCAAGGCGCAGAATTTCCACTTCAGGGAGATGTCGCGATATGCCGGCATGGCGCTCTGAAACCGCGTGGTGCGGTGGTCAGGGCGGTAATCGGCCGGCGATCTGGTGACTTGAGCATCGGCGATTGGGTGTGATCAGCCGGTGCCGAGCTGTGTTTCGCGGCGGTCTGTCGTCCCGTCCGCATATCCGGTGAACCACACCGGCTTGTCGGTGTCGCGCCCCCGGACGGTGCACACCGTGCAGGGCTTGCCCCACAGCCTCGCGACCTCCACGAGCGTGCCGCGCGCGTACTCAGGATCGAGGCCGACGCCGTCGTGGCGGTGCTCGAGCAGCAACTCGCCACGTCCGCGGAAGTCGGCATCGACGATCTGAATCGCCGGAATGCCGAACGTCGAGTGCTGGCGGACGAGCAGATCCCGGATCGTGTCCGCTTCGCGGGTGCAGACCCGGATCGAGCGCGGCTGACTCGCGGTGCGCTCGAATGCGTACAAGCGGCAGCGCTCGCACACCCTGGGGGTGAGGAACTCGCGCACCAGCCCCTCGTCGTCGTAGCTGCGCAGCACGGTTCGCACACGCTCGAAGGGGTCCGCCTGGCCGGCCCATCCCCAGCGTTCGCGCTCCTCGTCGTCGGGCTTCACCGCGATCCGCATGATCTCGCGCAGGAGCTCGACACCGACGCTGTACGGGTTCGCCTGTCCCGGTTGCGGCGCGACGACCGAGGCGTTGAGCTGCTCGTACTCCCAGTACTGGTCGGTCGCCAAGCGCAAGTGCTGGCAGATCTCCTGGTGCGCCAGCACGGCCGCGCCCTCGTTGAGGAGCTTGGTGCGCAGCTGCGGCAGGAAGTAGCTCTGCTCGGATCGTACGATCGAGAGGACGTCGCGCTGCCAGTCCTCGAGGCCCCGCGCGTTGTGCTCGATGAACCGCAGCAGGTCCTGTTCGGGCTCGCGTGGGAAACGGCGGCGCAGCGCGTCGCGCTCCGCGGCCATCCGGGCGCGCTCGGCGACGACCTCCTCTTCGAACAGCTCGTCGTAGTCGCGCGGACGATGCTCAGGTTCGGGCGCGGGGGCGCGGTGCATGAGCTGTGCCTGCGGCTGGTGGATCGCGGCCGCGTGGCAGGCGGTGAGAAAGTCCTCGACGCGGTCACGGCCGTGCGCCGCCATGTAGTCGGCGATCCGCTCCGCCGCGGAGATGACCCTCGGCATGATCTCCCGATCGACCCCTCCGAGCCAGTGATTGGTCTCGAACACGTAGCCGTGCCCCAGGCAGTGCGCGATCACGAGCGTCTGCGCGACGAGGCTGTTGCCCTGCATCAGGTAGGCGTGGACCGGGCGGGTATTGAAGATCAGCTCGTAGATCCGGCCCTGGCCGGCGCGGTACCGGCCGTATTCGGACTCGAATTGCGCCCCCCAGCGCGCGCTCGAGTACCGCGCCGGAAGACCGTTGGCGGCGGCGAAGTAGACCTCGTCGGGTGCCACGAGGTGATACATGACCTCGGCGGTGTCAAAGCCCAACTGGCCCGCCGCGATCTCCCGGCAGCGGTCGTCGATCTCCTGCAGGTCGGCAAGCGAGTACGCCGTCATCGCACCGCGGCCTCCACGTCGTCCTTGGCGAAGAACCTCTTGAGCGCCGGCCACAGCGCGCGTTCGTCCTCGGCCTCGGCGAATGCAAAGCCCGAAAGTCCGGCAGCGTGCTCCTCATAGAAGGCCAGCAGCTTGTGCCCCTGGCGCTCCCACGGCGCGCTGTGTGGGCTCACCTCGAGGTAGCCGACCAGTGCGCAGACCCGCGTGAGCCCCTGGATCAGCTCCAGCGCGCGGTGATTGTCGGCCGTGAAGTTGTCACCGTCGGACACATGCAGCGCATAGACGTTCCAGTCGTCGGACGGGAAACGCTCGTGCTGAATGCGCTCGATCTCCTCGAACGCCGAAGACACCTTCGTCCCGCCTGACTCCGCGCGGTCAAAGAACTCCTCCTCGGTGACCTCGCGCGCGACCGTCGTGTGCGCGACGAACACGATCTCCGTCTGGTCGTAGCGGCGACGCAGGAACTGCACGCACCAGTAGAAGAACAGTCTCGCCATGCGCTTGCGAGTGGCATCCATCGAGCCCGAGACGTCCATCGCCAGGAAGATCACCGCCTTGTGACGCGGCTGGGGGCGCTCGCGATAGGAGAGAAAGCGCAGGTCCGCCTTCTCGATCCCGCCCAGGCGGGCTGCCCCCCGTCGCGCGTTACGGGCGAGGTTCTCGCGCAGCGTCGCGCGCTTGTCGATCCGCGGGCCCTGGCGAGCGAGGTCGTCGAAGACCACCTCGGGGCTCTGTGCACCCCCCTGTTGTTTCGGCTTCAGGCGCGGCAGCTCGAGCTCCGAGAAGAGCATCTCCTCCACGTCGGCCATGTCGAGCCACACCTCGTAGAGCTCCTCACCCGGCTCGAGGCCGGCGCCGCCGGCACCCGGCGTCGGCCCTCCGGGCGGCCCGATGACATCGCCCGGCTCGCCGTCGCCGCCACCGATCCCCTCCTCGAGGCTGCGGTCGAGGATGAACCGCCACTGGCGCGTGCCCTTGACCGGCACGCGAATCCGTTTCTCCGGCCCGGCGGCGATGATGTCCTCTTCGCCGATGCGCTCGCGCAGTTGGTCGGTGATCTTGCGCCGCATGCGTTCGCGGTGGTGCAGCGCATCGCGCCGCCCCTGGTCACGCGGCAGCCCGGAATCTCCGAGGACCGCCATCAGATCACCAGGATCACCTGTGCAGCAGCTGGCCGACGTAGTCGAGCAGATCACGCGCCGAGTACGCGTTGTAACCGCGCTCCTGAACGAGGATCTTCATCACCTCGTTGAGCCGCATGGCCTGCTCCTTGTCGGGATTGGTCTTCGACAGCGTGACCTGCACGATGTCCTTGAGCTGGTCGAACAGGTACTCCTCGATACCGCCGGCCAGGATCGTGTCGGTCTGGTAGGTCAGCGGCCGTTCGGCACGCCGCAGGGCGATCCCGATCCTCATCAACACGCCCTGGCGGAAGGTGTCCTTCGCCGACTCGGGCACGGCCGGGCGGACGTTTGCCTCGATCGCCCGCATCAGGTGCTCGTCGGCGTCGCGGTCCTCGCCGGTGACCGGGTCCTTGGTGAGCGTCCCCTCGCAATACGCCTCCACGTTGGTCAGGTAGTTCTCCAGCAGCCGCTGGGCGTGCTCGGCGAATGCCGGCACGAACGCCTTGCGCACCTCTTCCTTGAGACGACGGTCGATCTCCTTGCGCGCGTCGACGACGAACGCGCCCAGACGCTCGCGGATCTCCTTGGGCGCCTCGAGGTGGTCGATGTATTCCTTCAGGGCGATCAGCGCCATGATCGGGGTGAGGTACATGCCGTGGTGCTGCTCGGCGTCGGCCTTGCGCGCCGCTCCGGAGAGCACGTCGACGATCGCGCGCGGACCCAGGCCGCTCATCCCCTCGTGCTCGACGACTCGCTTGATCTCGGGGATCTGCGCAACCTTGAAGTCGCCGACCTCCTCGCCGTCGTAGAGCTTCATCTTCTCGACGGGTCCGAGCGTCTCGTGCCCCTTCAGACGCGACAGCACCGCGACCATCGCGGCCGCGCGCAACGCATGAGGGGCGATATGGAGATCCGTGCGGGTGCCGCGAGAGGTCAGGAGCTTTCGGTAGATCCGCTCCTCGTCGGAGACACGGACGTTGTAGGGCACCGGGATCGCTACGAGGCGATCCTTGAGGGCCTCGTTCTTCTGATCAGCCATGAACGCGCGGAACTCCGCCTCGTTGGTGTGGGCGAGGATGACCGTGTCTGAGTCGATATAGCCGAACTTGGGCACCTTGAACTGCTTCTCCTGCGCCATCGTGAGAAACAGGTTGCGGAACTCCGCGGGGTTCTTGAAGAACTCAACCGCCTCGAACAGCCCACGGTTGGACTTCGAGAACTCGCCCGCCCAGTCGAGCGCCAACGGGTGAGAGTCCGAGCCGTGCGCCTCGATCGCCTTGAAATCCAACCCACCGGTGAGCTGCTCGGTGCTCATCGACTTGGGGTCACCGGGCTCGAACGTGCCGATGCCGATCCGCCGGGCCTCGGAGAAGTCGATCCGCTCGATCGGGAAGTTCAGGAAATCCCCGCCGAGGTCGTTGTCGAGCCGCCAATGGCAGACAGGGCACAACTGGCCCTCGACCGCGACGCCGGTGTGATCACGAGCTTGGGGGCGGAGGGCCTCGGGAACGAGGTGCAACGGCTCCTCATGCATCGGGCAGCCCTGGAGCGCGTACGCCGCCCCCTCGTCTGTCCGGCTCCACGCCTCGAGACCGCGCTTGAGCATCGCGGCCACCGAGCTCTTGGCGCCGCCGGGCGGCCCCCACAGGAGCAGAATCCGGCGCCGGGTCTCATGTCCCTGGGCCGCGGTCTCGAAGTACCGAACGACGCGCTCCATCGGCACATCGAGCCCGAACAGCTCCCCGGCGAAGAAACTGTAGGACGTCTCGCCTGCGTGCCGGCCGGCCTGCGAGCCCGCCGAGACGATCATGTTGAACAGTCGCTGGTGCGCCGAGGCGGCGATCGTGGGGCGCGCGGCCACCCGATCGACGTATTCGTTCAGGGCAATGACCTCAGCGCGCTCGGCCGGAGCGTGTTGTGACGCCTGCCGCAGAGCCTGCTGGAAATCCACCGCATCACCTTCTCGGTCGAAGCCTGCGACGCGTGGATATGCGGGGACGCGCCGCTCTCCGTCAAATGTTAGGCCCCGCGACCGAGGAGCTTCCGATGAATTTATGGGTGCTGGCCGGATAGCCAAGCTGGGCATCGACCTATTGCTGGCCGAGCTGCGCCGCCAGCGGGCCCGCGCGGGCCGGCGCGGGCCGGGGGTTGCGAATGCGCGGGGGTGTGGTTTAGTCCTGCTCGCGCATGGAAGCCCAACGGTCCATCGGAGCGCCGAACGACGCACCCGTGAAGGGCTCGCGAAGACGGCAGATCGCGCTGGGCGCCGCCGCCGGTCTGGCACTCGCCATCGTGCTCTGGGGTGGCTACAGCCACCATTGGCCGTGGACCGGCATCAACGGCGGGACCGCCACGTTGTGGGACTGGCTGCACCTGCTCATGCTGCCGCTCGCCGTCGTCGTGCTGCCGGTCTGGTTCAGCGCCGATACGCGCGTCCAACGTCCGACCAAGGCCTTCGGATACGGCGTCCTGGCGGCGTTCACGCTGGTCGTGATTCTCGGCTATACGGTTCCGTGGGGCTGGACCGGGTTCCGCGGGAACACCCTGTGGGACTGGTTCGGTCTGGTCTTCCTGCCGCTGACCTTGGTCCTGCTGCCCAGCCTGTTCGAGCTGCGCGGCCGGTGGCGCCCCCATCATTCGGCGGTGACGGTCAGCGCGTTCGTCGCGTTCGTCGCGCTCGTACTGGGCGGATACCTCGGGAAGTGGAGCTGGACGGGCTTCACCGGCAACACCTTGTGGGACTGGTTGAACCTGTTGTTCCTCCCCCTGTTGCTACCCACGGTGATCCTGCCCGCCCTGAAGCCGATGGCCACCGGCCGGGTGGTGTATCTCGATCAGGACGGAAGGCCGATCGAGCCGCCGAGATCGGACGAGACTGCCGAGGCACCCGCCGAACAGTCGCTCGAGGATGACGGCGGCCCGCCGCAAGCGGCTCCCACGAGCTGATCGAGCCAGCGGCCAAACGGCGGCGGATCGCCCTGAGCATGGGTCCGTACGTCACCGGCATTGACTTTGCGCTGTGCTTGATCCGTTGATCCACGTTCCCGCGCGACCGCAGATCGTGGCCACGCCGGCCGCGCTACCCGACGGTGACGCGCTGTCCTTCACCCGCCTGCAGGAGATGATCGGGCTGACACCCGGCAACCTGATCACGCACCCGCGCAAGCTTGAGGACGCCAACTACCTCACCGGCGAGAAGACCGGGAACTGGCCCGCCTCGCGAACCTCGGTGGCGCTGACCCACCGGGGTCGCGCGGCCCTGGACACCTACACCAAAACGCTGCGCGGCCTGCTCACCGGGGCTGTAGACCTTGGTCGTTTCCAGGCCGTTTAGAGTGGGCGGTACTGGGCTCGAACCAGTGACCTCCTGCTTGTAAGGCAAGGACGTTAGGCCGCGATAAGCGATAAGGGTTTTTGTGCCTCGCGAACCCGGTCTCCGGGACGTTATGGGACGTTTTTTAGCACTCCCGGTGCGTACAGTGTGCCTGGCTGGGACGTTTGTGGATCAGAGCGTCCCATGGATCATGAGCGCGTGAGATGGGGCGGCGTTCGTGATCCGGGTGGATGTCGTGGCCGGTCAGGTCGAGGCTGTCACGCGCAGCACGATCTCATCGCGCGCGAGTGATCCATCGAGCATGGACGCGAGATCGGGGGCGTGGTGTCCGTGCGCGTGATCCTGCTTGCAGAGCCGCCATCGGCGCGGGCGCGCGGGCTGCAGTCCGCGCACGGACGCGCGGATGATCTCCGCGCGACAACCCCTGGCGGATCGCCACGACTGCCCACGCCTTCGTTGCCCGCACTGCAGCGCTCTTAGCGTGGGCGGACTCTACGGACCCGCGCGTCCAGCGCCCGGTCGGACGAGCGCGTCGTCGCGGAGGGACTGATCCGTTGGGGCGCAGACCGAAACCGACGCAACTGTCGCGCCGGCGGGGACCAGCGGCGCCGGCGCGACCCCGCGCCGTTCAGACCCGCTTGTCGCCGATTGCGGGGCGGAGGGCGCAGCGTGCAATGACTTGAGTTGCCTATGTAGATGCGCCTCTCGAGCGATCCGGCGGACCGCCTCGTCGGTCGGCCCGCATGCCTGGCGCGTCGCGATCGAGTGTCCCCGAAGCGCAAAGTCCGGTACCCAGAGCTCGGACGAGTGCTTCCCGTTGATAGGGATCGCCCGGATGCGCACGCAAAGCAGCGTCAGGCCTTGCTCGACCGCTCGTGACCGCTACCGCGGCAACGCGCTCGCGCGCCCGCGACGGCGCGGTTCAGGATCCCGTCACAAAGCACTCGTCGGTGTTCTCAACGCCGACGACGAAAGCGATCCCGGTGTTGAATCTTGGGTGCCCGCGCGGGCGACGGTTCGCGTAGGGTCGAAGGCTGAACCGAGGTCTGACTCAGAAAGCGATTGACTGCGGCGAGGTTGTCTTGCTCACGAAGTGTCGGCCTCGGTTCTTGCCTTCGACGATCGGCCTGACTTGAT
>DATAUL010000459.1:0-5457 GCA_036268255.1 Solirubrobacteraceae bacterium | reverse complement strand
GGGCTGACCGACGGCGTCGGCATCGCCCTGATGGAGATGGTCGGCTACGACGAGGAGGGCAACTGCCTGAGCGCCTCGTTGATGGACTATCTGATCCCGACGGCGGTCGAGGTCCCCGAGTGGGAGACCGACTACACCGTGACCCCGTCGCCCCATCACCCGCTGGGCGCCAAGGGGATCGGCGAGTCGGCCACTGTCGGGTCCCCGCCGGCGATCGTCAACGCCGTGTGCGACGCGCTCGCCCCCTACGGCGTGCGCCACATGGACATGCCGTGCACCCCCGCCCGCGTATGGGACGCTATGCAAGGAAAGGCGGTTCCCCCGCAATGATGGCTGTGGAGCAGACAAAGGAGATGGAGCGGCTCGCCGCCGAACGGCAGCCGTTTGTGCTGGCGACCGTCGTGCGGGCCCGCCGGCCGACGAGCGTGCGCCCCGGCGATGGCGCGATCGTGCTCGGCGACGGGACGATCGAGGGCTTTGTGGGCGGCGTGTGCGCCGAATCGTCGGTGCGCCTGCATGCGCTGCGCGCGCTGGAGACGGGCGAGCCGTTGCTGCTGCGCCTGGTGCCCGGCGACCTCGAGGGGGAGGGGGCCCCGCCCGAGCTGATGGAGGGCGCCGTGGTCGAGCACAACCCCTGCCTGAGCGGAGGGTCGCTGGAGATCTTCCTCGAGCCCCATCTGCCCGCCAACCGCGTCATCGTGGTCGGGAGCTCGCCGATCGCGAGGGCACTCGTCCAGCTCGCCCGAGCCGCCGACTACGACTGCTCGCTCGGCTCGGCGGCCGACGTGGGGCCACTGGAGGGTGCCGCGGCCGTTGTGGTGGCCTCGCACGGGGCCGGGGAGGAGCAGATTCTGGTATCGGCACTGGAGGCCGGAGTTCCCTACGTCGCGCTGGTGGCCAGCCCCAAGCGCGGCTTCGTCGTGCGTTCGGAGCTGGCGGTCGCGTCCGAGCTGGCCACGCAGGTGCACACCCCGGCGGGCTTCGACATCGGTGCCCGCACGCCGACCGAGATCGCGATCTCGATCCTGGCCGAGATGGTCGCCGTCCATCACGCCCACCCCGGATCCTCACAGGATCCGCCTGGGAGCTCGACCACGCCGGAGGTGGAGGTCATCACCCCGCCCGTCACCGGGGTCGCCATCGATCCCGTGTGCGGGATGAAGGTGGCCACCGTGCCCGCCAGTCCCCACCTGGTGTCAGACGGCGAGACGGTGTGGTTCTGCGGCGACGGCTGCCGGGCCAGCTACGCGCGCGAGCACGCGCTCGGCTAGCCGCGCGAGGGGAATGCGGCGACTGCTGTAATCCAACGGCCACCCGCCCCAAGGAGCCCATCATGGATCGTCCCGAAGGTCAGCCGGTCAAGCGCCAGGATCTCGTCCAGGCCCTGCGCGCCAGCTATGAGATCGTGGTCGAGGCCGACATCCCGGAGCGCTTCGAGCCGACCGCGTTCGAGCTCGTCCTGCAGGAGTTGCTCGACTACGAGGCCGAGTAGCCGCGCCCGGGCGGTCGCTCCGAATCGCGAGATCGTTCACCATCTGAACCAAGCGGGGTCAGGCGGACCATAGGCAGAGCCGCGGGCGTCGGCGAGCATGGTGGGCATGGTGGGCAGAGGACGCGCGCGGCGCGGTCTGGTGGTGGCCGCGTGCATCGCATGCAGCGCGCTCCTATCGGCCTCCGGCTTTGCGGGGAGAGTCGGGGCCGCTGCGGCCGCTCCGGCGACCCAGCAGATCGGCATGAAGGTGCTGCTGATCACCGACACCGCGACCGAGGTCTCCTACGTCGACTGGCAGAACACGCTGCGGCGCGAGGGCGTCCCCTTCGACACCGTGGTGACCTCCAGCGGCGGGACGCTGCCCGCGCTCTCGAGCACGGCGGCCGGCGGCACGCGGGTCGCCAACTACGAGGGCGTGGTGGTGGCTACGTCGGGCCTCGAGGGTTTGACGAACGCCGAGTGGACGGCACTGCAGACGTTCGAGCACGAGTTCTCGGTGCGCCAGATCAGCGCCTACGTCTTCCCGAGCGGCGATTACGGCCTGACAACGCCGGCGGCCGGCCAGGCCCTGCCGGGAGCCAGCACTCCGCTCACGCTGACGGCCAGCGGTGCCAAGACGTTCCCATATCTCAAGTCGGTCTCGCTCGATCCGACAGGCACGTTCGGCTACGAGGCCACTCCGCTGGCCAAGGCGAACGTCACGACCCTCATCTCCGGCCCGAACGGGAGCTCGATGCTCGGCATCTACACGAGCGCCGACGGACGCCAGACGATGTATCAGGCCTTCGACCAGAACCAGTACATGATCCAGAGCGAGCTGCTGCGACACGGCGAGCTGGCATGGCTGGCGCGGAGTACGTATTTCGGTGACCAGCGCAACTACCTGGAAGCCGATATCGACGACAACTTCCTCGGCGACGACAGCTGGAGCGTGGCCGGCAACGCCACCACGTCGGCGCATTCGACGGACTTCAACGCCGCGGACGCGCTGCGCGAGGTTCCGTCGGATGTGACGACGGCGGCGCAGTGGTCGGCGGCGCACGGCTTCCGGATCGACATGCTGTTCAACGGCGGCGGCAGCGTCCAGTTCGCCCAGGGATGCATTGACGCGGCCGCCGGCGACAACACGACGGGCGGAACGAGCACGGCGTGCACGGGCGTGCCGACCGGCACCGACCCGCTCCTCGCCGCCTTCCAGACGACCGACCCGGCGACGCGGCATCCGTACGCCGGCGACTTCGGCTGGATCAGCCACACCTGGGATCACCCCAACCTCGACGAGGGCTGCGCGACTCAGGGCTACGTCGAGGCCGAGCTCAACCAGAACACGTCCTGGGGATCGACGGCGGCCGCCGGCGGCAATCCGACGGCGGGGGGCCTCGGCCTCGCCCAGACGACCGATCCGTCGATCACGCTCGGCGCGGAGAATCCGAGCGTGATCATCACCGGCGAGCACTCCGGGTTGGCCAACCTGGTGCCCGGCAATCCCGGACAGGTCGATCCGCCCGATATCGACTCGGCCACCGCCGCGACCACCGGGGGGACGCTGCCGGCGGGATCCTATGAGTACGCCGTCGCCGACCAGTTCAACACGGCCGCGCCGGGCGCGCCACCGGTCGCCGGCTCCGGGGAGTCAGCCGCCTCGATCTCCGCTGCCGTGGCGGTCACGGGCGCCACCAGCTCGGTGGCGGTCAACTGGGAGGCTGTATGCCACGCGGCCGACTACATCATCTACCGGGCGCCGGTCACAGGCACCACGGTCGGCGCCTGGTCGCAGATCGGTGTCGTCAACGCCAGCACGGCGACCGATTTCACCAACCCGACCGGCAATTCGACGACCAACACGGCCGGCGGCGGCCCCGTCATGAAGACGTTCACCGACACCGGGATCGCCGGCTCGCCGGCGCCGGCGGGAGAGCCTCAGAAAGCCGGTACGGCGGTGGAGAGCGGCTATGAGCAGAACCCCAACCTCGACGCGGCGTTCGCCGGCAGCGCCGGAGGCGGGATCAGGTACTTCGGGGCCGATGCGTCCAAGCCGTATCCGAGTCCGGCCGACGGGAGCTTTGCCACGGGTGGCTACGGCGCTGCCACCAACCCGGCGGGATCGACGTTCTCCGACGCCGGCGCCACCGCGATCCCCCGGTACCCGACGAACATCTATTACAACGTCTCCACCAACGCCCAGGAGGTCGACGAGTACCAGACGCTCTACGACGACCCGACCTGCGTGCCGATCGCCGGGGTGACGACCTGCAACCCGGCCGGCACGGCGTTCACGATCGGCCAGATCGTCGCGAGCGCCGACCAGAACATGTTCCAGCACATGATGGGCAACGACCCCCGGCCGCACTACTTCCATCAGACCAACCTGATGTCGTCGCAGACGAGCGGGGCCAACGGCAACGGCGACGGGCTGTTCTACGAGACGATGAATCCGCTGCTGGCGCAGTATTCGTCCTACTTCCTCGGTAACGCGCCGATCGTGCAGCCGACGATGCCGCAGATCGGAGCCCTGATCAACGAGCAGTCCGGCTGGCTGGCGCAACAGCACGGCGTGAGCGGCTCGATCCGCGGCAACGTCGTCACCGTCGCCAACCAGACCGGCGCCGCGCGGCTGATCCCGCTCACCGGGACGACCGTGGGCAGCCCGTATGCCGGCGGGCAGTCCGGCTGGACGAACGCTCCTGTGGGGACGAGCACCTACACCGCCCTCGCCGCCTGGCCCTCGCCGCCGACGGGCTCGGTGATCATCACGATTCCCAAGGGCCCATCGCCGACGACCGGTCCGAGCAAGAAGACGAAGAAGAAGGCGAAGATCGTCTACGTCGCCGTGCAGGTCAAACCGAAGACTGTGCGGATCCGGCATGGCAAGGTCCGCGTTTCGCTCCGCTGTCGGGCGTCCCGGGGCAAGACGCGCAAGGGGAAGGTCTGCCGGGGCCGGCTGGTGCTCAGGGTGTCCCGGCACTCCCTCACGCACACGTTCCGCTTCAAGTCCGGCAAGGTCGACCACGTCGCGGTGAAACTGTCCAAGCCGGTCCGCAGGCTGGCGACGGCCGCGCGCCGGCACCGGCGCGGGCACCGCACGCTCACCGCCAAGCTCTCGATCACCACGCGGCTCTCGGCGAAGTCAACGAAGCGGCACACAGGGGTTCTCCGGATCAGGACCTAGTGTCGCGGTTTGGAAATTCGTGGCACGAATTTCCGAATCGGGGCACTCGGCGCATTCTCGGGGTCGGCTCAACCAGCACGTACGAGCTGCCGATAAGGGCGCATGACCTGGCTTGTGTTGATCTGGACGGCTCTGATCGTGCTCTGGGTCAACGCCGAGCGCTTCGCGCCGGCCGCCAAGCTCCGGCACCTTTGGCAGCACGCCGCCGCTCCGATCGCCCGAGCGACGAAGCACGACGCCAAGCAACCGCCGGCCGAGTAGTGGGAGGGCCCGCCCGGGCTCGGGCGGACCCTCCGGGAGCCCCCACCACTGAGACCTACGCAAACCTGCTGATCTTGGATCAGCGAACTGACGCGCCCGGCACGATTCGAGCGTCGTGCTGGTCGCAGCGTCGAGGAGAAGATCGGAGGACCCACCTGGGCGAGAGGCGGGCCCCCCGCGCCTCCTCTACCCATACCTACATAAATCTGCTCATCTGCCGTCGGAGGTCGGTCTCGGGCCATCGGACAGGCCGCAGGCGGGGCATACGTCCTTAAGGAGCGGGGTAGCGTCGAGTGGCAGGGACGCGCCGCGCGTGCGCTGCGCCCCCACTGCACGCGCGCCCCGGGCCCGCGGTCCGCGTTTGGATCGCGGGCCCGGCCTTTGGTCTGGAGGGCCCGCCGACCAGCGGCCGAACGGACCCTCCAGGGGAAAGCGCCCCGTGTGTGGCTCTGAGCCACTGCGCAGAGGCTGCGAGGATTCTCCCCGATTCTCCACCACTGAAACGGCTCAAAGCGGTCGGATTTCAACGGGTCGC
>DATAUL010000458.1:0-3968 GCA_036268255.1 Solirubrobacteraceae bacterium | reverse complement strand
AGCACCGCGGCATCTGGATCCGGGATGATGCCGCCGACGATCACGGGGATGTCCTGGGCGCCGGCGTCGCGCAGCGCCGCGAGCACATCCGGGATCAGTTCCGCGTGCGAGCCGGAGAGGATCGAGAGGCCGATCACGTCGACATCCTCCTGCGCCGCTGACTCGGCGATCTGCCCGGGGGTCAGGCGGATGCCGCCGTACACGACCTCCATGCCGGCATCGCGGGCGCGCACGGCGATCTGCTCGGCGCCGTTGGAGTGGCCGTCGAGGCCGGGCTTGCCGACGAGGAACTTCAGCCGCCGGCCGAGGGCCTCCGAGACGCGCTCCACCTCGTCGCGCAGCTCCTCGAGGTCCTCGCCGGTGACGGCGGCGGCGTCGCCGACGCCTGTCGGCCCGCGGTCCTCGCCGAAGACGTCGCGCAGGGTCTGTGACCACTCGCCGGTGGTGGCGCCCGCGCGGGCGGCGGCGATCGTCGCCGGCATGATGTTCTGGGCGTCGTCGGCGGCCACCTCGGCGAGATTTTTGAGGGCTTGTTTGACGGCTGCGTTGTCCCGCTCGCTCCGCCATCGCGACACCGCTTGGTGTCGCTCGGCCTCCACCGCTGGGTCGACGGTCATGATTCCGCCGTCGGCGTCGGCCGTCAGGGGGGAGGGCTCGGTGCTCGTGAAGCGGTTCATGCCGACGATCGTCATGTCGCCGGACTCGATCCGCCGCCAGCGCTCGCGATGGGACTCGACGAGCGCTGACTTCATGTATTCGACGGCCTCGACGGCGCCGCCCAGCTCGGCAACATGCGCCATCTCGGCGCGCGCGCCGCCGACGAGCTCGGAGACGAGGCCCTCCATCACGTGAGAGCCCTCGAAGATGTCGGGGTACTCGAGCAGGTCGGTCTCGTAGGCCAGCACCTGTTGCAGGCGCAGCGACCACTGCTGATCCCAGGGGCGGGGGAGACCGAGCGCCTCGTTCCAGGCGGGCAGCTGCAGGGCGCGGGCCCTCGCCCCGCGGCCGAGAGTCACCGCCAGTGCCTCGAGCGCGATCCGGTAGACGTTGTTCTCCGGCTGGGCCTCGGTCAGCCCGAGCGAGTTGACCTGGACGCCGTAGCGAAAGCGGCGCTGCCTGTCGTCCTCGACGCCGTAGCGGTCGCGGCCCAGCTCGTCCCACAGCTGGGACATGGCGCGCAGCTTGGCGTGCTCCTCGATGAAGCGCACACCGGCGTTGACGAAGAACGAGATCCGCCCGAAGACGCTGCCCATCAGCTCCTCGGGCACCCGCAGACGGACGGCGTCCAGCACCGCGATCGCGTTGGACATCGCGTACGCGATCTCCTGCACGGGCGTGGCTCCGGCCTCCTGCAAGTGATAGGAGCAGATGTTGATCGGGTTCCACTTGGGCACGTGGTTCACGGTGTAGGCGATCGTGTCCGCGATCAGCCGCATGCTCGGCGCCGGGGGAAAGGCGTAGGTGCCGCGGCTCAGGTACTCCTTGAGGATGTCGTTCTGCGTCGTCCCCTGCAGCTGGTTCTCGGGGGTGGGTGGGTCCTGATTTTCGGCGGCGACGATGTACAGCGCCAGCAGCCAGGCGGCGGTGGCGTTGATCGTCATCGAGGTGTTCATCTGATCGAGCGGGATGCCGGCCAGCAGCGTGCGCATGTCGCCCTCGTGGGCGATCGAGACGCCGACCTTGCCGACTTCGCCCTTGGCGAGCACGTGATCGGGGTCATAGCCCGTCTGCGTCGGCAGGTCAAAGGCGACGGACAGCCCCGTCTGGCCCTTCTCGAGATTGCGCCGGTAGAGCTCGTTGGAGCGCTGGGCGTCGGAGTGCCCGGCGTAGGTGCGCATCATCCACGGCCGGTCACGCTCCGGAAGCCGGGCGGTTAGCGGGTCGGGCATCGCGGACATTGTATGGATCGGATCCCACCCCCCACCCCCAGCACCTGACCGCCCCACCTGCCACAATTGCGACACGCTCTTCTATGCCTGATCAGAGTTCTGCCGCCACCGAGCACGCGATCATCCAGGAGATCACCGCGCCACTGGAGACGTTGCCCGACGACCCCCTGTCGGTGATCGACGCCGACTTCCCCCACGCGCTGCGCGGCTATGACCGCCTGGCCGTCGACGAATACGTCCAGCAGACGCGCCGGCTGATCGCCGAGCTGCAGGCGACCCGTTCCCCGGAGGCGGCCGTTCGCCGGGCGCTGGAGCGCGTCGGCGACCAGATCACCGGGGTGCTGCAGCGCGCCCACGAGACGGCCGAGCAGATCACCGCCCAGTCGCGCTCCGAGGCCGAGGACCGGCTGCACCAGGCGCGCCAGGAGGCCAACCAGATCGCCAACGCCGCCGAGCAGCGGGTCACCGAGCTCGATGCCGATACCGACCGGATCTGGATCGAGCGCCAGCGAATCGTCGCCGACGCCGAGGATCTGGCCGGCCAGCTGCTGGCCCTGGCCAAGGTGGCCGCCGAGCGCTTCCCCACCGACGAGGAGACCGACGCGTCCGGGGACGACGACGCGCCCGCGGACGAGCTCACGCCCTACGACGATGCCGCGCTCGTCGCGGGCACGCCCGTCGAGGCCGGTGCCGCCGAGGAGCAGCCCGAGCCCGAGGTCGAGCCGAAGGATGAGGTCGACGAGGAGGATGAGGTCGAGGAGGAGTTCGAGCTCGAGGACGAGGACATCACGCGGACGGTCGCCTTCACCCCGCTGCGGGAGTCCGAGGAGACGGCGATCCTGCCCGAGGCCGACGAGCCCACGGACGACACCGCCGAGTCGCCCGCACCGGATGCCGACGGGCCGCCGCCACGTCGTAGCGGCTCGACCGACGATGACTCGACGGGCGTGATCCGCCCCGCCTCGCAAGCCGCCAACCGCCGCCTCGGCCGCTAGCTTCGATCCCGTTTCAGACGTCGTGCGCGTGATCGATCTCATGCACCTGGGTATCGCGCGCGTTATCGGCTGCTGGCAGGTCGGCGACGTGCTCGTCGACCCCGGGCCCAGCTCCTGCTTGGAGACGCTGCTCGGCGCGCTGGGCGACGAGCGCCCGCGTGCGGTGCTGCTCACCCACATCCATCTCGACCACGCCGGCGCGACCGGGACGCTCGTCAAGCGCTGGCCCGATCTGCCCGTCTACGTGCACGAGCGCGGCGCGCGCCACATGATCGACCCCTCACGGCTGTATTCCTCGGCCCAGCGCCTCTACGGCGACGACATGGAGCGGCTGTGGGGCGAGATGCTGCCCGTCCCCGAGGGGAATCTGCACGTCCTGCAGGGCGGCGAGCGCCTCCTCGAGGGCCGTTTCGAGGTCGCCTACACGCCCGGCCACGCGTCGCACCACGTCTCCTATCTGCACGACGGCACGGCGTTCGTCGGCGATGTCGGCGGGGTGCGGATCACCCCGGACTCGATCACGATCCCGCCGACCCCGCCGCCCGACGTCGAGGTCGAGCTGTGGCACGAGTCGATCGCCACCATCCGTGCGTGGGAGCCTCACCGCCTGGCGGTGACGCACTTCGACGGCTACGAGAACGTCACCGAGCAACTCGACGAGCTCAGCGCCCGCCTCGACGACTGGTCCCAACTGGCCCGCAGCGGTGATCGCGAGCGGTTCATCTCCAAAGTGCAGGGCGAGATCCTCCGCGACGGCAGCCCCCAGCAGGCCGCCGTCTACCAGCAGGCGGCCCCCGTCGAGCAGCTGTACGCCGGCTACGAGCGCTACTGGAGCAGGCAGGCAGCGCGGGATTAGCCGGGTCTGGTCGCGGCGAGGACGCGTCGCTATGCTGCCAGCAGTGTCAGTGACGGTTGAGCTTCCCCGCACAGGCGTCCCCGGGGGCGGCGTCGGCGGACCCTGGCGAGTGGTCGTCCTCAACGACGACCACAACACCTTCGACCACGTGGCCGAGACGCTTGCGCGCTTCGTCCCCGGGGTCACCCTCGCCGACGGCTACCGGATGGCCGACCAGATTCACAACCA
>DATAUL010000457.1:0-8662 GCA_036268255.1 Solirubrobacteraceae bacterium | reverse complement strand
GCCCGAGGTCCAGCGGATCGCGCTTCTCGACGGGCCGGCCGTCCTGGGCTGGCAACGTTGGCGTGAGATCGGCCTTCGCTACGGGCTGGGTCTGCTCGAAGCCATCCTCACCCACGCGATGAACGTCGGGCGCATCCCTCGCCGGCCGGTGCCGCCATTGGCCCACGTCCTGATCGGCGCGCTCGACGAGGCCGCCCTGTACATCGCGCGGGCCGACGATCCGTCGCAGGCCCGCGCCGAGATGGGCGACGTCATCGACGAGCTGCTCGTCGGGCTGTCCCGGAGCTGATCCGCAGCGCCAGCTGGAGCTCGAAACGACCGTCGGGGTCGTCGATGGCGTCGCCGAGCAACTCGCGCAGCCTGGCGATCCGGTAGCGGACCGTCTGCGCATGGACGTGCAGCGCCTCGGCGATCCGGGGAGTGTGGCGCTGGTGGGCCAGCCACGCGGCCAGCGTCTCGGTCAGCCGCTCGCGTTCGCCGGCCGCGAGCCCGTCCAGCGCGGTCAGCCGCATGGCGGCGAACGCACGTGCCAGCTCGCGGTCCTGAAGCAGGATGACCGTCGACAGGTGGTCGGCGGCGCGCACCGGGGAGTCGGTCTCGCCGGCGAGCGCCAGCGTCAGCCGTGCCCAGCGCAACGACTGCCGAGCGAGCGCGGGGGCGACCGTCAGGCCGACGGCGGCGGGCTCGTCCGCAAGCGCGCGGTCGAGCACGGCAGCCCGCCCGGGACCGTGCGGATCGGGGACGATCAGACATCCGCCCTCCTCGTCGGCACCGACGAGGACGTCGGCGTCGAGCCGCCCGGCGGGCGACCCGGGCGCCTCGGCGGCGAGCGCCACGACCGTCAACTCGCGCGGGATCGGCCATCCGGCCAGCTCGGCGGCGCGCGCCGCCACCCCGGGGTCGTAGCCGCCGGGGTCAAGCAGCGCCGCGGCCAGCCGGCGGCGGCGGCGCTCCCGCTCGCCGGCCTCGTCTGACTGCATCCGCAGGTAGCCCTCGACGACATCGGTCGCGAGGTCGTCGCCGTAGACGAAGATCGCCTCCGCGAGCGCGATGGCCACCGGGGCGGAGATGTCGGCGCGCGCCGCCACGTCGGCGGCCGCCCGCCACGCCGCGCGGGTCCCGGCGCGAAATGCCAGGCGCAGCTCGTCGAGTGAGCGGCCCGCCTGGAACTCCGCCTCTCCCAGCCGCCGCCACAACTCGTCGGTCTCCTTGCCGGGCCGGTCGCCTCGCCCCACAGCCTCCAGGAACGCCCGGATCGCCTGCTCGACGCCCAGCCGCAGACCGATCCCCTCGGGGGCTAGGAGCACCTCGCCGTACACCGGGCTGGCCTCGCGCACGGCGACGACGATCTCGGCGACGATCCGGTCGAGCTCGGAGAGCACGAACGCCACTGTCTCGGGAGGCAGGACCTGAGCGATTATCACATGATGATAAACGAGCGCTGCTCAGACGTTGCCAGAAAGCGGAAAAATGCACCGGGGCACAGGGGTACGGTCTGCGGAGCATGAGCGCCACCCCCCGCCGCCGCAGCATCACCCAGACGCACGAGCGCATCGCGCAGCTGGGCTGGGAGCCCGATTACCACGAGCCGGCGGTGCGCTATCCGACGCGCTACCGGTTCCCCCATAAGGCCAAGGACCCGATGCGCCACATCATGCGCGAGTACCTGCCGATGGAGCTCGAGAAGGACGAGCGCGTGTTTGGCGGACACGACGCGGCGGTCCGCGCCGACATGCCCCACAAGGCGCACGAGCGCTGGCTGGAGATCCTCAAGGCGTTCATTCCCGTCACGAACTTCGCCGAGGTCGCCGCCGGGCGCTGCATGTCGATGCTGATGAGCGCGGTCCCCAACAACGAGCTGCGCAACGGCTACCACGTGCAGTTCGTCGATGAGATCCGCCACACCGGGATGCAGATGTCCCTCGCGCGCTGGTACGCCCAGAACGTCCCCGACCCGGCCGGGTGGAACATCGGCGCCCAGGCGCTCTCGGGCTCGGTGCTCACCAATCCCGCCGTCAACATGCTCTCGCACTTCATGGTCGGCGACCCGATCCAGTGCGCCTTCACGCTGCAGGTCGTGGCCGAGACGGCGTTCACGAACATCGTCTTCGTCGCCACCCCTGACGTGGCCGCGCGCAACGGCGACTTCACCCTGCCGACAACGTATCTGAGCGTCCAGTCCGACGAGGCGCGGCACATCTCCAACGGCTACGCGACGCTGTTGACCGTTCTCCAGGACGAGCACAACGCGCCGCTGATCGAGCGCGACCTTCAGCAGGCGTTCTGGATCAACCACGCGTTCATCGACGTGTTCTCGGCCGTGGTCACCGAGTACTTCTCCCGCGATCGCTCTGATGCTGAGTGCTTCGTCGACAAGTGGGATCGCTGGGTGCGAGACGACTGGCACCGCGCCTACATCATGAAGCTCGGCAAGCTCGGTCTCGACATCCCGCCCGACATGTTCGACCGCGCCCGCGAGCGACTCGTCGCCGGCATCCACCACCGCCACGCCGTGCTGGCCTTCGCCGCCTGGCCGCTCAGCTTCTGGCGCTTCGATCCGCTCGACGAGCGCGACTTCGAATGGTTCGAGTCCAAGTACCCCGGCTGGTACGCGCAGTACGGCGCGTTCTTCGAGGCCTTCCGCGCGGGCGCCGACCCGTCCAATGGGTTCCTGCCGCTGAACTTCATCAACATGGCGCCGCCGTTCTGCTTCACCTGTCAGGGCCTGTGTGTTTCGGAGGGCGACCGCGTGCACCGCGTGGTCGCTGATCGCACCCGCTTCTACTGCTCGAGGGAGTGCCGCTGGCTGGACGAATCCAACCCCGGGCGCTACACCGGCGATCGCAACTACCTCGACCGGTACCACGGGTGGGAGGCCTCGCGGGTGATCGAGGACCTCGGCTTCGTCCGCGCCGACGGCGAGACGCTGATCGGCCAGCCTCACCTGCGCCAGGACGGCCGCTGGTCCCTGTCTGACATCCGCGCTCACGACCTGCGGCTGCAGAGCCCCAACATCCGCGTCGCGCGCGAGCTGGGCTTGCCCTCCGGCGACTGGAGCGCGTCGGCGTGAAGGTTCGCCTGGAGCCGATCGGGGAGACAATCGACTGCGGACCGGAGGAGACGGTTCTTGACGCCGCCTTCCGCCAGCGCCTGTCGCTCGCCCACGGCTGCCGGGAGGGCCAGTGCTCGGCCTGTAAGTGCTACCTGCTCGTGGGCGACGTCGAGCTCGCGCCCTACTCGAATTTCGCGCTGTCGGACACCGAGCGCTCAGAAGGCTACGCCCTCATGTGCCGGTCGGTGCCGACCAGCGACGTCGTCGTCGAGCTGCTGCACTACGACCCTGACAACTACCGCCTGGAGAACGCGATTCGAGAAGCGACGGGTGTCGTCGAGGCGGTTGTGCAGCTGACCGAGGACATCTTTGGGGTGACGGTGACGGTGCCCGAGGACTTCGCCTGGCTGCCCGGGCAGTACATCGACGTCCACGTCCCCGGCGAGGACGGCGCGCGCCGCTCGTTCTCCGTCGCCAGCCTGCCGGACTCGCGTCACATCGAGCTGATGATCAAGCGCTATCCCCGGGGCCGACTCAGCGGGATGCTCGGGTCGGAGATCGTCGCCGGTTCGCAGCTGGCGTTCACCGGGCCGTACGGCGCGTTTCACCTGCGGCCCTCGGACGCGCCGATCCTGATGGTCGCCGGCGGCTCGGGGATGGCCCCCGTGCTGGGGGTGCTGCGCCAGCTGGCCGCGGAGAGCTGCGCGCGTCCGATCCGCTTCTTCTACGGGGCACGCTCGCCCGGCGATCTGTTCGCGACGGACGAGATCGCCCGTCTGGGTGAGCGGCTGGCCGACTTCCGCTTCACCCCCGTGACCGAGGGGTTCGTGCACGACGCGATCGACGAGGAGCTGGAGTCGCCCGACGTCTACATGTGCGGACCACCGCCGATGCTCGAGGCCGTCGAGGCACTGCTCACCCGCCGCGGCGTCGATCCAGCGCGGATCTTCCAGGACCGATTCACGCCGTCGGCCGCAGCGGCGGCGAAGGTGGCCGAGGCTCCGGCGACGGTCGATGAGCGCGCCTTCGCCTGGTTCGACCCGGCCGGGCGGCGGGCCACGCTGTACGAGGACGTCACCGTCGATACCCAGCCCTCGGTGCACCGCCATCTGCGCCGGGGCTGGGCGGTCAGCTTCGCTGATGGGCGCGGCACCTGGGACGACGGCTCGACCGCGCTGCGCAGCGCAGATTGGTTTGACTTCCGCGATCCCGGCGAGCAGTGGGAGCGTCCCTTCTACCGGGCGGGGTCCGCGATCGAGCAGCAGATCGAGGGGGCGGTGGGCTCAGCCGCCGAGCAGGATCTGTTTGGCGATTTCTCGCGGGAATGGGTCTCGTTCCTGTCGTTGCACCTGCAGGTTCCCGCGTTCATCGAACACGGGCTGTGGTTCGCGCTGGCCACCGCGGCACGCGACTGCCTGTCGGACACCGTGGCCACCTGCGTCTGCCTGCAGGCGGCCCACAAGCAGCGCTCGGCGCAGGCGATCGTCCTCTATGCGATGGACCTCGAGCCGCTGCTCGGCACCGAGCTGCCGATTGAGCCAGCCCGGGCGGCGTTCCTGCACGACGACGCGTGGCAGCCGGCCCGGCGCTACCTCGAGCGCCTGGCCGCCCGCCCCGACTGGGGCGAGGTGCTCGTCGCCGCCAACCTGTGCTTCGAGCCGACTGTGGCCACCCTCGTCCGCCGCGAGCTCGGCACCCGCGCGGCCGCCGCTCACGGCGACACCGTCACCCCCGTGCTCGCTCGGGCCGAGACCCAGGAGTGGGAGTGGGCGCGGCGCTGGACGGCCGCGCTGACGCGCTTTCTGCTGACCGACGCGGAGCATGGCTCTCACAACCGCTCGACGATCACCGGCTGGGTGCGCGATTGGCTGCCCGATGCACTCGCCGCCGCGGCCGCGCTGGCGCCGGTGGCCGAGACCGTAGGTGTCGATGCCACTCGCGCCGCCGAGCGGATCCGCGGCTACGCCGGCCAGCTCTTGGAGGACGCCGGGCTGCCCGAATGCTGTGCGCTGGTCGGCCATGCGCCGACGTCGTCGCCGGGGGGCGCGGGCACCCTCGCACCTCGGACCGCGGTCCGGGCACCCCGGCGAGCCGTGGCGCGCGACGCACGCCCGACGTCGTCCACCGGCACGTATGACTACGTCGGGATCGTGATGGCCAAGTCCGCCGAGGGTGACGCGGTGGCACGCTGCCTGGCCGGCCACGACGGCATCGAGGTCCTCGAGCAGGCCTCGTTCTGGGACGTCCGCGCCCGCGACCGGCTGGTCATCGACTACGACGAGGTCTCACAGGCGCTGGGCTACGAGATCGACGCCTACTCGATCCAGCACGAGATGTCGACTCACTACGGGCGGATGGTCGCCACTGACGACGCGCTCATGCTGTTCTCGGATCCCACCGAGGCGATGGAGCACCTGCTGTCGTGAACCGGTTCGCCCACGCCGTCGTCGTGCGCGCCCTCCCGCGCGCGATCCCGATGCGCTTCGATGCGGCGGCCGCCGGTGATCTGGACGCCACGATCGAGCTGGCGATTCGTGATCCGGCGGACCGGCCGCCGCGCTGCTTCTCGCTCGCCATCGCCGACAGCCGCTGCGAGGTCCGCCCGGGCCCCGCCCCGCGCGCCGGCGCCCGCGCGCTCGTCGGCGCCGACGACCTGATCGCGCTCGTCCGCGGGGCCGTGACGTGGCCGGAGCTCATCTCCAGCGGACGCTTCGAGCTGTCGGGCGACCCCTTCCTGGCGTTGCGCTTCGCGTCGCTGTTTCGCCTGCCGGTACGCCTGGACCCCGCCTAACCGTCCAGTTTGCTCAAGTACCGGCCGCGGCGCACCGATGAGGCGTCCACGGCGCTCGGCCGGAGACGCCTCACCCGGCTTCCTTTTTGCCCGCCTTCGGGCGGGCTGTTTTGCCGGGTGGGGCTCCTCGGGTCGAGCGCCGTCCTTCTCCTCTTCGACGCACAGGCAGGGACGGTCATGCAGATCTCCCGCCGGGACATGCTCGTGCGCGGTGCCGCGATGCTCACCGGCCTGTACTTCGTCGGGTCAGCCGACGCGGCGACCGTGGGCGTCTCCTATCGCCTCAGGACCGGTCCGCACTGCTCGTGCAGAGCGTGTCATCACCACGCCGCCAACCGGTTGTTCGCGACCCACGTCGCCGCCGACCGCGGTCGCGCGCATCCCGGCTGCAAGTGCACGATCGTGCGCTCCCGCGCCGTGGGCCCCGTCCAGTGGCAGGCGCTCTTCGGTCATCAGCGCAAGCTGCGCCACTCGACCGCCGACCGCCGCTGGGCCTCGACCAGGCGGGCGCTCAAGCACACCGCCCACGCGAAGAAGACGGTCAAGCTCAAGACGCGCCGTTAGGCGGTCGACGCATGTCAGTCCTTTCTGCTCGATCACGATCACCGTCGCCTGCGGGAACTACGCCCCCCAAAGGTCCGATCGAATTGAAGTCGGCCGGACCGCCGGACTCAATACGGAGAATCACGTATGCGCCGACAACCACAGGGCCGCCGCCGTCGTGCGGTTGCCGACGCCGAGGGCCTCGTAGACGTGCTCGAGATGCTTGGCCACCGTCTTCTCGCTGATCTCCAGCCGACCGGCGATCTGGGCGTTGGTCGCGCCACGCGCCACCAGCGCCGTCACCTCGCGCTGCCGGGGCGTCAGGCGATCGGCGATCCCGTCGCGTGAGCGGCCCACGGCGACCGTCGCGCGGACCTCGGCGAGCAGCGGTCGCAGCAGCCCAAGGACCTCCACGTCACGGTCGGAGAAGTCGCGATGGCGGCGGTTGACCGCGATGCCGGCGACCTGCCCGAGATCGGCACCGACCCCGAACGCGATCTGGAACTCGACACCGAGGTGCCTGTACAGGAGGTTGTAGATCGGCCGACGGTGGAACTGGCGGGCGGTGACGAAGTCACTCAGCCGGACCGGCGACGGATCGCCGGTCCGGTGCTGGTGGGCGATGAGCGGATTCTCGACGGCATGGGCGGCGAACACGCGGGCCGACTCCGCGTCGGGCACCGGACCCGTCGTGTGGATTGTGACCCGCCCGAGCGTGAGGTCGATGTCGTTGTAGGAGACGGTGTCGCACGGGATGAGCCGCTCGACGAGCGCGATCGCAGCCTCCGGCAGCGCGTCGGAGCTCGGCACGTCCAGCAGCTCGCCGGCCCCAGTCAGGACGGCACGAATATCGGTGGTGCTCAGCGTGGGCGCCACCCTATTGGCAGCGCGTCCCTTGTACCAGTCAGTTGGCGCCGGCGGCGAACACGGAGTTGGGCTCGTACCCGTCGAACGACACGCTGCGGGCGAACGGAAGCGAGCGGCGCACAATCACGCAGTAGGTGCGCGTCCGAGCGGGATTGGGCACGCAGGTGCGGTAGATGCTCCCTGTCTGGATCGTGAAGGTGTCGGCGTGGGCGAGGTTGCGGCGAAACTGCGCCGGCGCTCGGTCGCCGATGTAGGCCGCGGCGCGCACGAACGCGTCCCGGTAGGCAGCGTCGTCGGAGCGGAGGTCGGAGCGGGTGGCCAGGCCGGCGGCGACGAACCCACAGCTGATCAGGATCAGGCACAACGTGCCCGCGTAATTGCGCGCGATCGCCCTCGGCAGGTCACGGCGGCGGCGGCGCAGCACCGCGCCGAGCGGGTGGGAGAGCAGCACGACGGCAAGCAGGTTGAGCGCCAGTCCCACGACGACCCCGCCGGAAATGCTCTGCTGGTGACCGGAGACCGGGAGCGCGTGCCCAATCAGCCCGTCGGCGAGCGAGAGCACGGCGAACGTCGGCCACAGCCACGCGCCTCGGTACCGCCAACGAGCGCGGGCCAGCCAGGCGCGATCCATTGCGCTAAAGGGTAGTGCCGCACGGCCGAGGAGTAATCTGAGACACCCCGACGAGGGACGCAGGCGGAGATCCCGCACCGTCCCGTAACCGGGCGCAGCGGAGATCCCGCGTCGCCCACCAACCAAGGGAGACAACTCAAAGATGGCGACCGACACGGCCGCGCCTGCCCCGGAGACGGCGGGCGACGCCGCACACCTCCAGCTCGCCGATCGAATCGAGCTACTGCGGGCCATGCTGATGATGCGCGGCATCGAGGAACGGGCGATGAGCCTGTACCGGCAGGGGAAGGTGCCGGGCTCCTTCTACGACGGTTACGGCCAGGAGGCGGTCTCGGCAGGCGCCGCCTTTGCGATGGCCGCCGAGGATCGTCTGTGCATCCTGCATCGCGACCTGGCGGCCCACGTGATCCGTGGCGTGAGCCCCACGCGGATCCTCTCGCAGTACATGGGCCGGGCGGCGGGCGTGACCCGCGGACGCGACGGCAACGTGCATTTCGGCGATCGTGAGCTCGGCTGCGTCGGCATGGTCTCGATGCTCCCCGACATGATGCTCGTCGCGACCGGCATGGCGATGGCGTTCAAGATGCGTGGCGAGCGTCGGTGCGCGCTCACCTGGTTCGGCGACGGCTCCACCTCGCGTGGCGACTTCCACGAGGCGATGAATTGGGCCGGGGTCCAGAAGCTGCCGGTGGTGTTCGTGCTGGAGAACAACCAGTACGCCTACTCCACCCCGGTGAACAAGCAGTACGCCGTCGACCCGGTGCAGCGCGCCACCGCC
>DATAUL010000456.1:0-3664 GCA_036268255.1 Solirubrobacteraceae bacterium | reverse complement strand
CAGGATCGTCCAGTTGCGCGCGCCGGCGCAGCGGGACGGGAGCTGCGGGCCTAACAGCCGCTGAGGTAGTGCCGCCGGTCTCGAGATCGTGCAGCCAGGCTTCGACGGCGGAATTCACGGAAGCGCCGGTAGCGGCCGAGGCGAACGTGGGAAATCCGTCCGGCGCGGGCTTGAGCCCACACCCAGTCTGTCTTCATTCCGAGACGACTGCTACGCAGCGGTTTGTCGATGCGAGCCGGTCCATCACCGCAGTCCACGTCCGCGTCGAAGTGAGCGCCTGGGAGGTGACGCTTGTCATCTTCATGTCGTGAATGGCCATCGGATCTCCTCAGAGTTAGATCGCAGAGTGAATCCCGTTGGTGAGTGCGTGGTTGGTGTCGGTTGTGTTCACCACGCGACGCCGACTCGCTCCCTTAGGTGCTCGGCGCGATCGAGCAGGTCGGCGAGAGCGATCGCGTAGACCTCGGCGCTGATCTCGCTACGGGTTTTCGTAGCCGCCGTTCCACCAGCTGATTACGAGCGCTGCGTAGTCGTCGGCGCGATCGGCCCAGACGAAATGGCCGGCGTCGAGTAGGTTCACGCGGCTGGAAGGGAGCCGGTCGCGCAGGTATTGGGCGTTGACCGGCAGCACACCGGGATCGTGGGCGCCCTGAATGATCTCGACGGGCGTGCGGATCTGGGGCAGGAGCTCAGAGAGGATCGGCAGCTCGGTCGGGTAGGCGCGCACGAACCCAAGAGATGGCGCAAAGCGGTCCCCGTCGTAGCCGCTCAGGTAGTCCTCGCGGACATAGTCGGGGAGCTTGTGGCGCTCGTGGTAGTTCAGTACGGCGCCGATGACCTGGCGAGGCTCGACGTTCCCCATGGCTGCGAGGTTGGGTGCGTCGACGATCTGCTTCAGCTCGACGCCAAGCTGGAGCGGGACCGCCGCGCCACCTCCGCCAACCACCAGGCTCCGGAGCCGGCCGGGGTGATCGGCCGCGGCAAACAGGAGTGCTGATGTGCCGATGTCGGGGCCGATCGCGTGCGGCTGGGCGAGCTCGAACGCGTCCGCGAGCTTGACGATAAAGCCGGCCATGCCCCGCGAGCTGAAGAGGTCCTCCCTACCCTCCGAGTGCCCGAAACCGGGCAGGTCAACAGCGACCAGATGGGCGTGCTCGGCAAGCTGGTCCCACATCGGCTCGAAGCAGTAGAGGCTCTCCGGCCAGGGGCTGAGCAGCAGGGCATCGACGTCACAATCGCCCGCACTTTCCGCGTAGCGGATCGACAGGCCGTCGATCGTCCGCGTTTGGGTCTTTATCGTCGAATCGGAAGCAACAGACATGGGTGCCCTTTCGTTCGTGCGGCCGGGATCCAGGCCGACCAGGTCGTGACAGCGCGATCGAGTTCGCTCTCATGCGCTGGCCAGGAAGGCGTCGACGTCGGCGGCGAACTGCCCGTGGTGCTGAAAGAGGAAGCCGTGCGCCGAGTCCGGGTAGATCTTCAGACGCGCCCCGGGGATGAGCCCCGCCAGCAGGTAGGAATAGCGGGGGAGGATCATCGGGTCGCTGTCGCCGTTGGCGACGAAGACCGGCTTGTCGATCGCGGAGACCCGCTCGAGCAGGGAGTGGCTGGGCTCGCCCCAGCGGCACACTGCGTCGTACTGGGCGAGGCGCGTCTGCCAGCTGACGTCGGCGTCACGGTCGGCGGTTCGCGCGCCGAATAGTCGGCCGAGAACCTCCCGTCCCGCCGCGCGGCTTGCGTCCGAGCCTGCGAAGAACACGCTGAGGTACTCCTCGCCCGAGGTCTCGGGTTTGCCTACAGCTCCGATCACGGCGGGCGCCCAGCCGTGCATCCCGCTCGCTCCCTTCGGAGCCGAAGAGGCGAGCACCACCTTCCGCACGGACGCCGGCCGGATGAGGGCGATCTCCTGCGCCAGGAAGCTCCCGATCGAGAAGCCCAGCAGATCGACCTCGCCGATATCGAGTGCGTCGATGACGTCGATCGCGTCGAGCGCCATCTGCGCCATCGTGCTCGGGGGTCCGGCCACTGGTGGCGGCCACTCCTCGGTTGTCGAAGGTGATCACCGGTCGCCCGGCGGCGAGCGCGTCGATCAGGGCCGGATCCCAGCTGTCGAGGTTGCCGCGGAAGTGCTGCAGCGTCACCAGCGGCGGCGAGTCAGACGTGCCCGTCACACGGTAGGCGTACTCAACGCCGTTGGACGCACTGAGCACCCCGTTATCACTCTCGACATATGTCACGACCGATGCGGTCCCGGACATTCGTTCTTCCTTGCACTCGGCGGGCGGACTGGGCGCTTGGCAACAGTTCGCGGCGATGTAGGCGGTCGGCATCGTCCCGACCCGCGCGACGGCCGCTGCTCATCGGATACGGGCGATCGCGGCCATGGGTCGTTAGGGTGCCGCGCTGCGATACGCTGCGCCAGATGTCCGCCAGCCGATGTTCATCGTTTTCCAGCCAACCCCGCCATCGCATCGTCGCGCTCGTCCTCCCCGGCGTGCTGACCTTCGAGCTGGGTTGCGCCGTCCAGATGTTCGCCGGCGCACCCGGCGCCGCAGACATGCCCGCCCTCTACGACTTCTCAACCTGTGGACCCGCGCGGAGGATCGCCACCGGCGACGGGTTCACGATCACCCTCGACGGCGGACTCGATCGGCTCGCACAGGCCGACAGCGTGATCGTCCCGGGATACAGCCCCTGGACCTCGCCACCAGCACCCAGGATCCTCGATGCCCTCGCCGCTGCGGTAACACGCGGTTCGCGGATGATGTCGATCTGCGTCGGCGCGTTCGCGCTTGCTCACGCCGGTGTCCTCGACGGTCATCGCGCGACGACCCATTGGAAGGCCACGGCCTCGCTCGCCGCCGACTTCCCGGACATCGACGTCGTGCCGGACGTGCTCTACGTCGACGACGGCCAAATACTGACCTCGGCAGGGATCGCGGCAGGCCTCGATCTCGGTCTGCACGTCGTCCGGCGCGACCACGGGACCATGGCCGCAGCAGAACTCGCGCGATTCAACGTCGTCGCCCCGTACCGCAGCGGCGGCCAAGCCCAGTACGCGCCACGACCGATCCCGAAGGCCGGAGACCGCGGCCTCGCCGAGACGCGGGCGTGGGCGCTGGAGCACCTCGACCGACCCCTGAACCTGACCGACCTCGCCACGCACGCATCATGCAGCGAACGGACACTCACGCGACGCTTCCGCAATGAAACCGGCCTCAGCCCCAAACACTGGCTCCGGCAAATGCGCCTCGATCGAGCCCGTGAACTCCTGGAGGCGACCTCGCTACCGATCGAGCACGTCGCTGCACAGGCCGGCTTCCCCAGCTCCGCCGCCCTGCGCGCCCGATTCGCCGACGACCTCGACACCACACCCACCGCCTACCGCCGAGCCTTCCGCGGGCCAACACCCAACCCGCGGTCCTCTCAGCCCGCCCCCCGCCAGTAGACGCGCGGACACTCCCGGTCGCACTCAACCCATCGCGCAAATGGGTTGACCATCCCGCAGCGTCGAGGTCGCGTACGAGGACGATCGCTGGCTCGTGCACGGGTAGTTCCGGCCTGCCGGTCAGGAGGTGAATGCCGACGAAGCCCCTCGCTCCAAGCCGGCGGTCCAAGGGCCGCCGGCGCTCGACCCGCCGGCGGCATTCATCACAATTTGAGA
>DATAUL010000455.1:0-11921 GCA_036268255.1 Solirubrobacteraceae bacterium | reverse complement strand
TATCACAACGTCAAATGCCTAGCTTGAAAAGCGTCGTCCCCGGCATGTCGCGGTCCGCTGGCCGCCCGAATGCTAAAGCCAAATTCGATATGGCAAGCCAGTTCGAGCAGATGGAGGACCTACCCGTCGCGGAGATCTTCTATCGCCAGGCTGACAAGCTCGGCCACGCCCAGGCCGCCACGAGGCTGGGGATCCTGCTCGAGGAGCACGACGACCTGGCCGGCGCCGAACAGGCGTATCGGCGGGCCGACAAGCGTGGGGACGCCGACGGAGCGTTCGCCCTCGGCTGGCTGCTCGGCGAGCGCGGCGACCTTTCGGGTGCGCAGGACGCCTACCGGCGCGCCGAGCGACGCGGGCATCCCGCCGCGGCGGGGAACCTCAAGATGCTCGTGCAGAACGGCCACGGATCGCCGAGTCCCGCGGCGGCGGCCGAGCGGACGGCGGCCCGGCCGACACGGGCCGGAGCGCTGGCGACTGGAGCGATGGCAGCCGGAGCCACGGCGATCGTCCCGGCGGCGGCAATGGCCGCATCGACCGCGAACCGCGGGCCGCTGGTCACCTCGCTCGCGGCTGAGGCGACCAAGCAGGGTCCGCCCCGGCAGGCTACCGCCGAGCCCGTTTACCGTCGCCGTGGGCTTCGCGTCCTCGCCTCGGCCGCGCTGATCCTCGCTTTCGCCGCAGCGTTCGTTCTGGGCCTCCAGGGCAAGAATCACGGCGGCAATCCGGCGCATGTCACTTCGGTGGCGAACGCGAGCCAGCCGACCGTGACGATCGCCCCGGTGACGCCCGTGCCGAAGCCCGCCGCGGTCAAGCTCAAGGCCAAGCCTAAGGCCCCACCTAAGCGTAAGGCTGCGGCAACCACACCGGCGACGCACACGGCCGTATCGCCCGCAGCCCCGGCCCCGAGCTCCACCCCGCCCGCGAGCAGCGCTCCCGCACCCAGCTCCACCGCGCCCGCACCGTCCACCACCCCGTCGGCGCCCTCCACGACCCCGTCGGCACCGACGCATACCTCCCCGTCGAGCGGCAGCGTCCCGGGTAGCAGCGGCGGCTCGAGCCAGCCGCCGCCGGGCGGGACCGGCACCGTCAGCGGCGGCGGCTGAGAAGCAGCCGCTCCACCGGACGGTCAGCCGATCCGGTAGCCCAATCCGCGTAGGCGGGCGAAGGCCGCGCCGAGCGCGCGTGTGCCGGCCGCGATCTGCCCTTCGGCGCTGTTGTACGCCGTCTGCCGGCGACCGGTGATCGCGCCTCCCAGCGCCCGGTATCCCGAGCCGGTCTGCTCCAGCGCGGAGACGAGCGCGCGGTTGGCTGCCGCCAGACCGCTGGCGTGGGGCGAGAGACGGGTCGCCGACGCGGCGGCCTGCGCGTGCGCCGCCGCCAGCTGCTGCGCCGCCCGGGCACGCGCCGGCAGGCTGCCGGCGCTCAGCTTCGGGCCGAGTGCCCGGCGCGCGGCGTTGAGCTTGGCCAGGGAGGTGTTGAGCTGGAACGCATAGCCGGGATCGACCTCGGGCGCCAGCACATTGCCGCGGGTCAGCTGCAGCGTCCCCAGCACCCGCTCGCAGGTGGCCGTGAACGCCTCACTGGGCTTCTGCGCGGCGCATACCGCCCCGATCGTCCCCGCCGTGGTGCCGAGCAGGTAGACGGACTCGGTGACGCCCTGGCTCTTCGGATTGAGGTTCAGATAGCGGTAGAAGCGCCGTCCGCCGAGGCTGACGATCTGTGGGGGCGGGTCGGTCGACAGCGCGGCCCGCAGCGCGCCGGGAAGCTCACCGGCCGGTGAGCCGCCGGCGGACGCGATCCCGATCACCAACTCCTCTCCGGTCCCCGTGGGAGCCAGCGCCAGTGGATCGCGCAGCGAGGGCAGCAGGCCGGTCGCTGGAGCGGACAAGCGGTGCCAATTCGCCGGATAGCTGACGTGAAACGACGTCGTGGAGGCCTTGCCGGAGAGGGCCGGCGTCGAGCCACCGGATCCGCCATCCGTGCCACGGCTCGAGCGCGCGAGCACGAAACCGACCACAGCGACGATCACGATGGCCACCACCGCGCGGACAAGCGTTCGCATCCGCGCAGAATAGTGGTGCGGGGGCCGCGGTCCTACGACCAATTGCCGATGGAAACCAGGCGGCGGGCGCAGCACGATGGCCAGACGGGTCACACCATCGAGGAGGATCTAAATGACCGCCATTCACACCGCCAGCGCATCCGAGCAGATCATCGCCGAGGTCACGTCATGGCCCGGGGTGAGCACCGCCCCCGGCCGCCGTGGCGAGCTCTCCCTCCGCCTCGGGCGGCGCGAGATCGGACACCTGCACGGCAACCGCTCGGCTCACTTCTCGTTTCCCAAGGGCCAATGGAGCGAGCTGCACGCGCAGGGCCGAATCGTCGAGCATCCTGTGTTTCCCGGCCGGGTCGGGCCGGCGGCGCGCCGCATCGCGGGCCCGGCCGACGTGATCGACGTGATCGAGCTCCTGCGTCTCAACTACGACCGCCTCGCACCCCGCAACCGATGACTTCCGGCGCGTGGGCCGGTCTCGTCTCCACAGCTCATTGCGAAAGGAGACGAGATGCTGGAGCACGCACGTGTGGCCACCCGGCTGCCCTGCCAGGACCTGGCCCGGGCCCGCCGGTTCTATGCCGACAAGCTCGGACTGGAGCCGGCCGATGAGCGACCCGGCGGGCTGCTGTACCGGATGGGCAGCGGGGACTTCGCCCTGTTTCAGTCGGCTGGAGCGTCGCCGGGTACGTTCACCCAGATCGGCTTCGAGGTTGACGACATCGACGCGGTCGTGACCGAGCTCAAGCGCCGCGGGGTCGTCTTCGAGGAGGTCGACGCGCCCGGACTGCGGACCCGCGGCTCAATCGCCGACATCGAAGGCAACTACCCCAGCAAGCGCGCCAGCGGCGAGCGGGGAGCGTGGTTTCGCGACAGCGAGGGCAACATGCTCGGCGTCGGCCAGCTGGTGAGATAGCTCACCGCGGCCGATCGGGTCACAGCCCATGCTGGAGGACGGCGGCCTGCACCGCCTGCTCCTCGTGGGCTCGCAGCGGCAGCTCGCGCACTCGCCGGGTGTCGCTGATCCACGGGTCGGCGACGCCCGTGCGCTCACCTGACATCTGCTCGACGATCGCCAGCCCGCAATAAGGCACATACGTCGTCGAATAGCCGCCCTCGTGGCACATCACCAGACGCCCGCCGCACAGCTGGTCGGCCGCGCCCAGCAGCCGCTCGGTCATCAGCGCGAAGCACTCGCTGGTGAGGTTCATCCGGCCCAACGGGTCGTTGAGGCTGGCATCCAGCCCGCAGGCGACGAGGATGAAATCAGGCGCGAAGCGCTCCAGGGCGGGCACGACGACCTGATCGAGCGCGGCCAGGTAGGCGGCCCGGCCCGAGCCCGCCGGCAGCTCGACGTTCACGTTGCCTCCCTCCCCCGCTCCCTCGCCGGTCTCGGACACCAGGCCGCTGCCCGGCGGGAACAGGTCCTCCTGGTGCAGCGAGATCGTCAGCACGCTGGGGTCTGACCAGAACGTGGCCTGGGTGCCGTTGCCGTGGTGCACGTCCCAGTCGACGATCGCCACGCGCGCCAGGCCGGCGACGCGTCGCAGGTGAAGCGCCGCCAGCGCGACGTTGGAGAACACGCAGTAGCCGCAGCCACCGGCCGGACCGGCGTGGTGCCCGGGCGGGCGCACGAGCGCATACGCGTTGTCGACACGGCCCTCGAGCACGGCGTCGACGGCCGCGCGGCATCCTCCCGCCGCCAGCGCGGCGATCTCGTACGTCCACCGTCCAAACGGCGTCGACTGCCCGGCGTCGCCGCCAAGCGCAGCGCTCTCGGCGCGGACGCTCTCCACATAGGCGCGGTCGTGCACGACGCACAGCTGATCGGCCGACAGCGGGGCCGGCGGGATCTCGGTCAGCCGCGCGAGCAGGCCGCTGGCGTCGACGAGGTTGCGCAGCCGCCGCTTGACAACCCCGCTCTCCAGGCTCGGCTGCGGCTCGAACAGCGAGTCGTGCTGAAGCGAATCGGTCAGCCCGCGTGCATCATGCCAGGCGTAGCGCTCGTGCCACACCCATCCGGTGCTCATGAATACCGCCGGTCTAGCCGCTCAGGCCCAGCGCACCGGCCAGCGCGGTCCACTGCTCGACGGGCACCCCGCTCACCCCGACCGTCTGCAGGCAGACGTGATCGGCGCCGGCGTCCACGTGCTCGCGGGCGGCCGCCGCGATCTCCTGGGCGCTGCCGTGGGGGATGACCGCGTCGATCAGGCGGTCCGAGCCGCCATCGGCGAGGTCTGCCGCGGTGAAGCCGAAGCGCAGCAGGTTGTTCGTGTAGTTACTCAGCCCCAGGTAGCGCTTGGCGAACTCGCGAGCCGTCGCCCGGGCGCGCTCAACGTCGGTATCGAGGACGCACGCCATCTCGGGCGCGACCAGTTTGCCGGGGCCGACGCGTTCGCGGGCGAAGCGGGTGTGGTCGACCGAGACGAAGTACGGGTGGGTCCCGAGCGACCGCTCGCGGCTGACGTCGAGCATCTTGGGACCGAGGGCAGCGAGACACCGCGCCTCGACCGGCACCGGGCGCTGCGCGCTGTCGAGGCCGTCGAGGAAAGCGCGCATGGCGGTGAGTGGCCGCTTGTAGTCGCTGGTCGCCTCCGGATGGCCGATGCCGATCCCGAGCAGGAAGCGGTCGGGATAGTTGTCCTGCAGCTGGACGGTCTCGGCGGCCACGGTGTGGGGCACGTCGTGCCAGACGTTGACGATCCCGGTGGCGGCGACGAGGCGCTCGGTGGCGGCCAGCAGCGGCGTCACCTGCGCCGGGTTCGGCGAGCCGCCCAGCCAGATCGCGCCGTAGCCAAGGCGCTCGGCAAGCTCGGCAGCCTCTCCGGCTTTCTCCTCGCCGATCGCGCGGTAGGTGGTCCAGAGGCCGAATTGGCCGAGTTCGATCGTCATGCGGTTCCCTTTCGAACGACGTTGAGCAGTTCCTCGCCCGCGGACCACCGCGCCAGCTGGTCGCCGGCGAGCGCGGCGGCGCGCTGCCAGCCGAGAGGCGAGTCGCCGCCGACGTGAGGCGTGATGGAGAGCACGCCGGGGGCGTTCCACAGCGGGTGATCATCGGGCAGCGGCTCGGGGTCGGTGACGTCGAGGACCGCCCGCAGCCGCCCACCGGCGACCTCGGCAAGCAGGGCGTCGCTGTCGACCACCGGTCCGCGGGCGGCGTTGACGAGCACCGCTCCGTCGGGCATCGCCGCCAGCTCGCCGGCGCCGATCAGGCTCCGGGTGGCTTCGGTGAGCGGGGTCAACAGCACGACGGCGTCGGCCTCGGGCAGCAGCGCAGGCAGCTCGTCGATCCCGTGGACGCCGTCCCGCGGATGCGAGGCGACGCCGATGACGGTTGTCCCCAGCGTCTGCAACCGGCTCTGGACCATGTGGCCGATCGACCCCAGCCCGACGAGGAGCACCGTCCAGCCGCCAAGGTCGTCGAGATGGCGGTCGCGGTCCCACGCCCTCTCCCGGGCGCAGTGCAGCAGCCCGGTGGAGGCTCCCAGCAGCGCGCCGAGAACCCATTCGGTGACCGGTCCGTCCCGAGCGCCGCGGGCGCTGCACAGGGTCGCCTGCGCCGGCATCACGCCCTCCCAGCTGTCGCTCCCGGCCGACAGCAACTGCACGACCGACAGGCGCGTCAGCCCGGGTACCGTCTCACGCACCGCGGAGTCGTGGTTGGGGACGAGGAAATCGACCCCATCGAGATCGACGCCGTCCTCGAGGGCCTCCACCTGCACCCCGTCGGGCGCCCGGTCACGGACCGCCTGCACAGCGCGCTGGGTGACGGCGGCGCGGAGCGGGTCGTCAGCCATGGCAGACACTCTAGAAAGGTAGGTCTGAAAGCTGGCAGACTGAGCGGCCGTGGTGGAGCCTCAGCCCGACGACGAGGTCATCGAGTTCGCGACCAAGCTCTTCGGACTGGCCCGCGAAGGGGACACGAAGCACCTGGCCGCCTACCTCGATGCCGGCGTGGACCCCAACCTGTCCAACCACAAGGGCGACAGCCTGCTGATGCTGGCCGCCTATCACGGGCATGCGGCGACAGTGTCGGCACTGGTGGCGGGCGGCGCCGATCCCAACCGTCCCAACGACCGCGGGCAGACGCCGCTCGCCGGGGCGGTGTTCAAGGACGAGCCAGATGTCATCACCGCGCTGATGGCAGGCGGCGCCGACCCCGAGGCGGGCCAGCCATCGGCCGTGGCCACCGCTCAGATGTTCGAGCGCGCGGACCTGCTGGCACTGCTGCGTTCCTAGTCCGGGGCGGTGGAGGCCGACGCGGCCGGCGACAGCGACTCGATCGCCTCGTTGAAGGTCTCGCTCGGACGCATGGCGGCGCGGGCCTTGTCCGGATCAGGCCGGAAGTAGCCGCCGAGGTCGACGGGCGAACCCTGGACCTCGCTGAGCTCGGAGACGATCGTCTCCTCTTCGCCGGCCAAGCGCTCGGCCAGCGCCTGGAGGCGCTCGGCCAGCTCCGGGTCATCGGACTGCCCGGCCAGCTCGCGCGCCCAGTAGAGAGCCAGGTAGAAGTGGCTGCCGCGATTGTCGATCTCGCCCACCTTGCGGGCCGGCGATCGGTTCTCCTCGAGCACGGAACCGGTCGCCCGGTCGAGCGTCTCGCCGAGCAGGCGCGCGCGCGGGTTCTCGCTCTTGTCGGCGAGCATCTCCAGTGAGACGGCCAGCGCCAGGAACTCGCCGAGTGAGTCCCAGCGCAGATGGTTCTCGCGCTCGAACTGCTGCACGTGCTTGGGCGCCGAGCCACCGGCACCGGTCTCGAACAGCCCGCCGCCCTGCATCAGCGGCACAATCGAGAGCATCTTGGCGCTCGTTCCGAGCTCGAGGATCGGGAACAGGTCGGTGAGGTAGTCGCGCAGGACGTTGCCGGTGACCGAGATCGTGTCCTGACCCGCCCGAGCGCGCTCCAAGGTGAAGCGGGTCGCCTGGGCGACGTCGAGGATCTCAATCTGCAGACCGTCGGTGTCGAGCTCGGCGAGCGCCGGCTGGACCTTTGCCAGCAGCTCGGCGTCGTGGGCGCGGCTCTCCTCCAGCCAGAACACGGCCGGATCGCCGGTCGCCCGCGCGCGCTGCACGGCCAGGCGGACCCAGTCCTGGATCGCGGCGTCCTTGGTCTGGCACATCCGCCAGATGTCGCCAATCGAAACCGCGTGCTCCAGAAGTGTTTCGTCGTCGTCACTGCTGATGACCCTGACAACGCCCGTTTTCGCGATCTCAAAGGTCTTGTCGTGCGAGCCGTACTCCTCGGCCTTCTGGGCCATCAGCCCGACGTTGGGCGTCGTCCCCATCGTCGCGGGATTGAACGCGCCGTTTCGCCGGCAGTCCTCGACGGCCGCGGCGTACAGCGCCGCATAGGAGTGATCGGGGATCACGAACTTGGTGTCCTGGAGCTCACCCTTTCGGTTCCACATCTGGCCGCTGGAGCGGATCGCGGCCGGCATCGAGGCGTCGATGATCACGTCGGAGGGGACATGCAGGTTGGTGATGCCACGATCGGAGTCGACCATCGCCAGCGCCGGGCCGTCCTCGTAGGCCTTGTCGATAGCGGCCGTCACGGCCTCGCGCTCGTCGTCGGGCAGCTGGTCGAGCGACGTCAACAGCGCCGCGACGCCGTCGTTGGCGTTGACGCCGGCGGCGGCCAGCGCGGCGGCGTGCTCGCCGAAGACGAACGGGAAGAACGCTCGCACGGCATGGCCGAAGATGATCGGATCGGAGACCTTCATCATCGTCGCCTTGAGGTGCACCGAGAACAGGAGGCCCTCAGCCTTGGCGTCGGCGATCTGGGCGGCGAGGAACGTTTCGAGCTCGGCGCGGCGCATCACCGCGGCGTCGAGCACCTCACCTTCGAGGATCGGAAAGGCGGGCTTGAGGACCGTCGTCGTGCCGTCGTCGGCGACGTGCTCGATGCGCACCTCGCCGTCTCGCGGCGCGGTGACCGAGCGCTCGGTGGAGCGAAAGTCGCCGTCGCGCATGGTTGCCACGTGCGAGCGAGACTCCGCGGACCACTCGCCCATCGAGTGGGGATGGTTGCGCGCGAACTGCTTGACCGAAGCGGGCGCGCGACGGTCGGAGTTGCCTTCGCGCAGGACCGGATTGACCGCCGATCCCTTGACGCGGTCGTAGCGCTCGCGAATCTTCCGCTGCTCGTCGTCGACGGGGTCGTCCGGATAATCCGGGATGTCGTAGCCCTGCTGCTGAAGCTCGGCCACGGCCGCCTTGAGCTGCGGAACCGAGGCGGAGATGTTCGGCAGCTTGATGATGTTGGCGTCGGACTCGGTGGCCAGTTCGCCGAGCTCGGCGAGCGCGTCGGAGACGCGCTGGTCGTCGCTGAGGCGGTCGGGAAACTGAGCGAGGATCCGGCCCGCCAGCGAGATGTCGCGTAGCTCGATCTCAACCCCGGCCACGCCGGCGAAGGCCCGCACGATCGGCAGCAGTGACTGCGTGGCCAGCGCCGGCGCCTCGTCGGTGTGGGTGTAGACGATCTTCATGGTGCCGCTGACCCTAGCGAGGTTCACCCCGAGATCTTCCAGGTGCCGCTGGGCTGCCGGGTGAGCCTGGTGGGCGGCGCCGAGGCCTGCAGAAAGCCCTTGAGCGTGCCCCGGGTCGAGGTGATGTCGCCGTCGCGGATCGACGCGTGCTCGCCGTTGATGGTGACCGCGCCCACGCGCGCGTTACGCAGTCCGAGCCTGACCCTGGGCGACAGCTGGTGGCTGATCCTGCGCACGACCTGTGGGCACCGGGCGCCCGGGGTCGTGCGGGCGAGCTCGGCCTGGGCGCCGGCGGTCGCCAGGGCGCAGAAGGCGGGACCGTTGCCGTCGGCCAGAGCGGTCAGAGCCCGCCGGACCGTCTGCTTGACCTTGGCGGCATCCGCGCCTCCGCCCCCGCCGCAGCCGCCGACGGCCACCGACACGGACACGGCCATGGCGAGGCCCAGCGCTCCTATCAGCCGAACGCGCCGCGAGATCACGACCGAGGACCCTAACCGAGGAATCGGTTTGCGACCATGGAACGCGTCCGCCCGCCTCGCAGAGCGAAAGGAACACCGATGCCCGAGGACCGCCCGCCACTGCCCCCGTTCACCGCCGAGACGGCCGCGCGCAAGGTGCAGGCCGCCGAGGACGCCTGGAACACCCGCGACCCGCGGAAGGTCTCGCTCGCCTACACCGAGGACTCGGTGTGGCGCAACCGCGGCACGTTCGTGACCGGCCGCGCCCAGATCGTCGAGTTCCTGACCGCCAAGTGGGAGCGCGAGCTTGACTACGCGCTGCGCAAGAGCCTGTGGACCTTTCACGAGAACCGGATCGCCGTGCGCTTTCAGTACGAGAGCCACGACGCCGGCGGGCAGTGGTTCCGCAGCTACGGCAACGAGCTGTGGGAGTTCGACGAGCACGGCCTGATGCGCCGGCGCGAGGCGAGCATCAACGACGTGGCGATCGGGGAATCCGACCGGCGGATCTTCGGGCCGCGGCCTGAGGACGAGCACGGCGCCGAAATCCCGCTGCAGTGATCGACGTCACCCTCTACACCGATCCGGCCTGTCCGTTCGCGTTCTCGGCCGAGCCGGCCCGGTTGCGGTTGCGCTGGCACTACGGCGACGGGCTGCGCTGGCGGCTGACGATGATCGTACTCACGCTGGAACCGGGCGAGGCCGAGAAGCTGGCCAGCGGCGCGCCCGGGCTTCAGGCGCGCTACGGGATGCCGATCCACCCGTTCCCCTCCGCGCGCCCGGCGTCCTCGGAGCCGGCCTGCCGGGCGGTGGTCGCCGCCCGCCTCCACGCTCCCGGCAGCGAGGGCCGGCTCCTGCGCGCCTTGCGTGTGCGCACGATGAGCGGCGGCCTGCTCGACGATCCCCAGCTGATCGCCGCCGCCGCTCGTGAGGCCGGGCTCGATCCCGACCAGCTGCGCGTCTGGAGCGAGCAGCCGGCCACCGACGAGGCACTGGCGCACGACATCGCCGACTCCCGCCGGCCATCGGCCGCCGCTCGCGCGCTTGACCACAAGCTCGGCGGGCCGCCCCACGAGCGCCGGTACACGGCCCCGAGCTACGACCTGGCGACCGCGCAGGCCAGCACCTGCCTGCCGGGCTTCAATCCGGTCGAGGCCTACGAGGCGGCCATCGCCAACCTCGACCCGGGGCTCGTCCGCCGTCCGGCGCCCGAATCAGCAATCGAGCTGCTCGAGTGGGCCGGTGCGCCCCTGGCCACGGCGGAGATCGTCGCGATCATGCAGCAGCCTGAGGCCGAGGTGCGAGCGCAGCTGGCACGGTGTGCGCGGGCCGTCCCTGCCGGGGCGGACATGTACTGGACGCTTGGCTAGTACCCGGAACGGGGTCGATAGCGCGCGGGGACAGGCAGGGGGGTCCGTGGGCGCCTCACCCGATCATTTCGTTGCGCGCGTTGGCACCCACCGACCAGCGAGCAACAAACGCAGCGGAAAACGACGCGTATCGGCCACGCAAGGTCCGCCCGCTCGGATCGCGCAGCAGAATGATCGGTTTCGGCCCCCAGATCGCTTCGGCTCGCCACCCGTGACCGAGTTGGGGCGCCAGCCCCGATGTCGCTGCCTCATTGCGCGGAGCGGCTGGCGCTGTCAAGCAGGGCCGCAGACGCCGAGTGGGCTAATCCGATCTACTCTGCTTGATCAGCGACGGTCGGCCGCGCCACCACATTCCGCTCAGCCCCAGTCGTCGGGGGGGGCGAACTGGCTGAGGGTCAGCTCGGCGCCCTGCGGGTCGCGGATCGCCGCCTCGCGCGTCCACATCGTCTCCTCGCTCGATAGGACCTCGGCGCCCAGTGGCTGGGCGACCGCGACGGCGTCGTCGCGATCGGCGACCGTGAAGACGACATGCCAGCGCGGCGCGCCGCCGTCCGTCGTCGACACCAGGCCGGCGACCACGTCCTCGAACCCCTCCGGCGCGTGAGCCTGGCGTGCGCGGATGCCCGGGTCGACCGTCGCCTCCAGGTGGTCGCCGTACCCCGGCCGTCGCCACATCACCGCCCCGCCGCCCACGTCCATCGCCTCCCAGCCGAAGACGTCCGCATAGAACGCGCGCGCCTGGTCAGGCTGGTCGGTACGCAGGTGAGAGAAGTTCCAGGCGCCTGCCACGTTGACCGCCTGCGCGCCGAGTCGATTGCGCGGCTGCCACAGCCGGAAGGCCGCGCCCGCCGGGTCCGCGCACGCCGCGGCCCGCCCGCCGTCGCCCGCGTCGGCCGGTTCAGAGACAACCGTCCCGCCGGCGGCAACAACCTTGCCCGCGGCAGCATCCGCGTCGTCGACTGCGACGTACGTGTTCCAGCCCACCGGCGACCCCGAGCCGGGCGCGATGGCGGCGACGTCGTCCCCGTCCAGCGAGGCGATCAGATAGGAACCGGTCGCCTGCGCCGGAACCGCGTCCTCGAACGTCCAGCCGAACAGCTCCCCGTAGAAGCGGCACGCCGCATCCGGACCCGGCTGCTCGGTGTCCACCCAGCAGGGCACGCCGGCGGGATAGATCCTCGGCTGGCTCATGGCTGCTCCTCTCGTCAAAGATTCACGCCTGGAACCTACGGTCGATTGCGGTCAGCCTCTGGCCGCATCAGGGAACCCAGCGATCACCCGCCGGGGTCACCACCAGCTCATGGGTCCACGCCCGCTCGCGCTGGCCCACGAGAAACGCGACCGCCTCGGCGACCTGCCCCTGGTCGGCAAGCGCATTGGCCGGCTGATCGCCGGTGAACGCCGCCGTTTTGGGCGACTCGATCGTGGCGTCGACGGCCAGCAGGGCGACGTGGATGCTCTCCTCGCGCAGCTCCTGGGCGGCCGCCTGGACGAGGGCCCGGGTGGCGAACGCCCCCGCCGCCCACAGCCCCTTGCCCGGCATCGCCCGGCGCGA
>DATAUL010000454.1:0-9129 GCA_036268255.1 Solirubrobacteraceae bacterium | reverse complement strand
CGTCGGGGGTGAGGGTGGTGCTGCGGTGAGTGCGGATCTTCGGGCGTCGTCGCTGCTGTGGCGCGGTGACCTCTTGACGCTCTGGCCAGGGGCGTAGGCCCCAGAGTGCGGCGGCGGAGTCGTGGCTGAGGACTGCGTCGTCGCCGCAGGCCAGCACAACGGCGGCAGCGATGGGGATGGGTCCCGGCTCGCGGTGGCCGACGGCGTAGACGCCCGCATGCACGGGGATCAGCTCGCCGGTCGTGATCCGATAGTCGATCGCGTCGGCACCGAGACCGAGCGCCGCCAGCTGTTTGCGCGTCACATGCCCGTGCTGTGGCGTGGCCAGTTGTGATATCTGCCGCGATATTGACGGCTTTTCTCTCACCCACCGGTAAGAGCCACCGGCGAGCGCGACTTCACCCCCCGTACAGGGAATCCAGCAGCGCTGCGTACTTCTCGTTGATCACGGCTCGCTTGACCTTCAGCGTGGGCGTGAGCTCACCGTCTTCGATCGACAGCTCGCGCTTGAGGATCGCGAACTTCTTGATCTGCTCCACTGACGCGTAGTTGCCGTTGACGCGGTCGAGCTCGTCTTGGATCAGCTGGCGCACCTCGTCGGTCGCGGCCAGCTCGGAGACCTCCGACGGCAGGCCATGCTCGGATGCCCAGGGGACGATCTCCTCCTCGTCGAGGGTGATCAGCGCCACCGGATACGGCCGCCGATCGCCGTGCATCATCGCCTGGGAGATGAACCGCGACTGCTGCAGGTCGTTCTCGAGGTTTGACGGAGTGAGGTTCTTGCCCCCGGCGGTGATGATGATGTCCTTCTTGCGCCCGGTGATCGACAGGAAGCCCTCGTCGTCGATCGAGCCGACATCGCCGGTGCGCAGCCAACCGTCGACCAGGGTCTCGGCGGTCGCCTCGAGATTGCCCCAGTACTCGGGAAAGAGGTTGGGACCGCGCAGCAGGATCTCGGAGTCCTCCTCGGCGATCTTCACCTCGACGCCGGGCAGGGCCCTGCCGACGGTCCCGAACTTGAACCGGTCAAGCGTGTTCACGGTGCCGAGCGCGGTCGTCTCCGTCATGCCCCAGCCCTCCAGCACGGGGACGCCGCAGGCGTAGAAGAACTCGAGAATGTCCCGCGAAATCGGCGCCGCCCCGGTGACCGCCTGGTTGATGTTGCCGCCGAACAGACCGCGCACGCGCGCGTACAGGCGCTCCTCGGCCCCGTCGAACGCCGCGCGCATCTCCGCCGGCACCTCCTCACCGCGGTGCTCGCGCATCCGGACCTCGACGCCCAGCTTGACGGCGCCGTCAAACCGCGCGCGGTCCTCGTCTGACCCGGCGTCGCGCATCTTCATCGCGGCCGTGTACAGCTTCTCGAAGATCCGCGGCACCGACGGCAGGTAGGTCGGCCGGGTCTCGATCAGCTCGGCGAGGATATGCTTGGAGTCGCCGCCGTAGTAGACGATCGCCGTCCCCTGATCGAACGAGGCGAGCATCGCCGTCAGGGCGAACGCGTGGGCCAGCGGAAGGAACAGGTAGGTCGTCTCGCCCTCGGCGATGAAGGCCAGCTCCTCGACGATCTCGCACACCGACATCGCGTTGCGATGGGTGAGGACGACGCCCTTGGGCGGCCCGGTCGTCCCCGACGTGTAGATGATCGTGTACGGATCCTCGCGCGCGACCGTTCGCTGACGGCGCGCCAGCTCGGCGCGATCCCCACCCAGGCCACGCCCCCGCAGCTCGTCCAGCAACAGGTCACCGCTTCCGTCGGCCTCGATCGAGGCCACGTACTCGAGCGCGTCCAGCTCTCCGCGGACCGCCGAGACCTTCGCCACCTGCGCGGCGCCCTCGCAGATGACCGCGCGCGCGCCGGAGTTGCCGAGCACCCATTCGCACTCCCGCGGCGAGTTGGTCGGATACACCGGCACCACAACCCCACCACAGGCCGAGATGCCATACGACGACAGAGTCCACTCCACCCGCGTGTCCGACAGCACGGCGACGCGGTCGCCGGGCTCGATCCCCAGCGCGGTCAGCCCGAGCGCGATCTCCTCGATCGCCCCCAACGTCTCGGCATACGTCATCTCGCGCCATTCGCCGTCGACCTTGTGGCGAGCGGCCAAGCGATCGCCGAAGCGCCCGGCGGCCGAGCTCGGCAGCGCGCCCACGGTCTCGGCGATCGCGCGGGGCGTCGGGGTCGTCTTGGACATCGGGTCTCCTCTCCGCGGGCGGTAATCCTGCGTACCGAACTCTAAGGGAGCATCGGGAAACGTTCCGGAAAGCGCGGCGTCAGCGTTTGACGCCGGTGCGCAGCTGGTCGGCCACCGAGCTCCACAGCGTGACGTGCGGGCGGGGGCGGGCGCGCGCCGAGCTCGTGCCGGCCCGCCCGGTGGAGATCGCCTGGGTGGCGTCCGAGCTGGTCGCGAAGCGCTGCATCGCCAGGGCGGCGGGAAGCGCGCGCCCGAAGCCGAGCGTCGAGGCGTGCCACAGCTCGAGCATCGGCGTCCCGCGGACGTCGATGCGCACGAGCGCTCGGCGGCGCAGCTCCTCGAGCACGGCGTGGGCAAGCGTGACGACGATGCCGTCGCCGGCGGCCGCGGCGGCGATCGCCGCGGCGTGGCTGGTGTAGGTGACGAGGTCGTCGGGCTCGATGCCGGTGCGAGCGAACAGCAGGCCGGCGCCGGTGGTGGGATCAAGGTCCGGCGGACCCAGGAGCCAGCGCTGGCCGGCCAGCTGCGCCGGGGCGAGGTCCCGCTGACCGGCCAGCGGGTGTCCGGGGGCGGCGGCGACGATCAGGCGGCAGCGCAGGAACGGCACGGTGGCGATCGTGTTGACGCGCTCGGGGGCCGGCGCGGGGCCGAGCGTGATGTCGGCACGCCGATGATCGAGCAGGTCGGCCATCGAGGCCCCGAGCACCGACTCGATCTGTACATCGATCGCCGGATCGCGGTTGGTGAAGGCGTCGATCAGCGGGCCGACGTACTCGGCGACGACGTTGGTGACGGCGATCTGCATCATCCGCACGCCGTCGGGAGACTCCTGCACGGATCGGCGGGCCTGCTCGGCCAGTCCCAGGATCTCGGAGGCCAGCGCCGCCAGCCGGTGACCGCCCGGGGTCAGCGCGATGCCCCGGCCGTTGCGAACGAACAGCTCGTCGCCGAGCTCCCTGCGCAGTGCCGAGACCGCCACGGACACGGCCGGCTCGGTGACGCCCAGCTCCGCCGCCGCCGCCTTGACCGATCCGTGGCGCGCGACGAGCACGAACGACTGCAGCTGGGCCAGGGTCATCGATAGGACCTAAGCGATCCCTTAATCGTCGTTTGCGTCGTCGGTCACGGGCGAGCAGAATGCTAGACATGAGGGAGCGCGGCGAGCCCAACCGGGCTCAGAAGTGACGATGCAGGTCCCGGCGCCATTCGAGTACGAGCGCGCCACCAGCGTCGAGCACGCGCTCCAGTTGCTGACGCAGCTCGGACCCGACGCCCGGATCCTCGCCGGCGGTCACTCGCTGCTGCCGATGATGAAGCTGCGCCTTGCGACGCCCGAATATCTGATCGACATCGACGACCTCGCCGGTGAGCTGGGCTACGTGCGCGCGGCCGGGGACGAGATCCACATCGGCGCGATGACCCGCCACCGCGAACTGCTCGAGTCAGCGCTGCTGGCGCAGCGCGCGGCCATCTTCACCGACGCCGAACGGGTGATCGCCGATCCGATCGTTCGCAACCGGGGGACGATCGGAGGAGCCCTCTGCCAGGCTGACCCCTCCGAGGACCTGAGCGCGGTGTGCGCCGCGGTGGGCGCCCGGATGGTGATCCGCGGTCTCTCGGGCGAGCGTCAGCTGAACATGACCGAGTTTCATCAGGGTCCGTATCGCACCGCCGTCGGCAACGACGAGATGCTCGTCGAGATCCGCGTCCCATTGGCCGAGAGCTCAGGCAGCGCCTACGAGAAGGTCGACCGGCGGGTCGGCGACTGGGCGGTTGCCGCTGCCGGAGCTGCCCTCACGGTGCTCGACGGAACGGTCACCGGCGCCGGAGTCGCGCTCGCCGCAGTCGGCGGCGACGTCCGCTGCAGCGAGGCCGAAGCCGAGCTGCTCGGCGGCCCGCCGAGCCCGGAGCGCATCGAGGCGGCCGGTCGCGCTGCGTCCGCGGCCGTCAATCCGGTCTCCGACCAGCGCGGATCGGCCGAGTACAAGCGCCATGTCGCCGGGGTGCTCACCGCGCGGGCCCTACAGCGGGCGGCGTCGCGGGCGACGGGAGCCGGGGAGTGCAGGTGACGGTGACCGTCAACGGGACCGAGCACACACGCGACGTCGAGCCGCGGATGCTGCTCGTGCACTTCGTACGCGACGAGCTGCGCCTGACGGGCACCCACTGTGGGTGCGACACGTCCAACTGCGGCACGTGTGTTGTCCTGATGGACGACGAGCCGGTCAAGTCGTGCACGGTCCTCGCCGCGACGGCCGCCGGGCATGCGATCAGGACCGTCGAGGGACTGGAGCGAGACGGCCGCCTCGACCCCGTGCAGGAGGGATTCCGCGAGCGGCATGGCCTGCAGTGCGGGTTCTGCACGTCGGGCATGCTGATGACAGCGCGGGCGCTGCTGGACCGGCGCGCGGCCACGGCGGCCACGGAGCCGCTCACCGACCAGGAGATCCGGGAGGCCATCTCCGGCCAGATCTGCCGGTGCACCGGCTACACGACGATTGTGCGCTCGATCCGCTGGGCGGCCGAGCGCGAAGCGATGAATTCCACAGCAGGCAAGGAGGAGGAGGCATGAGATGCCCGTAGCAGTCGGAGCATCGAGCGGCTGGGCGATTGGGATCGTGCTCGGCGTGGTCGTCGTGATCGTGGCCGCGGCGATCGTGATCGCGATCGTGGCCCTGGCCACCCGGATCGCCAAGCAGGCAGAGACATCCGTCGGCGGCGTGACCAAGGTCCGCGAGCAGACCGACGCGCTGGGCGGGATTGCCCGGATCAACGACTCGGGCGTGCGGATCCTGCACTCGGCCCGGGCCCTGCGCAAGGTGGCGGTGGGCAAGTGACCGTCTATGCGCTCACCAACCACGGCGCGTGGGGGATCGCGCTGATTATCGGTCTCGTGGCGGCGCTCGCCGTGGCGGCGCTGCTGGCGATCCTGATCCGGACCGTGATGCAGATCGATCGCTCGGCAACGAGCCTGCTGAACGTCGCCGGCCAGGTCGCCGGCAATACCGCAAGCATTCCCCAGCTGGAGGCAACCGGACCGGTGCTGGGCCTGATCGTGGACGAGGCAGTGGTGCAGGACGGCTACATGAACGCGCTCACCGACGGGTTCGGTGGACGATGAGCTCCACGACCCTGACCGTGCTCAGCGCGCTGCTGGCGGTCGTGATCATCGCGGTGCTGGCCGCCGCGCTGATCGTGGTTCGCCAGAGCCTCGCCCGGACATCCTCGACGCTGGCCACCCTGGCCGGCGCGCTGGAGATGGTCGAATCCGAGCACCTCAAGCCGCTCGAGCCCGCCGTCAAGGCGATCAACGAGCAGTTCGACATCATCGTGGCGGCCTTTCCGGGGATCGCCGCCAAGGCAAAGATCGTGGCCGACAGGAGGCCGTCATGACGCTCGAATGGATCGGTGACGTGGTCCTGCTGGTGGTCGTGCTGCCGGTCGTCATCTACCTGCTGCACGGGGTGCTGACGGCCGCCAACTCGATCGTGCCCAGCGTGAACCGGATCGCCGCCGCCGCCCAGCGCGGGTCCGCCGACCTGGATGCGGTCCCCCTGCTGCTGCACACCCAGGAGCAGGTGATCGCGACGGTCGGCGTCGTCGCCGACTACGGCGGATCGCTCGACGTGATCCTCGACGACGATCAGGGAGCGTGACGCGATGCCCGCAGCTGGAGTGGTGATGATCATCGCGGTGGTGGCGATCGTCGCGGCCGCCGTCGTCTACCTGGTGTCGACGATCGTGGCCCTGCGCAGGACCACGGCCGGACTCGACGAGGCGATTACCGGGGTCGTCGGCATCATCGAGAAGTCAGCGCCCGTCGAGGAGGTGGTCAACACGATCAATGCGAACCTCGACGCCGGCGTCGACCTGCTCGAGGGCCTACTCGTCAAGAAGGCGGGCCTGTCGGATGCCGTCGGCCTGATCGACGGCCTGTACCCGGGGGCAGCCGCCCAGGGCCTGCGCAACATCCCGGAGAGCAAGGATGTCAAGGCGCCGCGGATCTCCGAGGTGTACACGCGTGGAACCCTGACCCTCGCTCGGCTCGGACGCGAGGCGCCGATCGCCGCCGCCTCGCCCAACGGCCCGGCGTTGCGCAACCCGGTCTACGGGTCCAAGGCGTCGGCGGCGCTGTATCCCGAGGGCCGTCCGGGCCGGGTGCCGAACCTGCCCCGTTCACCGGTGATCGGCGCCGATTCACCGGTCCAGTACGACCCCGACGAAGAAGTCGGCGGTCCGCGCAAGCGGATGCCGGCCCGGCAAGGGAGCTGAGATGCAGACACCTGCGCGGTTCGATTACGAGCGGGCGACGAGCGTGGAGGGCGTGATCGCCGCGCTTGTCAAGGGCGACGGCGACGCGCGCGTGATCGCCGGGGGCCATTCGCTGCTGCCGATGATGAAGTTGCGCCTCGCCCAGCCCGAGCGGCTGATCGACATCAACGATCTCCACGAGCTCTCCTACATCGAGGAGCGCCCCGACGAGATCCGAATCGGGGCGCTGACGCGGCACGTCGAGCTGCTGGAGTCAGACGTGCTCGCGCGCCACTTCCCGCTGTTCGCCGACGCCGAGCAGGTGATTGCCGACCCCGTCGTTCGTAACCGCGGGACGATCGGCGGTTCGCTGTGCCAGGCCGACGCGGCCGAGGATCTGAGCGCCGTGTGCTCGGCGGTCAAGGCGAGCGTCGTCCTCCGTGGCCCCGACGGGGAGCGCGTCGTCGCGATGGATGCATTCCACATCGGTCCATATGTGACCGCCATCGGCGAGGGCGAGCTGCTGACCGAGGTGCGGATCCCGCTCAAGCCGGGCGGCGGCTCGGCCCACGAGAAGACCGAGCGGCGTGCCGGTGACTGGGCGATCGCGGCGGCCTCGGCCGCGCTGTGGATCGACGGCGGCACGATCGCCGACGCCGGCATCGCGCTGTCTGCCGTCGGGCCGACAACCGTCGAGTTGACCCGCGCGGACGAGCTCCTGCGGGGGGCCACTCCCTCGGAGGAGTTGTTTGCGCAGGCCGGCCAGATCGCCTCGGAGGACTGCAACCCGTCGGCCGATGGCCGCGGCCCCGTCGACTACAAGCGCCATCTGGCCGGCGTCATGACCCAACGTGCCCTGCGCCGCGCCGCGGCCCGCGCGCTCACACAGGAGGCTTAAGACCCCGTGGAAGTCACGATCAACATCAACGGCGAGCCCGTCTCTCGCGACGTCGAGCCGCGGACGCTGCTCGTCCATTTCATTCGGGACACGCCAGGGCTGACCGGCACCCACTGGGGCTGTGACACCTCCAACTGTGGGGCGTGCGTGGTGCTGATGGACGGAAAGCCGCTGAAGTCGTGCACGGCACTGGCGGCGATGTGCGAGGGCCACGAGATCGCAACCGTCGAGTCGCTGGAGGTCGACGGCGAGCTCGACCCGATCCAGCAGGGCTTTCACGAGCTGCACGCGCTGCACTGCGGGTTCTGCACGCCGGGCATGCTGATGACCGGCCGGGCGCTGCTCAACGAGAATCCGGATCCCTCCGAGCTGGAGATCCGGACCGCGATCTCCGGCGCCATCTGCCGCTGCACCGGCTACAAGAACATCGTCGCCGCCATCCGCTGGGCGGCCGAGCACGAAGCTTCGATCCAGCAGGAGGCCTAGACATGGCGGTTACCGAGAACCTTCCCGGTGGGCGGGGACCCGATTCCGAGCGGCCGATCGGCTTCGGCCGCCTCAAGCGCAAGGAGGACGCGCGCTTCATCCGCGGCAAGGGCACCTACCTGGACGACATCCGCCTGCCGGGGATGCTCCACGGCGCGATCCTGCGCAGCCCGTATGCCCACGCCAAGATCGTCTCGATCGACACGTCGGAGGCGCTCGCGCTGCCCGGCGTGGCGGCCGTCGTGACCGCCAAGGACCTCGAGACGCTCGGCCTGGCGTGGATGCCGACGATCTCCTATGACACCCAGGCGGTGCTGGCCGGCGACAAGGTTCGCTTCCAGGGCCAGGAGGTGGCGTTCGTGATCGCCACCGACGAGTACATCGCCCGCGATGGGACGGCGCTGATCGACGTCGAGTACGAGCCCCTGCCGCCGATCGTCGACGCTCGCAAGGCGCTCGATCCCGACGCTCCGCTGATCCGCGACGACAAGGAGGGGCAGGTCGACAACCTGGCCAGCCCGACCTGGGAGGCCGGTGACGAGGAGGCCACCGCAGCTGCGTTCGCCGAGGCCGACATCGTCGTCAAGCGCGACATGATCTACCCGCGCTGCCACCCGGCGCCGCTGGAGACGTGCGGGATGATCGCCGACTTCAACCCCGAGACGGGGCAGCTTGACATCTACAACGGCAACCAGGCGCCCAACGTGCACCGCACCGTGTATGCCCACGTCGCCGGGCTCGCCGAGCACATGATCCGCATCCGCTGCAACGACATCGGCGGCGGCTTCGGCAACAAGGTGCCGGTCTACCCGGGCTACGTGTGCGCGATCGCCGGCTCGATCGTCGCCGGCGCGCCGGTCAAGTGGATCGAGGACCGTTCGGAGAACCTGATGTCGACGGGCTTTGCCCGCGACTACGTCATGAGCTCGGAGATCTGCGCCAAGAACGGGAAGATCACCGGTCTGCGGGTCGACGTGATCGCCGATCACGGAGCCTTTGATTCAACCGCCCAGCCGACGAAGTTCCCGGCCGGCTTCTTTCACATCTGCTGTGGCTCCTACCAGCTGCAGGCCGCTCACGTGAAGGTCAAGGCCGTCTATACGAACAAGGCCCCCGGCGGGGTCGCCTACCGCTGCTCGTTCCGGATCACCGAGGCCGTGTACCTGATCGAGCGGATGGTCGACGCGCTGGCGCGCGAGATGGGCGTCGATCAGATCGACCTGCGGATGAACAGCTTCATCGACCCCGGCCAGTTCCCGTATGAGACGACGACGGGCTGGACCTATGACTCGGGCA
>DATAUL010000453.1:0-5962 GCA_036268255.1 Solirubrobacteraceae bacterium | reverse complement strand
AGGACGGCGGCCAGGAGCGTCGCATGGGTCGTTTTCGCCGGCTGCGCGAGAGCCTGCGCAAGACGCGTCAGGCGTTTCAGACCGAGATCCAGGCGACGCTGTTCGAGGACCTCTCCGAGGAGACGTGGGAACGCCTCGAGGAGGCGCTGATCTACGCCGACGTGGGCGCGCCGACAACCGCACGGGTCGTGGCTCAGCTCGAGCAGGAGGCCGCCGAGGAGAAGCTCACCGGCGGCCAGGAGCTGTCAGACCGACTGGTTGAGCTGCTCACCGAGATTGCGCACACCGGCGATGACCGCATCGACCTGCGTGCCGAGCCGACGGTGATCCTCGTCGCCGGCGTCAACGGCACCGGAAAGACGACGACGCTGGGCAAGCTCGCTTGGCACCTGAGCAAGGAGCTCGACCGCAAGGTCGTGCTCGCCGCCGGGGACACGTTCCGGGCGGCCGCCGTCGAGCAGCTCGAGGTGTGGGCTCAGCGGGCAGAGGTCGGGTTCGTCCAGGGCGGCCTCGGCGCCGACTCGGCGTCGGTCGCCTACGACGCGATCGCCACCGCGCAGCGGGAGGGCGCCGACGTCGTGCTCATCGACACGGCCGGGCGCCTCCACACCCAGGACAACCTGATGTCCGAGCTGGTCAAGGTCCGGCGGGTGATCACCAAGCAGATTCCCGAGGCTCCGCACGAGACCCTGCTGACCGTCGACGCCACGACGGGTCAGAACGGTCTGCGCCAGGCCAAGCTGTTCTCGGAGGCGATCGACGTCTCCGGACTGGTGCTCACAAAGCTCGACGGCACCGCCAAAGGGGGGATCGCGCTGGCGATCGCCCAGGAGCTGCAGATCCCGGTCAAGTTGATCGGCGTCGGCGAGCAGCTCGAGGACCTGCGGCCGTTCGACGCGGCCGACTTCGCCCGCGCCCTCGTGTCCTGAGAGCCGCGTTCTCCGGCATAGACTGAAGGAGAGATGTTCGACTCCCTCGCCGAGAGGCTTCAGGCCACCCTGGATGACGTCCGCGGCCGCGGCACCCTGACCGAGGCCGACGTCAACTCCGCCATGCGCGAGATCCGCCTCGCACTGCTGGAGGCCGACGTCAACTTCAAGGTCGTCAAGACGTTCACCAACGCGGTCAAGGAGCGCGCCCTCGGCGCCGACATCATCGGTCAGCTCAATCCTGGCCAGCAGGTCGTCAAGATCGTCTCCGACGAGCTGACGGAGCTGATGGGAGGGGAGTCGCAGGAGCTGGTGTTCTCACCGCGGCCGCCGACGATCGTGCTCATGGCCGGCCTCCAGGGCTCGGGCAAGACGACCGCCACGGGCAAGCTCGCCCGGATGCTGCGCGAGTCCGGCTCGTCGGTCGCGGTGGCCGCATGCGACGTCTATCGCCCGGCCGCGGTCGAGCAGCTGATCAAGCTTGGCGCCCAGGCCGGCGTCGACGTCTACCAGCAGGGCACCGACGCCAAGCCCGTCGCGATCGCCAAGTGGGCGGCCGATCGGGCTCGCTCCGAGGGCAAGGACGTGCTGATCGTCGACACCAGTGGCCGGCTGCACGTCGACGCCGAGCTGATGGCCGAGCTGGCCGACATCAAGAAGGCGATCAACCCCACCGACATCCTGCTCGTCGTCGATGCGATGACCGGTCAGGACGCCGTCAACGTTGCGGAGCAGTTCGGTCAGGTGGTCGACTTCGACGGCGTCGTCATGTCCAAGCTCGACGGCGATGCCCGCGGTGGCGCCGCCCTGTCGGTCAAGGCGATCACCGGCAAGCCGATCCTGTTCGCCTCCACGGGCGAGAAGCTCGACCAGTTCGAGCGCTTCCACCCCGACCGCATGGCCCAGCGGATTCTCGGGATGGGCGACGTGATGACCCTGATCGAGAAGGCGGAGTCGCAGTACGACGAGCGCCAGGCCGCCGAGATCGAGCGCAAGCTGCGCAAGCAGGAGTTCGGCCTCGACGACTTCCTGGACCAGATGCGCCAGATTCGCAAGCTGGGGCCGCTGCAGTCGCTCCTCGGCATGATCCCCGGTGTCGGCAAGGAGCTGAAGGGCGTCAAGCTCGACGAGCGCGAGTTCGATCGCCTCCAGGCCATCATCCTTTCCATGACGCCGCAGGAGCGACGCCATCCGGAGCTGATCAAGGGCTCCCAGCGGCTGCGGATCGCGCGTGGATCGGGCACCAACGTGCAGGCGGTCAAGCAGCTGATCAAGCAGTTCGAGCAGATGCGCAAGGTCATGCGCTCGGTGTCCCAGGGCAAGATGCCCGACCTCGGCGCGCTGATGCGCAACGCCCGATGAAGGCGACCTCGCGCACCCGCCGCTCGGCGCAGCGCGCGTCGGCACGCTAACCTCAGCGCTCGCTATGGCAGTCAGACTCAGACTCACTCGCGTCGGTGGACGCAAGAACCCGATCTGGCGGGTCGTCGTCGCCGATCAGCGCTCCAAGCGCGACGGTCGCGTGATCGAGACGGTCGGGCAATACAACGCTCAGACCAACCCGTCGACGATCGTGCTCAACGAAGAGCGCATCCGGGACTGGCTCGCTCGGGGGGCGCAGCCGTCCGAGACGGTGCGCAAGCTCCTGCGTACGCAGGGCATCTCCTAAGTACTCCTCATGAGGGAGCTGCTGGAGTACCTGGCGAGGGGGCTCGTGGAGCACCCGGATGACGTGCGCGTCACCGAGGTCGCCGAGAACGACGGCTCGCTCGTGCTCGAGCTGTCGGTATCAGACGACGACTACGGCAGCGTGATCGGCCGCGGCGGGCGTACGGCGATGGCCCTGCGCGCGGTCATGAAGGCCGCCGCGGTCAAGGAGCGTCGGCGCGTGTTCGTGGACATCGTCGACGCCTAAGGTGATCGAACCGGACCGCTGGCTGCGCGCCGGAGTGGTCGGACGGCCGCACGGCCTCGACGGCAGCTTTCACGTGGGCCGGCCGGTGCCGTCGCTGCTCGCCGACGACATCGACGTGCGGGTGGGCGACGTCCAGCTTCACGTCGAGCGCCTGGCCGGTCACGCCCGGGCGCCGATCGTGCGCCTGGAGGGCTGCAGCGAACGGGCCGACGCCGAAGCGCTGCGCGGCCAGGAGATCCTCGTCGCGCGGACCGGAGCGCCTCAGCTGGAGGAGGACGAATGGTGGGCCGAGGACCTCGAAGGCTGCGTCGTGCGCGACGGCGACGAGGACGTCGGCGTCGTCGCGCGACTCCTCGAGCTGCCGTCGTGCGAGGTCCTCGAGGTCACCCGGCGTGACGATCCCGACCGGCCGGCGCTGCTCGTGCCGTTGATCGCCGATGCGGTGCGCGACGTGGACGTCGGGCGGGGCGTGATCGACATCGACCTGCGCTTCCTCGGCGAGCGTTGATGGACATCGACGTCTTCACGCTCTTTCCGGAGGCCTTCGGCTGGTTTCAGGCACAGCGTCACGTCACCAACGCCCTGGCCGGCGGGCACTCGCTTTGGCTGGTCAACTACCGCGATCACACTCCGCTGAGCGGGCGCCAGGTGGACGACACCCCGTTCGGCGGCGGAGCCGGCATGGTGCTGCGCGTCGATGTCGTCGAGGCGGCGCTCCGGGCGAGATACGGTCGTGATCCGCTCGCGCTGGCCGCCGAGCGGCGTGTGATCGCGCTCGATCCCGTCGGCCGGATGCTCGATGACGCCCTCGTCGACGAGCTGGCGGCCGAGCCGGCGCTGACGATCCTGTCCGGCCGCTACGAGGGCTTTGACGAGCGGGTGGTCGAGCATTTCGCCACTGACCGGGTGTCGATCGGTCGCTACGTGCTGGCCGGCGGTGAGCTGGCCGCGATGGTGGTCTGCGACGCGGTGCTGCGCAAGTTGCCGGGCTCGCTCGGCCATGCGGCCTCCGCCGTGGAGGAGTCCTTTTCGGCCGCGCTCAAGGGCGGACCCGAGTACCCGCACTACACGAGACCCGCCGAGTGGCGGGGCTGGCAGGTACCGGAGGTTCTGCTCTCCGGACACCACGAGCGGATCGCGCGCTGGCGCCTGGAGCAGAGCCGGACCCGCGCCGCGCGAGCCGGGAGCGACTTCACTGACCGCGAACATCGCGTCGAGGACGGTCCGCTACCATAGGCCGCCGCATGGGAGGGCAGCACTCCGGCGCTGCCCGCACCCAGGCCTCACCCGCACCCCGCCCAGTACAGGCGCCCGTGGGATTCATCCGATGAGCACAGTGATCGACAGCTTGGAGCGTTCCCAGCTCCGCCGCGTACCGGCCTTTGACGCCGGGGATCGTCTGCGCGTCCACTTCCAGGTGATCGAGGGCACCCGCCGGCGAACCCAGGTGTTCGAGGGCGTCGTCATCAAGCGCCAGGGCCACGGTGCCCGGGAGACGTTCACCGTGCGCAAGCAGTCGTTCGGCGTCGGCGTGGAGCGGACCTTCCCGCTGCACTCGCCGAAGATCGAGCGCATCGAGGTCGCCGCCCGCGGCGACGTGCGCCGCGCGAAGCTGTATTACCTCCGTGGGCGGATCGGCAAGCGTGCCCGCGTCCGCGAGCGCCGCTCGGCCGGGCCGGAGATCGCCGTCGAGCGCGAGCTGCTGTACGGGCCCGACGAGGCGGTCGACGCATCGGGCGCCACGGCCGAAGAGGCCGTGCAGCAGGATGGGCCCGTGGAAGAGGTCGCGCCGGACGAGGTGGCGCAGGACGCGGCACCCCAGGCTGCCGCCGAGGCCACCGATTCGGCGCCCCAGCCGGCCGACGCGGATGCGTCGGGCGGCGACGAGACGGTGTGACGAAGACCCGCAAGCCGCTGGCTCGGTCGGTGGTGGAGTTGGTCGTGATCATCGCCGTGGCGCTGGGACTGGCGCTTGCGATCCAGGCGTTCGTCGTCAAGCCCTACGAGATCCCGTCGGGCTCGATGCTCCCGACGCTGCACCTCGGCCAGCGGATCCTCGTCGACCGGGTCGGAACCCACTTCGGCAGTCCCCACGTCGGCGACATCTACGTGTTTCACCCGCCGGCGTCCGAGACGTGCGCCAACCCGCGCGAGGGACAGAACGGCGACGGGCAGGACGCCAGGCGCGCCTGCGACGTCGTCCAGTCCCAGGAGTCAGGCCAGACGTACGTCAAACGCGTCGTCGGCGGACCGGGCGATCACCTGTCGATCCGCGACGGCCACGTCTACCGCAACGGCAAGCGGGAGCAGGACTCCTACACGGTTCCGTGTGACGGATCCGGGGAGTGCAACTTCCCTGGCACGATCACCGTCCCCCGGGGCGACTACTACATGATGGGCGACAATCGTCCCGACTCCCTGGACAGCCGCTTCTGGGGCCCGGTGCCCAAGAAGTGGATGATCGGCGAGGCCTTTTTGACCTACTGGCCGCCCGACAGGGTGGGAATTCTCTAGCCCCGGTCTGGACAACGAGGACGACGAGGACGATGGCGAAGCGCAAATCCCCTCTGAGCACGGTGCTCGAGACGGTGGTCACGATCGCCATCGCGGTCGGCGTGGCGATCCTGATCCAGGCGTTCGTCGTCAAGCCCTACCGGATCCCGAGCTCCTCGATGGAGCCGACTCTCAACATCAACCAGCGCGTCCTCGTCAACCGCCTGGTGTCCAAGCCGAGCCTGGGCGACATCGTGGTCTTTCACCCGCCTCACGGAGCCGATCCGACCGTGCCGGTCTGCGGCCTAAGCTCCGAGGGCAACGGCCATCCGCAGGCGTGCGCAGTGCACACGCCGACCCCGTCCACCCAGACCTACATCAAGCGTGTCGTCGGGCTGCCGGGCGACAGGCTGTCGATCCGCAACGGACACGTCTACCGAAACGGCAAGCCCGAGAAGGACTCCTATATCCGGCCGTGCGGCAACGACAGTTCCTGCAATTTCCCGAAGACGTTCACGGTTCCGCCCGGCCAGTACTTCATGATGGGAGACAACCGTGAGGTCTCAGACGACAGCCGCTTCTGGGGTCCCGTCCCCGACAAGTGGATCATCGGGGTCGCCTTCTT
>DATAUL010000452.1:0-13541 GCA_036268255.1 Solirubrobacteraceae bacterium | reverse complement strand
CATATGCCACGCCGATCGCTCAGACCTGAGCTCAACCGAATCCGCGCGTGGGTGCGCCAAGGCCGTACCGACGCCTGGATCGCCCACCAGCTGGAGGTCACCGTCCAGCAGATACAAGCTTTCAAGCGCGAGCAATCGCTCCAATCCGGAGACGACACCGAAGGCGCCGGTCCCGCCGCTGATTTCGATGCCGACATCGATCTGCGCGCGGAGGATGACGCGCTGATCGCCGCCGAGCTCGACGCTGTGGAAGCGGCCTCCGATGACGAAGCCGACGAGGACGACGAGGAGGACGAGGCCGGCAAGCCAAAGCGCCGTCGCAGCCGCCGGGGCGGGCGCGGTGGCCGTGGCCGCCGGCGCAGCGGCACGCTGGAGGCCACCTTCGACCACGGCGACGAGGGGTACGGGCTGTGGCTCGATCCCGCCGTCCAGGACGATCCCATCTATGCCGAGCACTGGGCCGGCCATCGCCCGGTCGAGGTCGCGATCGAGGAGGACCAGATCGTGATCCGCCGCTCCGGAGAGCCGGACGCCGACGACGGCGATCAGTAGCCGCGCTCAGCGCCCGCGCCCTCGCCGCGCACGCTCAGTCGTCGGGAATCCGCCGCCCGGTCGTGTAATCGATGGCGTCGCGGGCGTAGCGTGCGAACGCCGCGCCCGCGACGGTCGTCAGGTCCCATGCGGCCGGCGTGGACGGCGCCACCCGCACCGCCACGTCGAAGCACCAGTCGGTGCCCTGGTCGATGTACAGCCGTGCGAGCTCGTCGACGGTGAACGGGCCGCCGAGGCGCCGGCGCAGCTGCACGACGAGCTCGTCGACGACGCGCTCCATCGCAATGCGCTCGGGCGCGTCGGTCCCGGCCAGGCGGCGCTGGCCCTCCTGCCAGAGCCCGATCAGGTCCTGATAGCGCACGGGACCGGCGCTCATCGGCCGGGGGGGTGGAGGTCTGAGCCGATCGTCAGCGCTGCGGCTGGCCGGTCATCGCGTAGGACTGCTCGCCAGGGCGCACCATCCCGAGCGCCCTGGCGTCGCGCACGATCGTCACCGGATCGTTGAGCGAATTCAGCTGCCGTGCCAGCGCGCGGTTCTGGCGGGTGAGCCGGCTGACGATCGCGTGCTGCTGGTCTGACTGGGACCGAGTGGAGACATAGGACAGCGTGTGCTCGGCGTACAGCCCCACGACGATCACCAGCACGAACAGCAGTCCGTAGCGCCCGACGCGCTCCCAGCGGACACGCAGCTTGGGCGAGCGCAGCGCCACCCTCTGGGGCTTGCGGGGCGGTCGCGGCGTGGCGCGCGGTTGACGGCGCGGCGCCGGCGAGGCGGAGGCGGATCGGGCGGGCGGCATCCCTTGACGCGTTCGTTCGACGCGTGCCGTTTCCTTCCTGCCGCAACGAGCGGTGCACCTTCCTCCTCAGGCGCGGAACGCCGACCGACCCGGATAGCTGGCGTCCGGGCCGAGGGCCTCCTCGATGCGCAGCAGCTGGTTGTACTTGGCCACGCGGTCCGAGCGCGCCGGAGCGCCCGTCTTGATCTGCCCGCACCCGGTGCAGACCGCCAGGTCGGCGATCGTCACGTCCTCGGTCTCCCCCGAGCGGTGCGACATCACCGCGGAGTAGCCCGCCTCGCGGGCCATGCGGATCGCCGCGAACGTCTCGGTCAGGGTGCCGATCTGGTTGACCTTGATGAGGATCGAATTGGCCACACCGGCCTCGATGCCCCGCTTGAGCCGCTGAGTGTTGGTGACGAACAGGTCGTCGCCGACGAGCTGCACGTGGTTGCCCATCCGCTGGGTGAGGCCCGACCAGCCGTCCCAGTCCTCCTCGTCCATGCCGTCCTCGATCGAGAGGATCGGATAGCGCCCGGCCAGCTCGACCCAGTAGTCGGCCAGCTGTTCGGAGCTCAGCGTGCGGCCCTCGTGCTCGAGCACGTAGCCCTCGTCGGTGTGCAGCTCGGAGACCGCCGGGTCAAGTGCGATCGCGATCTGGTCGCCGGGCACGTATCCGCCGGCGCGAATCCCGGCCATCAGCGCCTCGAGCGCCTCCTCGTTGGAGCCGAAGTCCGGCGCGAAGCCCCCCTCGTCGCCGACCGCGGTGGAATGGCCCTGCTCGTGCAGCCAAGCCTTGAGGTGGTGGTAGACCTCGGTGCCCATCCGCAGGCCCTCGGAGAACGTCCGTGCGCCCACGGGAACGATCATGAACTCCTGAAAGTCGACGGCGTTGTCGGCGTGAGCGCCCCCGTTGAGCACGTTCATCATCGGCACCGGCAGGACATGGGCGGTCTCGCCGCCGAGATACCGCCACAGCGGCAGGCGTTCCTCGGCCGCCGAGGCCTGGGCGGCCGCCAGCGACACCGCCAGCAGCGCGTTGGCCCCGAGCCGCGACTTGTTGGGCGTTCCATCGAGGGTGATGAGAATGCGATCAAGGGCCGCCTGGCTGGCCGCGTCCTGGCCCCGCACGGCGGTGGCGATCTCGCCATTGACGTTGTCGACCGCCCGGCTGACGCCCTTTCCCATCCAGTCCGAGCCACCATCGCGCAGCTCGGTGGCCTCGAACTCGCCCGTCGACGCCCCGCTCGGCACGGCGGCCCGGCCCCACGCGCCCGAGCGGACGCTGAGCTCGACCTCGACCGTCGGGTTACCGCGACTGTCGAGGATCTGGCGGGCGTGAACGTGCTCGATCTGGCTCATCGGTGGTCGGCGTCTCCTTGGGCGAGGCTGGCGCGAGCGTAGTACTCAAGCTGGCGCTCAGGCGGGAGATCGTCCCAGCTTCCGCCGTCGGATGCGGCCAGCTCGGCGGCGGTCGTGATCCGGTCGCGAAAACGACCGGAGGCTGCGCGCAGCGCCAGCTCGGGATCGAGGTGCAGCTTGCGGGCCACGTTGACGGTCGCGAACAGCACGTCGCCGAGCTCGTGAAAGCGCGCGTCGCGGTCCTCGGCCGCAGTGGCCTGCTGAAGTTCGTGCAGCTCGTCATGGACCGACTGCAACGGTCCCTCGACGCCCTCGAAGTCAAAGCCGGTCGACGCGACGCGCCGCTGGACCTTGCGGGCGTGCAGCAACGCCGGCAGGTTCTCCGGTACCTCGCCGAAGATGCCCGGCTCGCGTCCCGCCTCGGTCTTCTTGATCTGGTCCCAGTTTCGAAGGACGTCCTCGGCGCCTTGTACCTCGGTCTCGCCAAACACGTGGGGATGGCGGCGAATCAGCTTCTGGGTGACGTGCTCGGCCACCTGGGCGAGGTCACCGGCGCCGCGCTCCTCGAGCAGCAGCGCCAGGAAATTCACCTGAAAGAGCACGTCGCCGAGCTCGTCGAGGAGCTTGCCGTCGTCGCGGCGCTCCGCCGCGTCGGCCAGCTCGTAGGCCTCCTCGACGGTGTGGGGGACGATCGTGCGCTCGTCCTGCTCGCGGTCCCACGGACACTCACGGCGCAGGCGCCGCGTGATCTGATCCAGGTGGGTCAGCGACGCCGTGGCGTCCTGCTCCTGGTCGGACACTTACTTGCTGGTGGTGGAGGTGGCGGTGCTTGGCGCGGGGGCCGGGCTCGTGGCCCCGGTACTTGGCGCCGGGGTCGGGCTCGTGGCCCCGCTGCTCGGCGCGGTCGCGCCGGGGCTCGGAGTGGCGGTGCTCGTCTTCGGCGCCTTGTAGCCCTTGCAGTCAGCCATCGCATAGTCGGCGCGGCAGGTGGTCTTGCTCAGCCAGTCCTTCTTGGCCTGGTTGTCGACCGCCGTCTGGGCGGCCTGCGTGAGCTGGCCGCTGAGCGTCTGCTTGATCAGCGCCGTCGACGCGGCAAGGCTGCGCTGGGTGGCCGGAGTGACCTTGGTCACCTCGACCACGTAGTAACCGAACTGTCCCTTGACCGGCCCGAGCAGCTTGTTGGCCGGGGCCGCGAAAGCCGCCTTGGACAGCGCCGCGTCCTGCTGGCCGGCGGTGACGTTGGTGAGCACTCCACCCTTGTTCTTGGTGGTCGGGTCAGTGGAGTACTTCTTGGCCACGGCCGTCCAGCTCTGGCCCTTCTGCAGCGCCCGCTTGGCCGTCTGGGCCTGGGCGGCGGTCTTGGTGAGCACGATCCGCATATTGCGCGTCTGCGGGGTACCGAACTGCGTCTTGTGGGCCGCGTAGTACGCGGCGATCTTGGCCGGGGTGACCGTCGTCGGGTGGCGTGCGGTCAGCTTCATGAAGATCTGATTGACGCGGACGCGGTACTCGATGTCCTGCTGGGTCTGGCCGCTCTGCTTGAGAAAAGCCTGGAACTGGGCAGCGGTCGAGAACTGGCCCTTCTTGGCCTTGGCCAGCGCCGCCGCCACCTGCGCGTCGGTGAGCTTGATCCCGAGCTTGTGGGCGGTGCCCTGATACCAATAGGCCTTGACCAGAAAGTCCATGACCTGCGAGGACAGCGACGTGAACAGCTGCTTGCAGTCGGCCTTGAGTGTCTTGGCCGGCGTCTTCTTCAGCGTCGGGATCTTGGCCCGGGCCTGGGCGATGCAGGCGGTGAAGTTCGGGGGATCGTTGGGCACGATCACCGGCTGGCCAGGGCTCGAAGCGGCCTGACCCTTCGCGTCGACGTACATCCAGTGGTTGAACGCCTTCTGGCTGATCGGGTTGCCGGCGACGCTCGCAACCGAGTTGCCGGGAACGCTCGAGCCGCAGGCCGAGATGGCGACGGCCACGAGCACAAAAAAGGCGCCAAGCGCCGGGATGGACCTCAGAGTCTTCATACGACTCGGCGGATAGTAGCGACCCGTCTTCGGTGAGGCAGTCGCGTTTACCGGACTCTTACGGCACTCGTACCTGGCGGGTTCGATCAGGCGCTGACGGCGACGCGATCGGCCGCGTCCTCGTCGGCCTCGCGCGTGACCGCCAGCAGCACGTCGGCCGCGCGCACGATCGCCGGGAACTGCTCGATCGGGTCCTTGGGTACCCGCATCGACAGCTGCGACTTGCCTGACTCGTACAGCGCCTCGGGGATTTCGGCGCGGATCTTCTTCGCCCTGACCGAGTCCAGCTCGATCGGCGTCACCGCCAGGCGGTCCGAGCGCACGCTCACCGACAGGGCGCCGGCCTGCCCGAACTTGATTCGCGCCTGCTGGAGCAGGATCAGGTTGCGCAGCGGGTCGGGCTCCGGGCCGAAACGATCCTCGAGCTCCTCACGCAGCGCCATCAGCTCGGACACCTGCCGGGCGCCGGCGATCCGGCGGTGCACCTCGACCTTGGCCTGCTCGTAGGGCACGTAGTCGGCCGGCACGTAGGCGTCGACGTTGACGTCGAGGCGCACCGGCTCCCAGTCGTCGGCGGATCCGTTGCCGCCGCTCTCGGCGTCCGCGGCCTCCACCGCCTCGTCGAGCATCTGCATGTACAGCTCAAAGCCGAGCGCGGCGACGTGGCCGGACTGCTCGTCGCCGAGCAGGTTGCCGGCGCCGCGCAGCTCGAGGTCGCGCATCGCGATCTTGAACCCGGCGCCCAGCTCGGTGTAGTCGCTGAGCGCCGATAGCCGCTGCGCCGCCTCGGGGGTCAGCGCGGCGGCGCTCGGATACAGCAGGTAGGCGTACGCCCGCTCCCGCGAGCGTCCGACCCGGCCGCGGATCTGGTACAGCTGCGAGAGGCCGAAGATGTCCGAGCGCTCGACGATCAGCGTGTTGGCCTGGGGGATGTCGATGCCCGACTCGATGATGCTCGTGCACACGAGCACGTCGGCGTCGCCGCGCAGGAAGGACAGCATCCGCTCCTCCAGCAGGCTCTCGTCCATCTGGCCGTGGGCGACCTCGAAGCGCATGCCCGGACACAGGCCGCGCAGTCGCACCGCCGTCTCCTCGATCGTCTCGACGCGGTTGTGCAGGAAGAACGCCTGGCCGTGGCGCTCCTTCTCGCGCAGCAGGGCGCGGCGCACGAGCTCCTCGTCGTACTCACCGACGTAGGTCTTGATCGGGCGACGGCCCTCGGGCGGGGTCTCGATGACGCTGATGTCGCGCACGCCGGCCAGCGACATCTGCAGCGTGCGGGGGATCGGCGTGGCGCTCATCGCGATCACGTCCACGCGCAGCTTGAGCTGGCGCAGGAGCTCCTTCTGCTTGACGCCGAAGCGCTGCTCCTCGTCGACGATCAGCAGGCCGAGGTCCCTGGCGCGGACGTCGCGGCTGAGCAGCCGGTGGGTGCCGATCAAGATGTCCACCTCGCCCTTGCCGAAGCGCCCGATCGTCTCCTTCTGCTCGGCCGCGGAGCGGAAGCGGGAGACGTGCTCGATCGTCACCGGGTAGTCCTTCAGGCGCTCGGAGAACGTGCCGTAGTGCTGCTGGGCGAGAATCGTCGTCGGCGCCAGAATCATCACCTGCTTGCCGTCCTGCGCCGCCTTGAAGGCAGCCCGCAGGGCGACCTCCGTCTTGCCATAGCCGACGTCGCCGCAGATGAGGCGGTCCATCGGGCGGGCGGACTCCATGTCGGCCTTGACGAACTCGATCGCGTCGCGCTGGTCGGGCGTCTCGGCGAACGGGAATGCGTCCTCGAACTCTCTCTGCCAGTCGGAGTCGATCTCGAAGGCGTGGCCCTCGCGCCGCTTGCGCTCGGCATAGAGGTTGAGCAGCTCGCCGGCCAGCTCCTGGGCGGCGCGGCGGGCACGGGCCTTGATCGTGTCCCACCGGGTGCCGCCCAGCTTGGACAGCGGCGGGTGCGACCCGCCGGCGCCGACGTAGCGGCTGATCTTGGCCAGCTGGTCGACCGGCACGAACACGCGGTCAGAGCCCGCGTACTCGAGGTACAGGTAATCGCGGGTGACGTTGGCCACGGTCTTGGTGTCAAAGCCGGCGAAGCGGGCGATCCCGTGGTCCTCGTGGACGACGATGTCGCCCGTGCGCAGGTCGGCGAAGCTGCGCAGCACCCCGCGGCCGCGCTCGCGGGGTGGGCGGGATCCGATATCGGCGGCCTTGCGACGCTGGAACAGCCGATGGTCGGGGATGACCGCAAGGTGGAACTGCGGCGCGATGAACCCGTTCTGCAGGCGCGCCTCGGCGAGTGTGAGCAGACCGGGACCGACGGCGGCCTCGCCGGTCTCGTCCAGCCAGTGGACCTTGAGACGCCCGAGGTTGTAGGCAAAGCGCTCGCCCTCCCCGCGGCGGGAGAACGCCAGGACGGTGCGGTAGTTGGAGCGCGCGAGCTTCTCCAGTTCCGGCTCGGCCTCCTTGAGCCCGCGGGCAGCGATATTCGCCGCCTGTCCGCGGAAGGCGTAGCGCTGGTCCTGGTCGATGCTCGAGAGGCGGATCTGCACGCGCTCGTCGAGCGCGGCAGTGATCTCGTCGGGTGCGACATACAGGTGGTTGGCGTCGGAGTCGTGGATTTGGCCGCTGGCGCACACGTCCTGCCAGTGGTCGGCGAGGGCCGGCGCCAGGTCCTCGGAGCCGGCGATCATCACCGACGCCTGGGAACCGACGAGCTCCAGCAGCGGATAGAAGCTGTCGACCGGGAGCAGTTCCGTGATCTCCGGCCGGTCGGCGGGGTCCTCGAGGGCGGCGATCTCGGCCAGCTCGCGGTGCTCGGGCGCCAGCTCGGCGGCGGGCGCAACTTCGACGACGTCGGCGTCGCCCAGCGAGCGCTGCGTGAACGTCGAGAACCAGCGCAGTGATTCGATCTCATCGCCGAACAGATCGACGCGCACGGCGCGATCCTCGGTCGCCGGAAACAGGTCGAGCAGGCCGCCGCGGATCGCGAACTGACCGCGATCCTCGACCTGGTCGACGCGTTCGTACCCGGCGGCGACCAGGTCGAGCCCGACCTCGTCGAGATCGATCAGGTCCCCGGCGCGCAGCTCGAAGCCGTGGGGGCGCATCGAGCGATCGGGCACCTTCTCCGAGAGCGCGACGGCGCTGACGACGACGACGGGAGCGGCCGTGTCGGTCGGCTCCAGCAGGGCGTCGAGCGCCGCGATCCGCAGGCCCACGAGATGTGGCGGCGGCGTGAGATGCGACTCGTAGGCGACGCCGCGGCTGGGGTAATACCGGACGCTGCGCGGCGCCAGCCATGCCTTCAGGCCGGCGGCCAGATCCCGCGCCGCGCGGTCGTCGCCGGCGACGACGATCGCCGGCCGGCTTGAGTCGCGGTCCAGCAGCGCCGAGATCAGATAGGGCCGCAGCGACTGCGATACGAACGCCTCGCCACCGTCGCGCAGAAGCGCGGCGGTCTGCGGATCTTCATCGGCGTATGAGAGGAGCGAGCGGAGAATCAAGGGGCCGACAACTCAGTCTAGGCACATGCGGCGACGCGACGACAGGCCTCGTCTTCGACCATCCGCTGAGGCGCGTCGCCGAGCGGACTGCTCAGGGCAGGCCGTCGCGCACCACCCGCTCGGCCGCGTCGGCGGCCTCGTCGACGAGCATCTCGACGTCAGCCCGCGGTTCCGAGAAGCGCCCGAGCACGTAGGCCGCCACCCGGTCGGGGTCGGTCGTCGGGGGCCGCCCCACCCCCACCCGCACGCGCCCGAAGTCCGCCGAGCCCAGTCCCTGCCGGAGCGACTTGAGTCCGTTGTGGCCGGCAAGGCCGCCACCCAGGCGGACGCGGATGTCGCCAAACGGCAGGTCAATCTCGTCGTGTAGGACGAGCATGTGGTCCAGGTCGGCGCGCAGGGCTCCGCGAGCGGGACCGACCGACTCGCCCGCGTCGTTCATGTACGTCTGGGGGAGCAGCACGGCGACCCGCGCGGACCCGGTCGGACCCACCCCGATTCTCCCCTCCGTGAGGAGACCCTTGAAGCGCTGCTTGGGCTTGGGCAGCTGCCAGCGGTCGATCAGCTTCCGGGCGATCTCGAAACCGACGTTGTGGCGCGTGCGGTCGTACTCGGAGCCCGGATTGCCCAGGCCGACGATCAGCCAGTCAACGGGAGGACCGCCGCGTCCCAGCGGGACCACGGCGCGCGCCTACTCGCCGGAGTCGTCGGACCCGGAGTCGCCGGCGGCGTCGGAGCCTGCTTCGCCGGAACCTTCGGCGGCCGCCTCGCCCTCGCCCACGACCTCGGTCTCCTGCTCGATCTCGTCCTCGTCCTCGGTCTGCAGCCGGGGTGGCGTGAGGGTGGCGATGACCGTCTCAGGATCGTCGATCAGCGTGACGGTCGACGGCGGCCGGATCGCGTCCAGGGTCACCGTGTCGCCGATCTGCAACGTGGAGACGTCATGGGTGAGTGAGTCGGGAATGTCGTTGGGGAGCGCCTCGATCGTCAGCTCCCGGGTGATCTGCTCCAGCACGCCACCGTCGATGGCGCCCGGCGAGTCGTCGCCGCCGACCAGTTCCAGGAACACCGTGGCCTGGATCTTCTGATCCAGGCGGACCCGGAGCAGGTCGATGTGGACGGTGGCGTTGCTCACCGGGTGGCGGACCAGGTCCTTGACCACCACGGGGGTCGAGGTACCGCCTTCGATCGTCAGGTCCATCACTGCGCCCCCACGGGCCAGCGCAAGACGCAGCTCGCGCGCCGGGACCTGGAAGCTGAGCGGATCCTCGCCGCCGCCGTAGACGACGCCGAGAACGTTGCCGGCTCGGCGCATACGCCGAGCTTGGCGCGAGCCGCCCGGCTCACGCGGGGCGACCTTCAGGCTGGTTGTCGTAATGGCTGCCATGGACGGTGGTCGATGGTAGCGGCAGTGGAGTGAAAACGGTGGCGCGAGGGACTGACGCTGCGCTAACCTTAATCCATGTCCGAGGGAGCGCAGCTGATGCTGTGGATCGCCGGCGTCCATCTGGTCGGTCTGGCATGTGTGGTCGTACTCATGTTTCCGGCGCTGAAGGACGCTCCAGCGACGCCCAAGCCGCGTCAGGACGGCGAAGACGATGGCTGGGGCCGCGGACCCAAGGTCCCGCAATCGCCGCCGGGCTCTCCCCGCGGTGGGATCCCGCTTCCTGATGCCGTTCCGGCCAGCGTGCGGCTCCGCGGGCCGGGCCGCCTCCGTGAGCTGCGACCGGCACGTCAGCGGCGACCCGCTCGCGAGCCTGCTCGCCGGCCGGTTCGCACACCTCAGCGTTAGCCGGTCGTCCGTCGTCCCGTTTTCAGGCGCCGGTCGCCTGCCGCGACGTTCAGAAGTGGGCGGGGCAGGCGTGATCGCTCTCGATCCGCACGCTGACCTGGAGCAGCTTGACGGTAAAACCCTGCAGCAGGTTGCCGACCCGGTGCACGCGCACGCACTGCACCCGCGGCAGCGAGGAGCCGACCAGCCAGGCGACGCGAGCGGTGCCCAGCGTGCTCGTCAGCGAGAAGCCGGCCGACGGCTGGATCTGGATGATCGAGACGGTGCCTGAGCGCTTGAGCGCCCGCGAGTTGGCCGTTGCCCGCGCGCGGCAGGTTGCGCTGCCGCGGCAGCCGTCGACCAACCGGGCCACCCCGCCGGCGTCCCCGCGGGCCTCGGCCTTGACCAGATCGGTGATTGCCGAGTCCTCGGCGCCGCCGATGCTGAGCCCGCGTGCCAGCAGCGCGCTGACCACCAGGAACACGACCACCGCGGCGACGATCAGGCTCACGAGCTTCCGGCGCCGCATCGGGCGCGGACGGTAGCGGCTTCGCGGCCGCGGCGAGCGGCGCGCGGCGCGCTCAGGAGTCGCTGATCTCCAGGAAGCGCTGTACCGAGGCCTCCTGGTGCTCGAGCCTCTCCGCCAGGCGCATGGCGTGCTCGGCGGCCAGCCCGAGGAAGTCGTCAACGCAGCGCTCGGGATCATCGGACAGCGGATAGACCCGCGCGAACTCCTGCTGAGCGCAGACGATGCCCATCGGCGGGCGTCCGTCGGCCAGCGTCCGGGCGCTGCAGACGGGGGTGACGACGATGTGGGACTCGGTGGCCACGAGCGCTGTCGGGAGCAGCCGGGGCGCGGGAAGCCTGACCGAGAGCTGTACCGAGTGGTCGATCGACACCTCGCTGCCGGCGAGATCGGACAGCGGCTGACGCCAGACATCGAGCACGGTGTCGGCTCCCACCAGCGCGTCGCGCAGCGCGGTCGCCTGCTCGACGTAGAGCTGCTCGGCCGCCTCGCGGTCCTCCGCGTCGGCAAGATCCAGGTCGCAGGGCACGCGCAGCAGCTCCCGCGCCGATACGGTGGCGCCAGCGCCGCGGCTGCCGGCCGTGACGTAGGTCTGCAGAGTGCCGAGGTCGCGGCGGCCGTGGAAGATGACCGTAACCGCCTCGGAGAGCGGGAGCCCCGCGACCCGCAGCGAGACCGCTACCGCGGCCGACTCATCGAGCAGCGCCCGGCGGAGCAGATCTTCGCCTGTGGCGTCATCCCGGGTGTGATCCTCGTCGAGCATGGGCGCTCCTTCTAAAGATCGGCAGCTTCGAGCACATATTTAGCCACTCCAAGCGGTCGTACACAACCGCCAACTGGAGCATCGATCGCCCGCCGGCCTGGCCATCGGGCGTAAATGTCCGAGGCGATAGGCTGCAGCGCCATGAGGATCCTCTATAAGCCGTTCGCGATCATCGCCGGAATCTTCGCCCGGCTGCTCGGGCGATCGGTCTTTCGCTCCGTCTGGGCGCGGATCGACGAGGAGCCTCCACCGCAGCCCCTGACCGGTGAGGGGAGCATGGCCAAGGTGGTCGGCGCCCGGGCACTCCAGGCCGGAGTGATGGCCGGTGCAGCCGCCGTCGTGGAGCGCTACTCCGCCCGGGCGTTTCACCACGTGATCGGGATCTGGCCCAAGAAGCCGCCGGATTCCGAGGACGCCGACTGACTCAGGCGTTCGCCGGTCGTCCCGGGGTTGCAGGCCGGCGCGCGCCCACTCGGGGATCAGCGTCTTCTGCGCCGTCTGTGGACGTCGGCGACCACCACGTCGAGTGGTTCTCGATCAGCCGTCGGCATCCATCCCCGTCGGCATCGCAAACCCGGATCGTGTGCGCGAACGGCTCAGCCACCGGCGCGGTCCCGGCCGCCCCGCAGCACGAACCCGCGCTCGGCGAACTGGCCGAGCGCGTCCTCGAAGGCGGCGAAGTCCCGTCCGGTGAGCGCATCGATCGGCCGCCCCTCCGGCCCGGCGGCACGCACCCACCGGGAGAGCATCTGGGGCCCGGCCTGGGCCTGCACCTGCGCCTCGTCGATCAGCGTCAGCAGGATCCCCAGCTCGGGGCGGTGGTCCAGCTCGCCGGAGAGCAGCGTCAGCGGGTCGACCGCGAGCGCGGCGCAGAGCTCATCGTCGCTGAGCCCCAGCAGCTCCTGCAGGCGCGCCGCGCTCGCGCCCTGACCGATGTTGCGTTCCGCGCCGATCGCCGGATTGTGGCGAGTCAGCCCACCCGGTAGATCACCAAGACGTTCTCGCGCAGCCACTCGTAGCCGCCGCGCGACGTCGAACTCCGCGTAGGTCATCTCGTATCCCAGCTCGATCACGGCCAGGACCTCCAGGTTGCTCTGAGACAGATGCACAGGTTTGACCAACCTTTCCCTCGGGCCGGCGTTCTAAGAGACAAAGGGCCATGGATGGCTCAAGGGGCACGGTGGTTTTGCGGTCTGTCCGGGGCGGGACAGACCCGCAAAACCGCGCTTCATCTCTCAGTGCTCAGCAGCGGTTCCCGGGGCGGGGGCTGCTGCGCGGCTGAGAACGTGCGACCAACTCTTGGTGTGGCCATGCGTTGTAGTTGACATAGGACCACGGATGGCCCAAAGGGTAGGGCGGCTCATGCGGGATCTGTCCCGTCCGGACAGATCCCGCAGAGCCGCGGTCGCCAAGACCGCGCGAAACGAATATCGAAGGGGCGCAGATGGACAAGGTCTCAGTGCAAGGATTGCTCGAGGTTCTCGCGGCCTTCGACGAGCACGGCGGTGCGAACCCCGGCCTGGTCGCGTGGGAACTGTTCGCCGACGAGCCCGCGGTCGCCGACGCATGGGAGCACGCCCGCTCTGAAGGGTGGCTCAGAGAAGCCGGACGCGACCCGGCCGGCGACGAGCAGTTGTGGAAGCTGACGTTGAGGGGTTGGGCTGCCGTCCGTGAGTGGTCGCCGGGCTGTAGTCCGGACCCGGAGCCGCCGGAGAATCCGTCGAACCCTCCTCTCCCTCGCCGGCCCCGCAGTACCCATCGGCGAGCTGGACGATCGTCGTAGACGCCGCGATGGAAATCCCGGCGCGGCACACGCATGTCGATACCCCGGGCATGGGAAGCAGGGGCGTGCTTTCCATGGAGCGTCGGTTGTTGGGTTCTGTCCGGGGCGGGACAGACCCTCAACCGGCCGCTGACGCGTATGCGGTTAGCGCCAGGCGTCTCAGGATTGCCGATGCGGGTGCCGATACTCGCCTATGAGCACAACCCCAGCCCAGACGACGCAGACAACCGAAGCGTTGACCGCTTCGGACCTGACGACTCCCTCAGACCAAGCAGTGATGTTTCGCGTTCGTCAGCGACTCGCGAAGCGCGGGCTGCAACTCGAACTGCGACTCGAGAAACACGGCTGGCGCTGGGCCGTCACCGGGCAGCCACCGCTGACGGCTCACATGTTCGGATCGCTTCACCTTGCCCTGTACCACGCCGATGCCCACACGGCCCTGCGATACAAGGACGCCCGCTAGTGCAGTTCGTCGCGGCGCGCCGGGCTGAGCTCA
>DATAUL010000451.1:0-10827 GCA_036268255.1 Solirubrobacteraceae bacterium | reverse complement strand
GACGAGTACTGGCGCAGCAGCGCCAGGAAGCGGTCGATGTTGAGGTCGTCGAGCGCCGCCTCGACCTCGTCGAGGATGTAGAACGGGCACGGCCGGGCCAGGAACACGGCGAACAGGAACGCGAGCGCGGTCATGGACTTCTCGCCGCCGGAGAGCAGCGACAGGCGCTTGGGATCCTTGCCGGCCGGCGTGATCTCGATCTCCACGCCGAGCAGGTCCTCCGGCGCGACGCGCTCGTCGTCGGGACCGTCGGACTCGGACTCCGCGTCCGCGCCTTCGCCGTCGGCGCCGCCGTCCTCGGGCGCTGACTGGCCGCCGAGCACGCGCGCCTGGCGGGTCGTTCCCTCGCCCTCGGCGACGAGGCGCAGCCGTCCCGAGCCGCCGGGGAACAGCTGCGCGGCCAGCTCCTCGAAGGCGTTCGCAGTCGCTGTGAACGTCTGCTCGAAGGTGGTGCGGATCTGCTTGTCGGTGTCGGCGATCAGCGTCTCCAGCTCGCGCAGGGCGGTCTCCAGATCGGCACGCTGGGCCTCCAGCTCCTCGACGTGGGCGACGGCCTCGGCGTACTCATCCTGGGCGAGCGGGTTGACCGGCCCGAGCTGCTCGCGGCGGCGGGCCACACGCTCCAGGCGGCTCTGGAGCGTGGTGCGAGCCTCGGCGTCGAGCGCCTCGGTCGCCGGTTGGGCCTCGAGCGCGAGCGCCACGGCGAGCCGCTCGAGTTCGGCGCGGGCGTCGTGGGCCTGGTCGCGGGCTCGCTGCAGCGCCACCTCGGCCTGCGTCAGGGCGTCGTTCTCGGTCCCCATCCGCTGGTGGAGCGTGGCCTCCTGGGCGGCGCACGCACGCAGCTCGCCGGCAGCGTGCTCCCCGGCCTCACGGTCGTCGGCCAGCGCCGCCTCGAATCCGTCGAGGCGCGCACGGACGGCGTCGTGGGCCTCGCGCAGCGCCGACATGACCCCGGCGACCGCTGGAACGAGCTCCCGGTCGGCAGCGGCGGCGGCGCTGAGACGCTCGAGCCGGGCGGTGCGCTCGGCTCGCTCGCGCTCGGCGCGCTGCAACATCCCCCGCTCGGCGGCCAGCTCGGCGGTCAGCTGCGAGCGCCGGCCGGCGTTCGGACCGTCGTCGGGCGCCGCCCGGCGGCGCTCGATCAGCGCGGCGATCCGCCGCCGCTCCTCGCCCGCCTCGTCGAGCGCGCGCACAGCGGCGCGATGCCCGGCGGTGGCGCGCTCGCGCGCGGTCTCCGCGGCGGCCGACTCGGCACCGGCCCGCTGCACGGCATCGCCGGCGCTCACCTCGGCCCGGACGGCCCGCTCACTCTCGTCGACGAGCGCGTCGCGGCGGTTGCGCTCGGCGAGGATGCGGTCCTCGCCGACCGCCGGGGCCTGGCGCAGCTCGCGCGCGCTCGGCGACCACACCCGCCCGGTGCGGGTGACGGCTACGCCGGAGAAGCCCTCGCTGACCGCGGTCAGGTCATCGACCACCCACGTCTCGGCCAGCAGCGCTTGGGCCAGCGCCAGCGCAGCGTCCTCGCCGCGAAGATGCTCGAGCAGTCGCCGCGCTCCCGGAGCCGGCGGCGTCGCGCCACCGGCCGGGGTGGCCGGGGAGGGATCACTCACCAACGCCCGCCCGCCGTCGGCGCCGGCGGCGTCGAGCAGCGTCCCCGCCCGGTCGCGCCCGTCGACCACCGCGGCGGCGAGGCGGCCGTCGAGGGCGGCGGCAAGCGCCAGCTCATAGCCGGGGTCGACACCCAGAGCGTCAGACAGCGGCGGGGCGCCGCGCAGCGCTCCGGCCTGGTTTCGCAAGAACTGATTGACGCCGGCCAGCTCACCTCCGATTCGCGCGGCCTCGCGGCGCGCCTGCTCCGCGGCGCGCTCGGCGTCGCGAACTGCCGTGCGCACTCCTTCCAGGGCCGTCTCGCCCGCGGCGCGGGCCTGCGCGCGCTCCTCCACGACCTTCGTCGCTTCGGCGACGCGCTCCTCGGCGGCGGTCAGCTGCTCGGCGAGCTCTGAGAGCTGACGGGCCAGCTCGGTCTCGCGGTCGCGGGCCAGAGCGGCCAGCTCCTCGTGCAGGCGCTCGATGCGCGCGCCCGCCTCCGGGTCGCCGCTGTCGGCCGCGGCCTGGGCACGAAGCGCCTCGCCATGGTCCAGGGAACGCTGCAGCCGATTCTCGATCGAGGTCGCCGACCGGGCGACCGACTCGATCCGGTCGGCGATCCGCTCACCGGCGGCCCGGGCGGCGTAGGCTCGGCGCGAGAGCTCCTCGCGCTTGGCGCTGCGGGCAGCGAGTGCCTCCTCGGCGGCTTCGCGGCGCTTGCCGACCGCCGCCAGCTCGGCGGCGAGCGCCCCCCGGCGGGCCCGGACGTCGGCGGCCGCCTGCTCGGCGAGCGTCAGCGCCGCCGTGCGCTCGCGCGAGTCGTCACGCGCCAGCTCCCAGCGGATCTCCAGTGATTGGCGCTCGAGGCGCTCGTGTAGCTCAGCGGCCTCCGCCTGGCGCTTGAGCGGACGCAGCCGCGAGCGGGCCTCGCGCTCGACGTCGAGCGCGCGGTCAAGGTTGTCCTGGGTCCGGGTGAGCTTGAGCTGCGCGCGGCGCCGGCGCTTGCGGTGCTTGCCCAGCCCGGCCGCCTCCTCGATCAGCAGCCGACGGTCGCGGGGCTTGGAGGTGACCAGCGACTCGACCCGGCCCTGTGAGATCACCGAATGCATCTCCTTGCCCAACCCGGTGTCGGACAGCAGCTCGATCACGTCGACCAAGCGGCAGCGCGCGCCCGCCAGCCGGTACTCGCCGTCGCCCGATCGGTCCAGGCGGCGGAAGATCGAGATCTCGGGGGCGCCCAGTCCGAGCGCGCCGTCCGAGTCATCGAGGACCAACTCGACCTCGGCGTGACCGGCCGCCTGGCGACCGGGAGCGCCGCCGAAGATCACATCCTGCATCGACTGGCCGCGGACGGCCATCGGCGACTGCTCGCCCAGCGCCCACAGCACGGCGTCGGTGACGTTCGACTTCCCCGATCCGTTCGGGCCCACGACGACGCTCACACCCGGGCCGAACTCGAGCTTGGTCCGATCCGGGAAGGACTTGAAGCCCTTGACGGTGATCGACTTCAGGTACATGCCAACCGTCTCATGACCCGCTCGAGTCCAGTGCCACGCGCGCTGCCTCCTGCTCGGCGTCCTTCTTGGAGCGACCGGTGCCGCTGCCGATCTCGACGTCCTTGATCGTTGCCGAGACGGTGAACGTGCGGTCGTGGGGCGGGCCCTGCTCCTCGACCACCTCGTAGTGGACGAGCTCCCCACGGCGCGCCAGGCGTTCCTGCAGCGCGGACTTGAAATCGACGGGATGCTCGAGCGCGTTCTCGATCTCCGGGGCAAAGGCCTCGACCACCGCCTGCGCTGTCGTGTCGTAGCCGAACTGCAGGTAGATGGCGCCGATCACCGCCTCGATCACCGAGGCCAGCACTCGCTCGGTGGACACCAGCGCCCCGACGCCCGGGGCAGCCGACGGCGGCGCGGCTTCCCTCAGCCGTCCGGGCACCCCGAGACGCTCGGCCACGGCCCGGCACGAGCGCCCCGACACCGCCTGCGCGCGGATCTTCGTCAGCCGACCGGGGCCGTAGCGATCGGCGTCCAGCCGCGGGAACAGGTGGGTGGTCACCGCCAGGCCGAGCACGCTGTCGCCCAGGAAGGCCAGCCGCTCGTAGGACTCCGATCGCTTGCTCGTCCACGAGGAGTGCATGAACACGGGCGTCGCGAGCTCGGGCGAGAGCGCGTCCAGTAGCTCCCGCAGACCATTTGGCGAGCCGTCTGCGGGACGGTCCGATGCCGTCGGCTGCAGGCGGCTGCTCACTCAGGGTCGGAGCCTTGGCTTGCGGTCGCCGGGCTCGCGAGCACGAAGTCGACCGCCTGGCCGACCGTCAGGATCCGGGCCGCCTCCGCGTCGGAGATCCGCACGCCGTAGGAGTCCTCGAGCTCCTGCACCAGCGTGTACAGGTCCAGCGAATCGGCTTCCAGATCCTCCTTGAAGCGCGTCGTCTCCTGGATCATGTCGGGGCTCACTTCGAGCTCGTCGACCAGGTGGGCGCGGATCAACGAGAAGACTTGCTCGCGGGTCATTGGCGCAACACCGTAGACGCCGCGTCGGACGCGCTGTCAGGCATCGCCGTCCTCCTCTCCCCCCTTTGCGGGGACTCTCAGGGCGCCGGCGACGGCCAGGGCGGTCCGCGTGGCGCTGATCACATCTTCCTCTACCCCACGGGCGGCGACCTCGATCGCCCGCGCGAAGCCGCGTCGGGTGAAGCGGCCGTGGGCGACCACGCCGAGACGGCGCAGGCCGAGCATATAGGCCCCGCCCGGGCCTTCGGGATCGATCTGATCGCGCAGCGCCTGGACCGCCGGCGCCAGCAGCCAGCCCCCGAGCTTGCTGCGCGGGGAGCTCAGCGCGGCGTCGCGGATCGCCCGCAGGGTCCGCCCGGACACCCCCTCGATCAGCTTCAGCGCGATGTTGCCGGTGAAGCCGTCCATGACGATCACGTCGGCCGCGGCCTCGAACACCTGGGTGCCCTCGATATTGCCGACGAAGTTGAGGCCCCTGCCCGCGTCGGCCGCGAGCTGCTCGTGGACGAAGACGAGATCAGGCGTGCCCTTGACCGCCTCCGTGCCGTTGGAGAGCAGCGCCACCCGCGGGTTCGTCAACCCGAGGACGACCTGGGCGAACGCCGAGCCCATGTGGGCGAACTGCACGAGATGCTCGGGGCGACAGGTGACGTTGGCGCCGACGTCGAGGAGCAGGACCGGCGTGCCTCCCGGGACGGGCACCGGCAGCGCGAGCGCGGGCCGGTAGATGCCGCGGTCGCGACGCAGGTTGAACAGTGCGGCGGCCAGCGCCGAGCCGGTGGACCCGCCGGAGACAAGCGCCTGGGCGCGGCCGTCGGCGACCGCCTTGGCGGCCTGCACGATCGACGCCTCCGGCGTCGAGCGCACCGCATAGGCGGGGTCGGCCGCCTTGGCGATCGATACCGGCGCGTCGACGACCTCGACGCCGGCCACCTCGCCGATCTCCTGCGCGGGCCCGAAGAGGATGACGCCGGTGCCCGCGGCGGCGGCGTGCGCGGCGCCTGCGGCGACCTCGGCCGGGCCCAGATCCGCCCCGCCGGCATCCACGGCGACGGTCACCATTGCGGTGGCGGGACTCAGCCGGACTGCTGGCCGGTCTCGGCGATGACCTCACGCCCGCGGTAGCTGCCGCAGACCGGGCAGACGCGATGCGGCCGGCGCGGGCTGTGGCACGTCGGGCACGCGTTGTAGACCGCCGTGGGGACCTTGTGCTGCGCGCGCCGCTGCGCGGTACGGGCGTGTGACTGCTTTTGCTTGGGGACGGCCATCGGTGCCAGCACGGTAGCAGAGCCCGCCCACCCATCCCGGCCGCTCGCCGGCTATGCCGCCCGTGGGGCGTTTCAAGGCGGCGGGGTCGGCGCGCCGACCCCGCGGCGGGGCGGCGGGGCCTCGGCGCGGTGCCGAGCGAAGAGCGTCGCCAGTTGGTCGGCCGCGACGGGATGCCCGAACAGGAAGCCCTGCATGTGGGTGACGCCCCAGGAGCGCAGCAGCGTCACCTGCGCCTCGCTCTCCACGCCCTCGGCCACCACCGGGGCGCGGCACGCGCCTGCCAGTCCGAGGGCGGCGTGGAGCAACTCCGTGGCAGCCGGGTCGGCGGGCACGCCCACGAGCAGGCTCCCGTCGATCTTGATCACGTCGAAGTCCAGTTGGCGCAGGCGCGACAGCGACGAGTAGCCGGCACCGAAGTCGTCGAGCGCCACCCCGGCGCCGACGGAACGCAGATCGGCGACGACGCCCTCCACCGCCGCGGCGTCGATCGTCCAGGCCGACTCGGTCAGCTCGAAGATGAAGTGATCGGCCCGCAGTCCGAGCTCGCAGATCAGCTCGGCAAAGCGCCCGGCATAGCCCGGAGCCAGGATCTGTTGGTGAGAGACATTGACGCCGATCGACAGGCTGTCTCCCGCCTGCTCCCACGCGTGTGCCTGGAGACACACCTCCCGCAGGATCCACGTCGACAGCTCGTCGCCGGCCAGACTCTGCTCGGCGGTGTTGATGAACGCGTCGGGCCGCAGCAGCCCGTGCTCGGGGTGCTGCCAGCGCAGCAGGGCCTCGACGCCGACGATTCCCCGCTCGTCGTCGACCGTCCACACAGGCTGGTAGTGCAACTCCAGCTCGCGGTCGACCATGGCCCGTCGCAGCTGCGCCGACAGGCTGGCCCGCCGCGAGAGGATCGCATCTGAGCGTTCGTGAAAGGCGATCCGCCGGCCGCCGGCCGCCTTCGCCTGGTACATCGCGGCGTCGGCATGACGCAGCAGCGTCTCGGTGTCGTCGGCGTCGGCGGGGTACAGGCTGACGCCGATGCTGGCTCCGGTACGCAGCTTGCGCCCGACCACGTCGAAGGGCTCGCGCAGCGCGTCCAGGAGCTTTCCGCCGACGTTCTCGACCCCGACGGCGGCGTCGGCGGGCAGGTCGGCGAGCAGCACGAGGAACTCGTCTCCGCCAAGCCGAGCGAGCAGGTCAGAACCGCGCAGGACCGAGTTCAGTCGCGCCGCGACGCCGGCCAGGAGTTGGTCTCCGGCGGCGTGGCCCAGCCGGTCGTTGACCTCCTTGAAGCCGTCCAGATCGAGGAACATCAGCGCCACCGACCCATCGCTGCGCCGCGCTCGGGCAAGCGCGAGCTCCATCTGCTCCTCGGCGAGAATACGGTTGGGCAGCTCGGTCAGCGGGTCGTGGTAGGCCATGTAGGTCAGCTGTTCCTCGCCGCGCCGGCGCTCGGAGATATCGCGGACGAACCCGTAGAACACGAGGCCGTCGTTCTCAGTGCTCTGCGGCAGAGCCAGCGACAGCTCGACGGGGAACTCACTGCCGTCGGAGCGCATCGCCACCAGCTCGATGCGGCGCCCGAGCAGCCGCCAGTCGCCGCTGGCCAGCCCGTGGGCGATGGCGCGGCGGTGCTGGTCGCGCGTGCTCGGCGGGACGATCAGGTCGGCCAGCTCGCGGCCCAGAGCGTCGGCGGCTCGATAGCCGAACGTCCGCTCGGCGGCCGGGTTGAACTCCAGCACCCGGCCGGTGCGGTCGATCGCGATCACGCAGTCCAGCGTGGAGGTGAGCACCGCGCGGTGGCGCTCCACGGCGGCCTCGAGAGCGTGCAACTGGCGCGCGCTCTCGATCGCGACCGCGGCGTGGGCGGCGAGCGCGCCCAGCACCTCCAGCTGCCGGTCGTCGGGACGCCGGCCGCTGACCGGGTCATCGACCGAGATGACTCCGTAGCGGCGGCCGCCCGGCCCTTCGATCGGCGCGAACAGGGCGTCGTCGGGCCGCCAATCGCCGTCGGACACCGGGGCCTCGTCGGACACCTCCGGCGTGTACCACTCGGTCGCCGGATCGAGCTCGTCGAAGGGCACCTCCCCTGCCGGGATGAAGAACACGTCCCGGTGCGCGAAGCGCGAATCGAGCAGCGGCTCCCAGGTCGAGCCCGCGGTCACATTGCCGAGCAGGATGCCGCGGGCCCGCTCTGAGCCGTGGACAGTGATGACCTCGTAGGCGTCGTCCGGGGCCCGGTAGACGTTGATGACGACGGTGGAGAACTCGGTCGCCTCGGCGACCGTTCGCGCCACCGCGTCGAGCACCTCGGCCAACGGCGGCTGGCGCAGGCTCAGGCGAGCCAGGTCCAGCAGGCCCCGCAATGCAGGGACCGCCAGACCGGGGCCGTCGCCGCTCGGCCGCACACGGGCATGGTCGTCGTCGTTCATCTTCTCGTCGCGGACAAAGTCAAGGTCGTAATCGGCCTTAACCGACGGAAGCTCTAATCGAAGCGGACCTCGGACAGCTTCGACCATCGAGGATCCGGCTGCCGATCGTGCCCGTGGTCCGGGCCGGCGACGTTGAGGTCGGCGCCGCAGACGGGGCACAGCCCGGCGCAATCTGGCCGGCAGAGTATCTGCGCGGGGAGCGCCAGGGCGAGTGCATCGCGCGCCCAGCCCTGCAGGTCGAGCCGGCCATGGTCGACGTAGGGCGACTCCAGCTCCTCGCCCCCGCCCGGCTGAGAGACCTCGCGCGCATCGACCTCAAAGCTCGGGGTGGCGACCTGGAGGCAGCGCATGCACGGACCGTTCAGCTGCGCGGCGAAGCGCAGGCGCAGCGCATACCCATCGCGGGTGGTGCGCGAGACGTCGAGGCGGGCGGGGAGCTGATCGGGCGTCACCTCATAGCGCTCGCCGGCGAGCTCGAAGGGCTCGATCGCGACCGCCAGCTCGAGGCGGCGTCCCTCGCCGCTGCTCAGATGCAGTCCGGAGAGGTCGAAGGTATCTGTCGGGAGCGCCATCGAATCGAGCTTAGGGACCGTCCGAAAATTATGCGACGTTCTGGCGGCCGTCTGGGCGCGCCGGCTCCGTCACCTAATTTCCCGACGGTCCCTTATCGCCGCCCCAGCGGCGATCATGCAGAGAGTGTCACGATGGTTTCGCAGCTACGGATTCGCCGAGGTCGACGATCGCCTGATCGCCGGCGCCTATCCCCTGGACGCCGACGATGTCGACGTGCTCGCCTCGCTCTCGGTCAACCGTGTGCTCAACCTCGCCCAGGACGGCGAGTACCGGCCCGGGCTACACGAGGCCGTGGCGACCGCCTACGCCGCGGCGGGGATCGGCGAGCGGCGCCTGCAGGTGCCCGACTACGGTCACCTGTCCCCGGGGCTCCTGGAGGCGGCGGTCACCACGATCGTCCGCTGGCTGGAGCAGCCCAAGGGGACCGTCTACGTGCACTGTCGCGCCGGATGGCAGCGCTCGGCCGCGGTCGCCGCCGGCGTGGTGGCGATTCGCGACGGGCTTGACATCGACGACGCGCTGGCCGCCGTCAAGCGCCGCAAGCCGTCCGCCGACCCCCTCCCCCACCAGGTGCTCGAGTTGCGCGCGTGGTGGTCCGCACGCGCTGACGGCTGAAGCGCCGAACCCGATACGTCGTACTACTCGGCGGCCCGCAGCCGGCGCGGGCGCCGCGACTCGCCGACGGCCGCTGCTCCGTCGAGGTCGAGTTGGAGCTCGGCGGTGTGGACCGCGCGCGCGCTGACCGTGACCGGCTCCAGTTCGGGCAGCTCGCGCCCCTCCGCCACCGCGCCGTGGTCGGCGAAGCGCCGCGCTCCCGGCAGAACCCGGGCCTCATAGGAGCCGACCGTCTCGTTGTAGGCGCGCACTGCGCCGTTGAGCCGCGCGCCCAACGTTCCCAGCAGCGTCGACAGCTTGACCAGCCGTCCGTGCAGCTCGCGCCCGAGGTCGGAGATCGCCTGCGCCGACTCGGCTACGCGCTCCTGCTGCCATCCGTAGGCGACCGAGTGCAGCAGCGCCAGCAGCGTGGTCGGCGTCGCGATCAGGACCCGCTGGGCCATCGCGTCCTGCAGCAGCGCCGCGTCGACCTCGAGCGCCGGCCCGAGCAACGACTCGCCGGGCAGGAACATCACGACCATGTCGGGCGTCGTATCCAGCCGCGACCAGTACGCCTTGTCGGCCAGCGCCTTGACGTGCTTGCGCAACAGACGCGCGTGATCTCGCAGGTGGCGCTCGCGCTCGACGTCGTCTCGAGCCTCGTAGGCGTCGAGCACCCCCTGCAGCGGCGACTTGGCGTCCACGACCACGCACTTGCCGCCGGGCAGGGTGACGACCATATCGGGACGCAGCGTCGACTCGTCACCGGCGTAGGAGTGCTGCTCGGTGAAGTCGCAGTGCTTGAGCATTCCGGCCGCCTCGACGACGTTGCGCAACTGCATCTGGCCCCACTGGCCGCGGGCGTTGGGCTTGCGCAGCGCTGTCACCAGCGCCCCGGTCTCCGTTCGCAGCCGGTCGCCGGTCTCGGTCAGCGTGCGCAGCTGGGACTCGAGACGGCCGCGAGACTCACGCCGCTCCTGGTCGAGCCGCAGCAGCTGCCCGTCGACGCGCCCGAGCTGCTCCTTGAGTGGTGCCACCAGCTGCTCGACCGCCTGCTGGCGCTTGTCGAGGTCGCCCTTCGCCTCGGTCTGGACGGTGCGCAGCTGAGCCTGCGCCATCTCGGTGAGCTGCGTCATCGAGGACTGCAGCGCCTCGGCGCTCAGCACCTTGAACGAGGCCGACAGCCGCTCCTGGGCATCGGTGACGGTGGCCAGACGCTCAGCGGCCCGGTCGCGTTCGTGCTCCAGATCGCTGCGCGCCTTCACCAGCTCGCGCTCGAGCTCGATTCCCCGCGCGGCGTCGGCGCTCAGCGCCCGCAGCCGCGGACGCAGCGCGACGAGGATCACGCCAGCGCCGATGATCACGCCAATTGCCAACCAGAGAGCGTTCATGGGTCGATCAGCATTGCGCGGCCCGCGGACGGAATCGCCGCGGGGCCCTCAAGCGCGACAATGCGGCGGGTGAGCCCCGAGACGATCCGCCGCCGCCTGATCGTGCACGGCAGGGTCCAGGGCGTCTTCTTTCGCGACTCCACCCGGGAGTCCGCGGAGAACGAGGGCGTCCGCGGCTGGGCGGCCAACCGCGACGACGGCACCGTCGAGGTCGTCCTCGAGGGCACTCCAGAGGCGGTCGAGTCCGTGATCGGCTTCTGCCGGACGGGACCGATGAGCGCCGACGTGACCTCGGTCGACGTGACCGAGGAACAACCCGAGGGGCTGTCCGGGTTCGAGACGCGCTGAGCCGGCTAGGAGACTTCGGCGGGCTCGTCCTTGCCCGCCAGGCGATCACGGCCGCGCTGCACGGCGGCGATGAACTTGCTCAGGTTGACCTCGAGCGTGTTGAGGATCTCGTCGGCGTAGTCCTCG
>DATAUL010000450.1:0-19746 GCA_036268255.1 Solirubrobacteraceae bacterium | reverse complement strand
TCGATCTGCGGCGTGACGAGGCTGCTCAGGCGCGGATGCGAGCAGGTGTGCGAGCCGATCTCCCAGCCGTCGCCGGCGAGATGTTCGAGCTCCGCCCACGACATGCACGCCAACTCGTGATCCCACGGTCCCTCACGCCAGTTGTCGAGCCCGGGCCAGCTCAAGGGTCGCCGCTCGGTGACGTAATCGGTGGGGACGAACACGGTTGCCGGCCACCCCGCCGCCGCCAGGATCGGGTACGCGAGCTCCAGCACGGAGCGGTGGGCGTCATCGAAGGTGAACGCCACGACGTCCTCCGCCGGCGAGGGCGTGAGCACCGCGTCGCTGAACGTCGCTCCCCTGTACCCCCGGCCCGCCAGCCGATCGACGTGCTCGGCGAGCGCGGACGGCGTCACCGAGGTCAGCGCCGGCCAGGACTCGCTGACCGAGTGGTAACACAGGATCAGTACGTCGGGCATCCGAACCAGAGACCCATCCTAAGCGCCCGGCCGTCCCAGGTCTTTACACCCGCCATCGGCCGGGCGTATGCTTTCGCTGCCGCCCAACGAACAATGGAGGGAACGTGGGCAACGTCGAGACGTACAGCCTTGTCGACGTCGATCGGGAGACGTTCACGGAGGCATTCGCGAAGCGATCGATCCTCGTCCGGCATGGCCTCTCCGAGCATCCGCTGTTCACGCTCGAGGCCATCGCCGAGCTTGCCGACCGGCTGCCGGCGGAGTCCGTCCGGCGGGAGCAGGCCAGTCTGCCGTTCGTGTACACCGACGGGTACGTCGACGTGGGGCAGGGCCCACCGTCGTCCACGATCCTCGACATCGAGCGAAACGGCGTCCGGGTGATGCTGCGCGACATCCACCAGGTGCCGGAGTACGCGGAGGTCATCCACGACTGCCTGAACCAGGTGGACGCCTTGGTGGGTGACCGGGAGGGCGGCATGGTCCACCGCGCCGGTTATCTCTTCATCTCCTCGCCGGCGGCGACGACCCCGATGCACTTCGATGTGGAACACAGCTTCCTGCTGCAGGTGCGAGGGACCAAGAACGTGCACGTCGCGGCCTTCCAGCAGGATCCCGGCATGCTGGAGAGCGAGCGTAATCGATACCTCGACGGCAAGCAGAACGACTTTGCCGCGATGGAGCGGGCGGCCGAGACGTTTCGCATCGAGGCGGGCCTTGGCGTCTACCTGCCGTCCTACATTCCGCATTGGGTCGACACCGAGGCCGGCGTCTCGATCTCGTTCTCGATCCCCTGGTTCACCGCCTTCTGCCGTCAGGCCGAGAGCGTGTACCGCATCAACAGCATGATGCGCCGGGCTCACCTGTCTCCACGGCCGCTGGGTGTCTCGCCGCAGGTCGACCGCACGAAGGTGATAGCCCACCGTTACTGGGCAAAGCTGCGCGACGCGCGCCGCCGGCTGCCCGCATAGGCAGCGCTGGTGAAGGTGGCCGTCCGCGCAGCCGGGCGGTCGAGTGGTCGGTGCACCGGTGCCTATTTGACGAACAGGTACGAGGATCCCTCGATGAACATGTCGGCCGCGCGTCGCAGCACTGCGTGCTTCCTGATGACCCCCAGCGCGCGGGCGCGCGCCGGCGCCAGCTCGGACAACCGATGGAGGTCCCAGCGCTCGTAGACGGCCGAGAATCCGGCCGCGCGCGCGATGCGGCGGACCGACCACGGGGAGAACCAGTGCAGCGCCGGCCTGGTGGTGTAACCGATCAGCGCCGGGCGAGACGTCGCCGCCCACGTCATCAACCGCTTCTTCGTACGGTCGGGGTACCACGGGAACGCCGGAAACCGCTTGATCTCGCTCTGCCGTGGACAGAGCACGCTCGTGGTCCAGAAGTAGAAGCCTCCGCCCGGCCGCAGTACGCGGTGGGCCTCGACCGCCGCGCGCCCGGGATCGGTCGTGTGCTCCATCACCGACGTGGCCAGGACGAGCGCGAACTTCTCGTCGGCAAAAGGGAGGGTCTCGGCCGTCCCGTCAACGATCGTCAGCGGCCGGGAGATGCGCTCGCCGATCAGCTCGCTGACGCGACGTGCCTCCCCCCACGGTTCGGCACCGATTGCCGCATAGCCCGCCTCGCACAGGGCCGCGACGTAGAGGCCCTGCGCCGCGCCGACGTCGAGGATGGCGTCTCCGGGCGTGACCGGCACGTAGCGCTCCAGGCGCCGGATCAGGAGGTCCACCTGCGACCGAACCTCCGGCAGGCGACCGAGCGCCCGCTCGGCGTCATACCCTTCGGTGGCCAGGCTACCGCCGATTCCGGTCCGTGGGCTCGAGCTCATAGCGCCAGTCTGAACGATGCCCGGAACCCTTTGCCGCATAACGCGCTCATCGGTCATCCAGGGGCCGGCGCCACACGCTGACCACCGTCGTGCGCAGGATCGGCGCCCGCGCCGCCACGCGTTGGACGCGGTACCGGGTGCAGTGCAGGCGTGAGCGCGCCATCACGTCGGCGAACGTCTCCAGCGTCAGTCCGTGGTGGCCGGCTCGTGGACCCGTGCGCCGCCGCGGGGAGAACGTGATCACGATCGTCCCCTCCGGGGCGAGTGCGGCTCTGAGCTGTTCCACGTGAGCGTCGGCGCCCGTCGCACCGCCCAGGCCTGCCCGGGAGATCACGAGGTCGTACGGTCCGCCCGCCATCGCGTCGGCGAGCTCGCATGCGGCGACCCCCACGACCTGCCGCGCGCCCTGTTCTGCCAGCAGCTGACCGAGATCATCACGGTGACGGTGAACGTCGAGGATCCGCCGCCCGGCGACCTTTAGACCCGGCACGCGGGTCAGCCAGCCTCGCGCCGAATGCGTGTCCGGGTCAGCCATCGCCGTCGAGGAGGAAGGTTGCGACGCGGACCGCCTCGCGCTCGAGTGTGTGGGCGCGGGCGACGCGGATGCCGGCCGCCACCAGCTCGGCTCGCTGACGCGGTGAGCGTTGCAGGCACGTGATCGCGCTCACCGCCTCCGGGACGCGATTTGCGGCGACGAGCATCGCGGCGCCGTCCGCCGCCGCCCGCACGCCGCCCACCTCCGTGGCGACCACCGGCAGCCCCGCCGCAAACGCCTCGAACAGGACCTGGGGCAGTCCCTCCGTGAGCGACACGTGCATGAACACGTGGCTCGTCCGGTAGACCTCGCGCAGCTCGGCGAACGGCACGTAGCCGCGTATCTGCACGTGCTCGTCGAGGCGCCGTTCGACAACCCGTTCCGCGAGCGCGGCCTCGAGCGGGCCCTCGCCGCAGATCGTCAGCTGCCATCGGGAGTCGGCTCGCACCAGCGCGCCGATGATGTCGATCAGGAGCAGCGGGTTCTTCTCGGCGTCCAGACGACCCACGCTGAGCACGATCAAGCGGTCACCCCACTCGCGCTCCAGGGCCGGCGTCAGCGAGACGATGTCGGCGTCGGCGACCAGGGACACGGAGGTTGCGAGAACGGCCCGGCCGCGGCTGTAGGACTCGCGCAGCCCCTCGCCGACGACGACCACCGGATATCGACGCGCGAGCATCCGGTAGACCCACTCCAGGATGTCGGCGAGGCGATGGACGATCCGCCGCCGGGGATGACGCGAGCGAGCGTACGCACGCAGGTCCTGGCGCACCCCCAGCCGCAGCCGCCGACGGCGCGCGAGTACCAGCAGGGCGAACGGGATGGCGAGGCCGTGCGGTCCGAGGATCCAGGCGGTATCAACCGAGTCGAGGCTGCGCCACAGCCGGCGAAACGAGATTGCGAACGCCCTCACGAGGCTCGATGCCCGGGAACCGTCGGCGTAGTACGGAAGGGCGACGAAGCTGACGCCGTCGCCGAGCCGATAGCGAGCCTGGCCGCCGGACGGCCGCAGTCGGCCGATCACCGTGCCCTCCGCGGCATGCGCGAGCACCGCCATCATGAACAGCGCAAACGCGCGTTCCGCATAGACCTCGCCCTCGCGGATCGTGTACGCGTAGTCGGTGTAGACGGCGAGCCGGCGGGAGGACATCGTCGCCTCGGTCACGCCGGGCCCGGACGCGCCTCCGCGGGACGCCGTTGCCGGGACGGCCCGCCGACACGTACTCGCAACCCTCGGGCGACGCTCTTCAACCCCTCCGTGGGTGGCCCGAGGCGCCAGCACCCGGCGATGAACCCGACGCCCCAACTGACGTGCATCACCGCCAAAACGCCGGGGACGAGGATCCAGTCGAGCGGCTCGCGGCGGCGGGCGACCCGAGCCGTGCCGGTCAGAACCGCCAAGCCGTAGGCGCCGCTCGCCGCCCGCGCCGCGGTACGAATCCGGCGCCGAGACGGTGCCCCCGCCGGCAGTGAGGACGCCAGCAGGGCCGCCACGATGCACGGGGTCCCAAGGTGAGAGAGGCGCAGCGCGCCGGGATGACGGCGACTGGTCTTGACGCGGAAGAAGCCATAGCGGAAGTACTGGCGGAACAGGGACCGCGGCGAGTTGCGCGGGATGTAGAAGGCGCCCATGCTCGCCAGCGAGACGATCCGGTCCCCGCGAGCCTCGATTCGTGCCGCGAGCTCGACGTCCTGGTTCGCGGCCCAACCCTCGTCCCAGCCGTCGAGCTCGAGCAGCGTCGACCGGCGCCAGACACCCAGGAACACGCCGCTGCCGCTGGTGATGGGGAGCTCGTCGGCAGCCTCTGACCCCGAATCCGATCGCCACCGCCGCGAACCGCCGCGGCCGAGTGTGCTCTGCAGCGCAAGCGTCACCCGCGAGGACCACCATCCCTCTCCCCGCGGGAGCTGTGGCCCTGACACCCACGCCACGTCGCCGCGTCCGAGGCGCTCGACCCCGCGGGCGAGGTAATCGCTCGGATACTGGGCGTGCCCGTCCATGCGGGCCACGAACGTGCCACGGGCCTCCCGCAGACAGATGTTCAGCCCGTGGGGGGTGAGCCGCTCGGGATTGTCGACAACGCGGATGCGGCGGTCGCCCGCGGCGAGATCATGGAGGATCTCCAGCGTGTCGTCGCTCGAGCGACCGTCGGCGAAGATGAACTCGATCTCGCCCGGAAACTGCTGGGCCTGCATCGATGCCGCCGTGGCGGCGAGGTTCAGAGCCTCGTCGCGCACCGGGACGAGCACGCTGATATCGACAGCATCAGGTGCGTGCGGGCTCGTCGCCGGTGTGTCTGAAGGCCGAACGCCCGCCATGACCGGCCGACCATACCAACCATTTCCGGTGTCGAGACCGGTCGCTTCTCCGCTGTCTGGAGGCTCCGGAGTGCCGCACCTCTGACAGACTCTGGTCGTGCTCGCCAGGCTCGATCTCGTCCGGTGGTGGGTTGGATTCGCCGCCCTCGGGCTGGTCGCAGTGGCAGTGGGATTCACGAGCGTCGGCGATCCCGCTCTGGCGCTCGAGCTCGCGCTGGGACTGCCGTTCGTGCTGATCGTCTTCTCCGATCTCGCGGTCGGGGTGGGGCTGTTCGTCCTGTCGCAGTTCCTGCTCCCGAATACCGGCGCGCTCGCCAAGGTCACGGGCCTCCTGCTCCTCGCGGCGGCGCTGGTGCGCGCCTCGCCACACCTTCGCCGGCGGGCTGATCTGGTCACCGACCAACCGATCCTGTGTGGGCTCGTCGCGATCTCGGTCGTCTGGGTTGCGCTCAGCATCAGCTGGGCGGCTGACGGGTCGACCGCCGCGAGCAATGCCCTGCGCTACGCCCAGAATGCGACTCTCTTCGTGATCGTGTTCGCGGCTGTCCGCAACGAACGGGACGCCAAGGTGATCCTCGGTGCGTTCGCGCTGGGTGCGGCGCTGTCCGCCGCCTACGGTTTCGTCGGCGGAGCCAACCTCACGCAGCCGGGGCGACTCGTGGGGGCCACGGGTGAAGCCAACGAGCTCGCGACCTACCTCGTCGCCGGTCTCGTGCTCTCGATCGGGTTGGCGGTCACGAGCCGGAAAGTGCCGCCACTCATGCTCGGCGCTTCGTTCTGTGCGGCCGCCTGCGTTCTCGGGTTGGCGCTCACCCTGTCGCGCGCGGGCCTGGTCGCGCTCCTTGGCGCGCTGATCGCCTCGACGGTCGTCGTGCGACGTCATCGTGGGGTGATCACGCTGGCGGCAGTCCTCGCCGCCGCGGGCTTCGCCGTGTACTTCCTGGCGCTGGCGCCGCCCCAGGCGCGCCAGCGCATCTTCTCCGATCCCAGCGGGACCTCCGGGCGCACCGCACTGTGGACGGTGGCGCGGCGGATGATCGAAGCCCACCCCGTGGACGGGGTCGGCATCGGCAACTTCCCGCTGCGCTCGGTCGACTTCCTCGTCCGGCCCGGTGTCCTGCACAACGACAGCTACGTCGTCGTGGAGCCGCTGGAGGCCCACAACATCTACCTGCAGTTGCTGGCCGAGACCGGCATCGTCGGCTTCCTGCTGTTCGCGGCCGTCGTCGCGACCGCGCTGCGGTGCGGCTGGCAGACCACCCGCGGCCGCGCGCCGGAACGCGATCACGACCTCATGGTCCTGGCAGAGGTGACGCTGGTCGCCACGGTCGCGGTACTGGTGGCCAACTTCTTCGCTCCCGGCCTGTTCGACAAGCAGATGTGGCTGCTGTTCGCGCTTGGGCCGGCGCTGTGGTCGCTCGCCCGCGAGCGCCACGCGTGGCCGTCGGACGCGCGAACGCCCGTGCCCGCGGCAGCGGCGTCGTGACGGATCCCCTCACGCTGTGGATGCTCATCAATCGCCTGGCCGACGGCGGCGCGGAGCGGCTGACGGTGGAGCTCGCCTCGCGCCTGCCCGATCGCGGGTACCGCGTGACGGTCTGCACCACGCGCGACGACACCGATGACAACGCCTTCCGGCGCCATCAGCGCGATCGGCTGGCGGCTGCCGGCGTCGAGCTGGTCAGCGTCGGCCGCCGTCACCGGCTCGACTCGCTGAAGATGCGACGGCTGCCGGCGCTGCTGCGCCGCGGGCGCGTGGACATCCTCCACACGCACCTGTACGGCTCCAACCTGTGGGGGACTGTCCTGGGCCGGCTGGCCGGCGTTCCGGCCATCGTCGCCCACGAGCACGGTTGGTCTTACCGGCCGAGCACTCGCAGATGGTTCGACGGCCAGGTGATCGCGCGTCTGTCGAGCGCCTTCGTCGTGGGCTCGGCCTCGAACCGGACGCACATGATCGTGCTGGAGGGCGTTGCCCCAGCAAAGGCCGTTCTGATCCCCAACGCCTTCTTCCCGCGTGAGGAGCACGGGGGCGATCTCCGGCGGGAGCTCGGAGTGGACGAGGATGCGCTGCTGATCGGGACGGTGGCAAAGCTGCGCCGGGAGAAGGCGCTGGACCTGCTGCTGGCGGCGTTCGCACGGGTCCTCATCGAGATCCCGCATGCCCGGCTGGTGATCGCCGGTGACGGCGCCCTCCGACGAGAGCTCGAGGAGCAGGCTCGCGTGCTGGGGATCGCCGCCGCGACCTTCTTCCTCGGCGCTCGCGAGGATGTCGACACGATCCTGCGCGCGCTGGACATCACCGTTGTCTGTTCTGACTTCGAGGCGACGTCGCTGTTCGCGCTGGAGGCCATGACCTATGGATCGGCGCTGGTCTGCACCGAGGTCGGAGGGCTGCGCGAGCTCCTGATCGATGGGCGGGACGGCGTGCTCGTGCCCCCACGAGATGCGGCGGCACTGGGGCAGGCGATCGTCACCCTCGGGCGTGACGCAGACCAGCGAGCGCGGCTCGTTCGCGCCGCCTCCAAACGGGCCGAGGCCTTCTCGGCTGAGACGCTCGTCGATCGCTACGACGGGCTCTACCGTTCGCTCGCTGCCCGGTCCCGGGGAGGGTGAAGCGCAGCTCAGTCTCGCGGCGGGATGCGGAATACGGCTTTGCAGCGACTCCGCGCGATCGCCGTCTGGGCTCGATGTCGTGCCCGGTCTCCGAGCGGACGACCCGCCGTGAGCTTGGCGACGGGCGTGATCACGTTGTCGCGCGCGAAGAACCCCAAGCCCGCGCCGACGATCCCCCCGCCGGACGGGTTGACCTGGCCGCCTGACAGGCAGTTGTCCCTGACCTGATTGAGCAGCGCAGCCGGCGGCCCGGACGGGAAGTAGGACTCGACATTGCCTCCGTTTCGGGAGTCTGTGATGAGGTTGTGCTGGATCACCGAAGCGCGGGTCGGATTGGCTCCCACTCCGCCGATCAGGATTCCCTCGCCGTTGGCTTCGATCACGTTTTCCTCCACCGTCGTGCCCCGCGCGTGCGGGTACAGCTGGATCCCCCGGTCCGCGTTGTCATAGATGTAGTTCGAGCGAATCACCGTGTTCACCGCGTCGGCGACGTAGATTCCGTGTTCCAGGTTGGTGGCGGGCAGGCGACCGCAGTCGTGGATCACGTCTCGCGCGATCAGCGTGTTGCGGGCCACCCCCCATTGATCCGATCCCACCGCGACGCAGATGCTGGTGTGATCGTTGGTGATCCGGTCGTCGCGAAGGGTCGCCGCGCGGCCGTTGACGGCCACCGTGGGGATGTTCGAGCACTGACCGGTCGCGCAGGAGCCGGGAGTGGGTGCGCCGACGATCCGCAGTCCTGACAGGGTGACGTAGTCGCTACCGCCGCGGATCCATACGCGTCCTCGCACCGTCGCCATCGAGCCGGGGACAGAACGGATCGTCAAGGCCGCGCCGGCGCGCCCGCCGTGGGTCACGCGCAGGTATCCGGTGTAGGTGCCGTTCTCCAGGCATCCGGTCTGACCGCCGCGCAGAGCGTCGGCGAGGCGCTGAGCGGTTCTGAACGGAGCGGCCGCCGTGCCCCGCGCCGCGTCATTGCCATGCGGCCCGGCAAACAGGGAACAGGGACCATTACCGGTGGAGGCCGAGGCGCATGCGACGCAGCCGAACACGAGGGCGGCAGCGAGGGCGACGATGCTCAAGTGCCAGTGCGAGCGCACCCGACCCTTATCGGTCGTATCGGAGATGCACTGAAGCGGCGCCCGCGGTTGTGCGGGTTGCGTCTGGATCTGGTCAGCGTAGTGGCTGGCCGCTGCCCTGGAGCTACTAGTTGCGGCCGACGGTGCGATCGATCATCCGCCGCCCGGCGCGCCACCACGCAGCGACCTCGTGGCGGCGGATCTCGCCGCTGAGAAGCAGCGATCCGAGGAAGACGGGGAGGATCACGGCGACTGCGATGATGGCCACGGGCACAGACATATGCGGCCCGCCGAGGAGGGTCAGGACAAGCCAGACGATCGCCGCCGCCCCGATCGAGCGGATCGCCGTGATCAGGAGGGGTCGCAGCTGCAGGCCGATCTCCACCCGGCAGGTCCACAGCAGCCCCGCCACCATGACGATGAAGCCGGCATCGGTTGCCCAGCTCGCCCCCGTCACGCCGACGCTGGGGAGGAGCAGCAGGTCGAGGCCGGCGTTGACGATCAGCGCGAGCGCCGACACGATCAGCCGGCGCCGAGCCTCGCCGAAGTAGGTCACGCCCTCCGAGAGAAGCGTGGCCACCCCGAGGAGGTAGAGGTACGGAACGAGCAATTGCACGACGCGCGCTGCCGCCGCGTAGCGCGAGCCGAGGATCAGGTCGTTGATCGGACGCGCCCAGACGATGATCGGCCCGATCAGGATCGCGTAGCTGAGGAGCATCATCCGCAGCGCGCCGGCGAACGCATCGACTCTGCCGCCCCCGCCGTCCACCGTTCGCGCCAGCCGCGGCGCCACCGCCTTGGCCGCCGCCAGGGCGGGAAACGCAAGGAACAACGTGAGTTTCAGCGGTGCCTGGAAGACCCCGACCGCAGCGGTTCCCAGGACCGCTCCGATGATGATCAGGTCGACCTGGAAGATGGCCGTGGAGACCGCGTTGATGACGGCCAGCGCACCGGCGTATCGCAGGAGGCCGCGCAGCGACGGGGAGTGGACGGGTGTGGCTGCTCGCGCCCGCGGCCCGAGGAACCGTCGCATCAGCAGCCAGCCGATGATCGCTCCGCACACGTAGCCGGCACTTCGTCCGGCGACCGCTCCCGTCGCGCCGCCGCCCAGCAGCACGAGGGTGACGCTGGCGGTGAACTCGATCGCGCTCTCCGCAACGAGCAGTCGCAGCGCCAGCCCGGCGCGCTGGACCGCCATGAACGCCGCCGCATAGAAGCCGAAGAACGACTGACCGGCCATCGCGACGCTCACGGCGCGCAGCGGCCAGACGAGTGCCGGCGTGTGGTAGGCATGCGCCAGGGGGACCGCGAGCGCAAACAGGGCCACGGCCGTCGCCGTGACAGCCAGCGCCTTGAACGCGGCGGTCCGGCCGGCCAACCGGCTGAGGGCCGCCGCATCACCTCGGTGCTGAGCGAGAAAGCGGGCCGCCGCGCCCGAGAGGCCGGCGTCAGCGGGGAGCAGGACGAGGTCGCTGATTCCCACGGCCAGCGCAAACATGCCGTACGTCGCGGGATGCAGGGCCCGCACGAGGACCAGCGTCAGCCCGGCCGTGAAGGCCGCCGAGACGCCCCTGCCGAGAAACGACAGCACCGCGCTGCGCCCGAGGCTCTCGCCCTCCGTGACGCGCTCGTTCACTGTCTGGGCGGCCACCGGACACAAGACTAAGCGTCGTCCGGGGCGTCAATCGAGCGACGGAAAAATTAACTGCGTGTTTATTCCTTCCGTACTAACGTTTACATAAGCTAACGAAAGGAATAATCCTTGGTGACGCTTCGCGGGTCGGTCTCCTGACGGCAATGCCCAGGCCGGAGCCCAGCGGTGGGGGGCGGCCGTCACGAGTTGAACGATGTCTGCGCGGAGCGGGGTGGCGTTTCGGTCAAGGGCGGTCGAGGAGGGTGTGGACACGGACGTGAACGAGGAGGGGCACGGCACGGTCGCTACTCATCCTGGGTCGCTCCCGCTCGGCGCGACCGGCTCGGCCGCAGGCGGCGCGACCGGCTCGGCCGCACGCGACGCGAACGGCTCGGCCGCAGGTCCCGGCGAGCTCCTCGCGCAATCGCCCTCGCCGGTCCGGGCCCGCCAGCTTCGCGAACTCACCCGGGCGGGAAGCGTCGGGCGCCGGCTGCTGGTGGCCGATCTCCTGTCGGTCAGTCTGAGCGTCGTCATCGGCGGGCTTGCCTTTCCGGCGATGAGCGGCGGCATCGGCCGCCTCATCCTGCTCGTCGCCTACGTACCGCTCACGATGTGCTTCACCGGAGCTCACGGTCTGTACACCCGAGATCGTGAGTGGGCCGACTACTCGACGGCCGACGACGTGATCGGGATCCTCCAGTCGGTCACACTCGCGTCCTGGGTGATCCTGGCGTTGGGGATCGTGTCCGGGACCCACCGCAATCCGAGTGCTGCGGTGCTCTCGTGGCTCCTGACGATCATGCTCATGGTCGTGCTGCGGGCAGCGGCGCGGACGGGCCAACGCCGGGGGAGCCAACTACAGAACACCGTGATCGTCGGGGCCGGGGAGATCGGTCAGCTCGTCGCCGACAAGCTCTTGCGCAACCCGCAGTTCGGCTGCCGGCTGGTCGGATTCGTCGATGCGCACCCGCGGGGACGGCCCCAGACGCTCCGCTCCGTTCCGATGCTGGGCGGGTTGGACGCACTCGACGCCGTGATCCGCGATCTCGGGATCAAGCGGGTGATGATCGCCTTTTCCGAGGACTCGCTCCTCAGCGTCCTCCACGTGCTGCGGTCGCTCAGAGGACACACGGTGCACGTGGACATCGTGCCGCGCCTATTCGAGGTGGTGGGTCCGCGCGCCACCGTACACGCATTGGAGGGTCTGCCCCTCGTCGGTGTGCCTCGCCGGCCGCCGACACCGCTGCGAGCCGGCGTCAAGCGCGCGATGGACGTGACGGCGGCCGCGGTCGCACTGGTCGCATCGCTGCCGGTGCTGGTCGCGGTCGCCCTGCGGATCAAGCTGGACTCACCAGGACCGGCGCTGTACTGGAGCGAGCGGATCGGCCTGGACGGGCGCCGGTTCGCCCTGTGCAAGTTCCGGACGATGAGGATGGAGCACTGCCGTGGCGAGCGCTACGGGTCAGCCGCAGCCGAGGCGCAGTTCGCGCAGATGATGAGCGACCCGGAACTCCAGGGAGAGTTCGAGCGCAGCCGAAAGCTTCGTCATGATCCTCGGGTCACCGGTCTGGGCGCGAGGCTCCGCAGATCGCATCTGGACGAGCTCCCGCAGCTGTGGAACGTCCTGCGCGGAGACCTGAGCCTCGTCGGCCCCCGGCCGATCACGGCCGAGGAGTTCGTGCAGTTCGAGTTAGAGCGGCCGGTGGCCGATCCGGAGTCCGCCCAGGCGCTCGGTGGGCCCGACCTCCCCGGGTACTGGGAGCTCAAGGGGATGCGACCAGGTCTGACCGGGTACTGGCAGATCACAGGCGGGTCGCACGTCCCTTACGAGGAGCGGCTGCGGCTCGACCTGCTCTATGCCGCGGACTGGTCGATGCGGCTTGACCTACTGATCCTCGCCAAGACCTTCGGCGTGCTCGCTCGGCGCGGCGCGTACTGAGTCAGCGCCACCGAGAACGGCCTCCAGACCGTCGGTTGCCGACTCGTCTCCGAGCGGTTTGGAGCGCTTGGAGCGTACGACCGAACGAGCGCGGGTCTCCAGCTGGCGCGCCCACGCCGCGGCCGACGCGCGGGGCGCCGCGTCGCTCCCCCGGGCCGCCTGACTGGAGGCCGGCGCGACCCGGCCGGCGCCCAGGACCACGAAGCCCCTGGGGCGGATGCCGTAGCGATCCATCAGCTCGGCGAGATGCTCGAGCCGGGCCATCCGCGTCCGGTCGAGAGCCACGACCATCAAAAGCTCGTCGGCGTGCTGGACGAGCGAGAGCGTCTCGATCGCCTCGTCGAGCGCCGGTGCGTCGATCACGACGAAGTCCGCGCGCTTGCCCGCCAGCGCGATCAGCTCCCGCGCCCCGGCGCTCGAGAGTTGATCGAGCGTCGTGGCGCCGGTGATCGGCCCCTCCCCGGCCAGCAGGACCTCGAACTTGACTCCTCGGAGCCGCGTCTCGACGAGCGCCTCCTCGAGGTTCGCGGGAGTACGCGATGGCCGGAAGAGATCGGCGGCCACCGAGTCGAACAGTGCTCCCATGCCGACCGCGCTCGAGATGCCGAGCGCGGAGCCAAGTCCGGGTCGGCGAAAATCCGCCTCGATCAGGATCACGCGATGGCCGCTGGCGGCCAGCAACCACGCCAGGTTGACGGCGGTCGTGGTCTTGCCGTCCGACGCGGAGGGGCTGGTCACCACGATCGACCGGGGCTCGAATCCCTCGGCGGAGCTGCCCGTCCGCGTTGCGGTCAGCAGTGGGACCAGCGACCGGTAGGCGTCGAGCACGGCGGAGGGCCCGCGTCCCGGTATCAGGGGACCGGCGGCCGCCGCCGGGCGGCCCATCCGACGGGCCAGACGCTGGCGCAGGCTGCCGCTGGCCGCGGCGGGAACCTGCGCGAGCACCGGGAGGATGTAGCGAGCCTCGAGCTGGTCCTGCCTGCGCAGGACGGGGTCGAGTCCGTTGAAGGCCAGCGCGGCTCCGACCCCGAGGACGAGGCCGGCGAGCAGTGCCGCCGCGACGCTGCGCAGAACATGAGGTGAGGACGCGCTGGTGGGAACAGCGGCCTGCGTCGCGATTCGCAGCGTCGGGTCCTGGCCGCTCTCCAGTGACTCGACGTTCGTGAGCTGCTGAGCGAGGGCCTGAACGACGGCGGCTGGGCCGTTCGGCGGCAGGGCGGCGATCTGGGCTTTCAGGTGGTCGGCCTCCGCGTCCAGCCCCGCCCGCAGCTGAGCCGTGGTGTGCTGGATCGTCGCGTTGGCGAACGCGTTGGCGAGCCTCTGTGCGCGAGCCGGGCTGGTGTCGGTGGCCGTGATCGCCACCACCGAGCTCCCTGCAACGGGGACGGCCTGGACGTGACGAAGGAGCGCCGGGACGCTTTCGGCGGTGCGCAACTGGGCTCGGGCGACGCTGGCCACGTCCTGCGAGGTCACCACGAGCGCCACCGACTCGACTTCGACCGACGGGTCGGAGCTTTCACGCAGCAGGCTCTGCTCGGGCAGCAGGCTGTCGGGAGCCGGAGTGACCAGCACGTCGGCCTGGGTCTGGTACGTCTTGGCCGTCCCGGCGACGTAGACGATCGCTGCCAGCGTGCAGAGACCGGTGACGGCGAGAATCAGCCGGACCCGCTGGCGCAGGACGGTGAGGTAGCGCCCGACGCCCTCCTCCGCGCGAGGTCGACGCCAACTAGCGGCATCAGCCGCCTGTTGCGCCGTCCGGCCTGCGCCGTTTTCCCCCACTCTCGGTGATCCTTCCACGATCAAACGATGGTATTCGCCAGGGCGGTTCTCGGATGGGCACGGCTGGGCTCGAACCAGCGACCTCTCGCGTGTGAAGCGAGCGCTCTCCCACTGAGCTACGCGCCCTCGGTGGGCGCTCGATTCTACGCGGGCGAGGGCGATTCTGGACACCAGGCTTCCCTTATCACCCACCCGTGGTCTCAGAACGACTAGCATCACGGACGGACCGTGCTAGGCGGGGTGCTAGCGGTGCCCTGTACCCGTAATCCGCTCTAGCGGGGCTGAATTCCCTCTCGAGGGGCTAGATGCCCGGGGTCAGCGCCCCGTTTCGAAGTGCTGATGGTCAGGTCCCGTCGCGATGAAGGCCTGTGAACCAGGTCAGGTCCGGAAGGAAGCAGCCTTAAGCGGTCACCTTCAGGCGTGGCGGGAGTGCCAGACCGGAGCTTTGAAGCGGTGGTCGCGCCTCGGGAACGGCTTCGACGGAGGGTGCACGGTCCACTTTTTACAGAGGAGCCGGCGACTAGACTCGAGGGTCCGTGTCGACCGGCCCCTCGCTCTATCGCCGCCACCGCCCGCGCACGTTCTCTGACTTCGTCGGACAGGAGCAGGTGGTGCGCACGCTCTCCAATGCCATCACCCGCGGCAAGGTGCATCACGCCTACCTGTTCGTGGGCTCGCGTGGCACCGGCAAGACGAGCACCGCGAAGACGTTCGCCGCCTGCCTGAACTGCGAGCGGGGGCCGACCGCCGACCCGTGCGGGGTGTGCGACTCGTGCGTGTCGATCGCCAACGCGACCTCGCTGGACGTGATCGAGATGGACGCCGCGTCGAACAACTCGGTCGACGACATCCGCGACCTGCGCGAGCGGGTCGCCTATGCGCCCGTGTCCGGCCGCCACAAGGTCTACATCCTCGATGAGGCGCACATGCTGTCTCCGCAGGCGTGGAACGCGTTTCTCAAGACGCTGGAGGAGCCGCCGCCGCGGACGATCTTCGTGCTCGCCACGACCGAGGCCCAGAAGATCCTGCCGACGGTCGTCGACCGCTGCCATCGCTTCGACTTCGGGCGCCCGACGGTGGATCAGGTGGCCAAGGTGGTCGGCCGGGTGGCCGCCCAGGAGCAGATCGCGATCGAGCCGGCCGCCGTCGCCCTGATCGCGCGCCACGCGACGGGCAGTTTCCGGGACGCGCTCGGCACGCTGGAGCAGCTCTCCACTTACACCGCCGACGGGGAGACGATCGCCGCCACCGACGTGCTCGCCGTGCTCGGCGTGGCCGATGCCGAGCAGCTGTTCGAGGCACTCGACGCCGTCGTCGCCCACGATCCCGCCACCGCGCTACGCACCGCCGCTCGCCTGACCGGCTCGGGTCGTGACCCTGGGCAGATCCTCCGCGACCTGGAGATCCACGCCCGCGAACTGCTGGCCGTCCAGGTGCTGGGCGAGGTGCCCGAGGAGCTGCACATCACGCCCGAGCGCGACGAGCGCCTGCTCGCCCAGGCCCAGTCGCTGGCCGAGACCGACGCGGTCCGCATGCTCGACCTCGTTGCCTCCGCGCTCGAGGCGACCGCCAACGGCGCCCAGGCGCGCATCCAGTTGGAGCTCGTGCTGATCAAGGCCGCCGCGCCTGAGGTCGACCCCTCCGCGGCAGCCCTGCTGGCCCGCATCGGGCGGTTGGAGGCGGCGATGGCCGGAGGGCCGGCCGCCCCGGATTCCGCGGATCCCGGCCCCAGCGACCCCGGCCCCACCGAGTCCGCCACGACTGCCGACCCGGCTCCCGCCGTCGCCGAATCCGTTGCCGAGGCACCTCACGACGGTCCGCCTGAGCTCGAGACCGTCGCCGCCTGCTGGCCGGCGGTGATCGAGCTCGTGCGCCAGGAGAACCAGCTGCTGGCTTCCGTCCTGGCCGACGCCCGGCCGGTGTCGCTGACCGAGGAGGACGTGACCCTCGCGTTCCCCTCCGACCGGGCGTTCTACAAGCGCAAGGCCGAGCAGGACGACAACCGGCGGACCACTGCCGAGGCGCTGCGCGCCGTGATCGGCACCACGCTGAGGTTGCGCTATGAGCTGCGCGACGACGCCGATCTCCCGGCCGCCGCGGACGGGCTCAGCCAGGAGGAGCTGGTCAAGCGCCTGGTGGAGGAGTTCGACGCCCAGGAAGTGCTCGACGACCCCGATCAGGAGGAGACGCGATAGTGCCCCAGCCGAACATGAACCAGATCCTCAAGCAGGCCCAGAAGATGCAGGAGGACATGCTGGCCGCGCAGGAGTCGCTCAAGGACGAGACGGTCGAGGCGGCGGCCGGTGGCGGCATGGTCACCGTGACGGCGTCGGGCGACCTTCAGATCAAGTCGATCACGATCGACCCCGAGGCGGTGGACCCGGACGACGTCGAGATGCTCCAGGACACTGTCCTGGCGGCGGTCAACGGCGCGCTGAACGCCGCTCAGGAGCTGGCGGCCTCCAAGATGGGCGGGATCGCCGGCGGGCTCGGCGGACCGGGCGGCCTGGGCGGTCTCGGACTGCCCGGCATGTAGGACTCTCCGCGAGTCCCTGCGACCCTGATGTCCGCGTATGCGCCTCCCGTCCAGCGGCTGATCACCGAGCTGTCCAAGCTCCCCGGTGTCGGCGGCCGCACCGCCCAGCGACTGGCCTTTTATGTCCTGCGCCAGTCCGACGAGGAGGCGATGGCGCTGGCCGACGCGATTCGCGAGGTCAAGCAGCGCATCGGCCTGTGCGAGGTCTGCTTCAACCTGGCCGACGGCCCGCGGTGCCGGATCTGTGAGGACACGCGGCGCGACCCGGCGCTGATCTGCGTGGTCGAGGATCCCTCGGATGTGATCTCGATCGAGCGCACGCATGAGTTCGCCGGCCGGTATCACGTGCTCGGCGGAGCGCTGTCGCCGATCGATGGGGTGGACCCGGAGGACCTCAAGATCACCGAGCTGTACGACCGGGCAGTGGCCGACCAGGTCCGCGAGGTCGTGATCGCCACCAACCCGACGACGACCGGCGAGGCCACGGCGCTGCACCTCGCCGACGGACTGCGTGAGCGCCTTCCCGAGCTGTCGGTCACCCGCCTGGCCTCGGGGTTGCCGGTCGGCGCCGACCTTGAGTACGCCGATGAGCTGACGCTCGGCCGGGCGTTCTCCGGCCGTCGCGCCGTCTGACCGCGCGCCGAACCGCACCCCATTAGCCTTGCCGATCGTGCCTGAGACAGTGGTGATGAAGTTCGGTGGGACCTCGGTTGCCGACGCCGACCGGATCAAAGCGGCGGCGCGGCGGATCGTCGCCCAGCGCGAGTCCGGCAAGCGGGTGGTCGCCGTCCTGTCGGCGCGCGGCAAGACGACGGACGAGCTGATCCTGATGGCCGACGAGGTCTCGCCGGATCCGGACCCTCGCGAGATGGACATGCTGCTCTCCACCGGCGAGCGGATCTCCTGCGCGCTGTGCGCGATGGCGATCAACGACCTGGGTCACCGCGCGATCTCGCTGACCGGATCGCAGGCGGGGATCGTGACCGATACCAGCCACACCAAGGCGCGGATCGTCGACGTGCGTGCGAAGCGCATCAGGGACGGGCTTGACGAAGGAGCGATCGTGCTCGTGGCCGGCTTTCAGGGCGTCTCCACCGCGTACGACGTGACGACGCTCGGACGGGGCGGATCGGACACCACCGCCGTCGCCGTGGCGGCCGCGATCGGTGCCGAGGTGTGCGAGATCTACACCGACGTCGCCGGCGTCTTCAGCGCCGATCCGCGGATTGTCCCCGACGCCCGCAAGCTGCCCCAGGTCAGCTTCGAGGAGATGCTGGAGATGTCGGCCTCGGGCGCGGGAGTGCTGCAGCTGCGCTCGGTGGAGTACGCGCGGACCCACGGTGTGCGCATCCACTGCCGATCAAGCTTCGATCCGGGTCCCGGTACCGTTGTGCTCGGAGAAGACGAGACCATGGAACACCCGCTCATCACCGCTGTCACCCACTCCACCGACGAGGCGCGGATCACGCTCATCGGCGTGCCCGATCGCCCAGGTGCGGCGGCCGCGATCTTCATGGCGCTCGCCGACGCCAACTGCAATGTCGACACGATCATCCAGAACGAGCCGCGGACCGAGGGCCGCGCCGCCGAGGTGTCGTTCACGATCGGACTGGAGGACCTCCGTGCCGCCGAGCGCGCACTGGAGCCCGTGTCGCTTGACCTGGGGCTCTCCAACGTCGAGGCCGACCGCGGGATCGGCAAGGTCTCGATCGTCGGTGCCGGGATGCGGTCGCACCCCGGGGTGGCCGCCAAGGTCTTCCATACACTGGCCACGGAAGGAATCAACATCGAGATGATCTCCACCTCACCGATCAAGATCTCCTGCATCATCCGCGCCGGCGACGTGCCCCAGGCGGTGCGCGCGTTGCATTCCGCCTTCGAGCTGGGCGAGGGCGGAATCGAGCCCGAGCAGGGTCCCCGATGACCCGCGTGGCTGTCGTCGGGGCCACCGGCGTGGTCGGGCGCACGATGCTTGAGCTGCTCAGCGAGCGCTCGTTTCCCGCCGACGAGATCGTTCTCTTCGCCTCCTCGCGCTCGGCGGGGGTCGAGATCGACGGCCGCGCCGTCCAGGTGCTCGACGACAGCGCTGATCTGAGCGGCTTCGACGTCGCTCTGTTCTCGGCCGGGGCCCGCACCTCACGCCAGTGGGCGGCGCGCTTCGTCGACCAGGGTGCTGTCGTAGTCGACAACTCGTCGGCCTTCCGCCGTGACCCGTCTGTCCCGCTCGTCGTCTCCGAGGTCAACCCGCACGCGCTCGCCCATCATCGGGGCGTGATCGCCAACCCCAACTGCTCGACGATGCAGCTGATGGTGGCACTGGCGCCGATCCACCGCGCGGTCGGGATCGAGCGATTGGTCGTGGCCACCTACCAGTCGGTATCGGGCACCGGAGCCAGCGCGATCGACGAGCTCGACGGCCAGGCCCACGCCTCGCTGCACGGCATGGAGATGCCCGCGCCCGAGGTGTACCCCGAACCGATCGCGTTCAACGTCATCGGCGCGGCCGGCAACTTCGCCGACGGCGACGACCACACCGACGAGGAACGCAAGATGATGTTCGAGACGCACAAGATCCTCGAGGACGAGTCGATCGGCGTCGCCGTGACCTGTGTGCGCGTTCCCGTCCGTATCGGCCACTCCGAGGCGGTCAACGTGCAGACGCGCGAACCGCTGAGCGCCGAGCGCGCCCGCGAGATCCTGGCCGACGCCCCGGGCGTGGCCCTGGAGAACGTCGCCACGCCGCTGCAGGCCGAGGGACGCGACGAGGTGTTCGTCGGGCGCATCCGCCGCGACGAGTCCCATCCACGCGCGCTGGGCATGTGGATCGTGTCCGACAACCTGCGCAAGGGTGCCGCCACCAACGCGGTGCAGATCGCCGAGCTGCTGGTGGCTGACCGTGCCAGCTCGTCCGTTGCCTGACGACCTCTACCAGCTGATGCGGTGCGTCCCCTCGACGCGCCACTTCACCGACGAGCCGGTGCCCCGCGAGCTGCTGGAGCGCGTCTTCGAGCACGCGCGCTTTGC
>DATAUL010000449.1:0-4019 GCA_036268255.1 Solirubrobacteraceae bacterium | reverse complement strand
CGCGAGCAGGACTAACAGGCTCCTGCGCACTGGGGCGATGCTACATTCGCGCAGCCGGTCAGGCGACAGCTGAGGAGGAAGTTGCATGGGCATCAAGAGGCTTGGACCGTTCACGGCGGCGATAGTTGCGGTGCTCGCCCTGGCCGCGTGCGGATCGAGCTCGTCCAGCAGTGGCTCCTCGGGCAGCGCGCAGTCGCTGCTCAAGCAGACGTTCTCCAGCGGCCATTCGGTCAAGAGCGGTGTGCTCGGCTTCGCCCTCACGCTCAAGCCGACCGGCTCGAGCACGCTGACGACGCCGATCACGCTCAGCCTCGGCGGCCCGTTTCAGAGCCGCGGCAGCGGCAAGTTGCCCCAATCGGACTTCACGATCGGTATCTCCGCCCTGGGCCGGCGCGGGTCGGTGGGCGTGATCTCGACCGGCAGCGCCGGCTACGTCAGCCTCCAGGGAACGAACTACCAGCTGCCGCAGGCCGACTTCCAGAAGCTCGAGCAGAGCTTCAGCTCGGCGCAGTCCGGCGGCGGGTCCCAGAACTCCGGCCTCGCGCAACTCGGCATCGACCCGCAGCACTGGCTGACCGATCCGTCGGTCGTCGGCACCCAGACGGTCAACGGCGACTCGACCACGCACATCCGCGCCGGGGTCGACGTCAACGCGCTGATCGGCGACCTGAACACGTTCCTGGCCAAGACTGCCAAGAGCACCAACGCCGCGTCCTCGGGCGTCCCGACCCAGATCCCGCAGGCGACCCAGCAGAAGATCGCCGCCGCCGTCAAGAACGCCACGGTCGATGTGTGGACCGGAAAGAGCGACACGACCCTGCGCAAGCTGGCGCTCAATCTGGTTGTGCCCATCACCGGCACGGTCTCGACCGAGCTGGGCGGCATGACCTCCGCGGCGATCGGGCTGACCGTTCAATACTCAAAGCTCAATCAGCCGCAGTCGATCGCGACGCCCACCGGCATTCATCCCTACAGCGAGTTCACGGCAAAGCTGCAGTCGATCGGCCAGGCGCTCACCGGCGCCCTCGGCGGGTCGCTCGGGAGCGGGTCGACGAGCACCGGCAGCGGTACCGCGACGGCGCCGAGTACCGGGTCGGGGTCGGCCGCCGGGGTCTCGAAGTACAGCTCCTGCATCCAGAAGGCCAACGGCGACGTCACCAAGATGCAGAAGTGCGCGTCGCTGCTCAACAGCGGCTGAGCAACTGACCAGCCCGGCGGGGGAGGGCCACGTCCCGCCGCCCTGCGCCTACTCGCGCCCGGGCTCCTGGTCGTCGGCTTCCAGCTCGTCGTCGGTGTCCGTGTCGCCCTCGTCCTCTTCCTCGGCGGAACCGGCGTGCAGGTGGACCTGAAAGGCCTCGAGCAGTTCGTCGCGGCGGTTCTCGTCGACGGGGACCTCGTCGGAGATCAGCACCCAGTCGGCGCCCTCGGCGTCCTCCATGTTGAAGATCTCGGAGTCCAGCTGGGACGAGTCGTCGACGACGATCACGATCTCCGTCTGGGGGTTGAAATAGGTGCCGGGGCGGTTGGCGAGCTCGTCGAGCTCGACGCTGCGTAGATCTGCCATGACCGCTGGAGCCTACTTGATCGGCCCGCTCAGCTCAGCGATCTGCCGTTCGACCTCCGCCTCGATATCGAGCGCCGGCTCGCCCCGGCGGGCCCGGCGATGGTTGCGCGCGATCACCATCTCGCGGATCTCCTCGCGCAACTCGGCGTCGATCGCCGAGGCCGGCGTGATCAACCGCCGAAGCTCCTGCTCGACGTCGATCTCGGCCTCGCCGCGCCGCCGGCGGCGGGCGTTGCGGGCCTCGAGCATCTGCCGGACCTCGTCGTCGCGCTCGGCGAGGTCGGCCGAGGATGAGGACGGGCGGGCCTGGGCAAGCTCAGAATCGAACAGCAGGTGGTCCTTGCCGTACTGGTCCCAGGTGCGGCGGTTGAGCAGCAGTCCGACGACCGCGCCGGCGACTCCGACGGCGCTCACAACGAACACCACCGTGGCGAACGCGCCCTGCATGGCTTGATTGTCGCGCACGATGAGGGTTGCGGAGTCAAGCGTAGGGGGTATCCTACGAATCAGAGCATTGACTGACCAGTCAATCAGCACATCACCAAGGAGATTCAGTGGTTGATTTCACGCTCACAGACGAGCAGAAGAGCATGCGCGAGATGGCGCACGACTTCGCGGAGAAGGAGATCCGCCCGGTCGCCTGGGAATACGATCGCGAGGGCACGTGGCCCGCGGAAATCCTCGATAAGGCCTGGGAGCTGGGATTGATGAACAACCATCTCCCGTCCGAGTACGGCGGCCCCGGCCTGGGCTACCTCGACGGAGTCGTCATCGAGGAGGAGATCGCCTGGGGCTGCTCGGGCATCGGCACCTCGCTGTCGTGTAACAGCCTCGCCACCGCGCCGGTCCTCCTTGCCGCCTCCGAGGAACTCAAGAAGGAGTACATCGGGCGCCTGTCCGAGGCGCCGCTGCTGGCGTCCTTCTGCCTGACCGAGCCCGACGCCGGCTCTGACGTCTCCGGCATGAAGACGACCGCCGTGCGCAAGGGCGACAAGTGGGTCATCAACGGCTCCAAGTGCTTCATCACCAACGGCGAGTACGCCAACTGGTACACGGTCTATGCCAAGACCGACAAGGAGGCCGGCCACCGTGGCATCTCCTGCTTCGTCGTTCCCCGTGATGCCGGCGTGATTGTCGACAAGCACGAGGACAAGATGGGCCAGCGGGCGTCCAACACGGCGACGATCAGCTTCAACGACGTCGAGATCCCGGCTGACCACCTCGTCGGCGAGGAGAACAAGGGCTTCAAGATCGCGATGATGACGCTCGATCGCACCCGTCCCGGCGTGGCTGCGATGGGCGTCGGCGTGGCCCGCGCGGCGATGGAGTTTGCCATCAACTACTCCAAGGAGCGCGTGCAGTTCGGCGTGCCGATCGCGATGCACCAGGCGATCCAGTTCCTGATCGCCGACATGGCGACCAAGGTGCATCTGGCGCGCCTGGCGACCTGGAACTCGGCGGTACTGCTCGACCAGGGCAAGCGCAACACGCTGGAGTCCTCACACGCCAAGCGCTTCGCCGCCGACACCGCGATGGAGGTCACCACGGACGCCGTGCAGGTCTACGGCGGCTACGGCTTCATCAAGGAGTACAAGGTCGAGAAGCTGATGCGCGACGCCAAGATCCTCCAGCTGTACGAGGGCACCGCCCAGATCCAGCGGCTGGTGATCGCCCGCGAGACGCTCCTCCCCCGCGAACGCGCGCACTCGGCATCCAGCCTCGTTTGAAAGCGCGCTGCGGCGGTCATCCGGCTGCCGCGCCGACGTGCGCGAAGAAGGCGAGCGTCAACGCCTGGCCGTAACGAGCTCTCCTGCCAGCAGCCCGTAGACGAACACGTCCGCCCGCGTGCCGTCTCGCAGCTGCTGGTGGGAGCGCAGTTGTCCCTCGCGGTGAAAGCCGCAGCGCTGCGCAACCTGCTGCGAGGCGAGGTTCTGCACCTCGACCTGCAGGGCCAGCCGTTGCTGACCGAGCACGTCGAACGCCCAGCCGGCCACGAGCATGAGTGCCCTCGTCGCGAGTCCGCGCCCGCGCCCGTCGGGGGCCAGCCAGTAGCTGACCATCGCGGCGCGGTTGCGGCGGTGAAAACCCCACAGAGCAATCGAGCCGACGGGCTGGGGGGCGTCGGCGGTCGTGACCGCCAGCTCGATGCGCTCGCCGCTGAGGCGATCGTTCTCCACCGCCGCCAGCCACGCCCGGGCCTCGTCGGCGTCGCCGGGCAGCGAGTAGCGGTACCGGTGCACAACCGGATCGGCGGCCGCGGCCAGTAGGTGGGGCACGTCCTCAGGACCCCACGGGCGTAGCGTGAGCGCGTCGTCGGTCAGCGGAGGATCGGGGAGGGGCAGCTGCGCCGGCATCGCTCGGCATTGTGTCGCCGGCGCTGATTGCGATCACGCACGCGACGGCTCGGCGCACGATTGCCCGTGGCCCGGTGAGCGCGCACCGGCGCGATCGCGCG
>DATAUL010000448.1:0-2726 GCA_036268255.1 Solirubrobacteraceae bacterium | reverse complement strand
TAGGTCTCGAACAGCACCGTTCCGGTGGCGTCGAAATCTCCGCTCGTGGCCGACAGCAGGTCGGCCGGGCTGCCCTTGACAAATGAGCTGTCGCGGACGATGTGCAGCCGGCCCAGACCGTCGTAGAAGCGCCCGAACAGGTCCGCGTTGTGCGAGGAGGAGAACGCGTAGATCACCGGCTCACCCTGGGCGTTGCAGCGGGCGTTGATCAGCAGGGCATTGGTGTTGACGAGCGTCACCGTCTTGGATCGCGGCCCGCCGATGAACGAGAACGTGCGCGTGACCGGCCCTCGCGTCACGGCGGCGCCGGCGCTGCTCGCCGCCAGCGACGACAGCGATGACAGCGCCAGGATCGACGCGCTCACGACCAGCCACTTCGAGCCCATCCGTTTCATCTGCAGCTCCTGTCCGGTGGATTGGCCACGACTCGCCTTCCGGTGGCCGTCGCAGATGGTAAGCGGCTCGTCCGGATCCCGCCATGACGACGGCCCGCGAGGCAGGATCGCCTCGCGGGCCGCTGGTTCCGGCTCGGGTTGAAGCTGCGCCCGGCCGAGTGAGGCCCCGGAAGCGGCCTAGCTGCCGGCGTACTTCGACTGGCACGCCTCGACCTTGCTCGGATCGGTGCCGACCGCGGCGACGCAGCTGGTCAGCTTGGAGGCCTTGCTCAACTGCTGCTTGGCCTGCTTGGTGACCGAGTTGCCCGCGCCGCCGACGCTGGTGATCTGCTTCTGGGCCTGGTTGAGCACCTGCTGGGACTGCTGGAGGCCGGACTTGACGGCCTGGTTGGCGGTGTCGCTGCTGGGCTTGATCACGGTGAAGAACAGCACGGCGAAGATCGCCAGGGAGGCGGGCATTGCGACCAGCCAGAGCTTCCAGTTACCAGTGACGAGAACCATGAGTTGTCTCCTTGATGAATTGATACGTGTGTGTTGAGCTGGTGGCGGGCGCCGTGCAATGAGCGCAACCGCCGAGGACGCCTGTGTCAGGCGACGGTGGTCGACAGGTCGGCGAGTGCCGCCTGCAAGTCGATCGCAACCTCGCGTTCGTCTCCGTCGGGCATCCGCTTGGCCGGCACGGTCTTGCCCGGGTACAGCAGTGGCAGCGCGGCCGCCGGGACCGGGCGCTCGAGGATGCGATCGAGAGCGTCGACCAGGCGTCTGCTCAGGCGCTGGGGCTCGGCCTGCGACCGCTGTGGTTGGCCGGGATGCTTCGGCAGGTCGGCCAGGCGCTCAACGCCCGCGACCGCGAGGACATGCGGCGCCTGCGGCCGGAGCTGCTCGCGCTGATCACGCCGGAGGCGAGCGCGCGCTCGCTCGGCTGGACGCACTACTTCCTCGCGCTCGATGCCTACGTCGACGAGCGCTTCCAGTCAGCCGAGGAGCACGCCGGGCTAAGTATCAAGAAGGCCCGCGAGATCGGCCACGAGTTCATGCTCGCCGGCGCGGTCGGTACCCGGCTGCTCAGCCGATCGGCTCGCGTCGCGCCATCGATCAGCCGCAGCTGGCGGAGGCGCTCGAGCTCATGCGCCGGCCAAGTGTCCAGCCGCTGGCGGCCTTCGCGCTGTGGCTGGTGGCCCGATACGCGGCCGGTGTCGCCCCGGAGACCGCCGGCCGCTGGCTGGCCCACGCCGAGCGCATCATCGCGGCGATCGATTCGGAGCTGTGGCCCGAATGCGTGTTGCGCGACGAGACGGCGGCCGTCCTCGGAATCGATGACCTGGCCGAGCTGCGCGAGCGCACGCCCCCTCTCGATCACGCCGCGGCCCTGCGCGAGGCGATCGACTGGCTTGCCGAGCGCGACCCCGCCGAGCGCTCCCCGCGCGAGCGCCCGGCCGAGCTCGACCGCGCGGACGTACGCGGTCAGACATCGCGGCTCGATGCCGCCGGCGAGGTGGCGTAGCGTGGGGCGTGCGCTCAGCGCAGCCTGCCATGTCCTACATGAACTGCCCAAACTGCGGGTTGAGCATCCGCCTCCGCGCGTCCTATCTGGCCATCGAGCGCTGTCCGCGCTGCCTGGCCCGGCGCAAGGTGGCCGTCGCCATGTATCTGTCGCAGCGGCCCGGCGGGCCGCCGGCGACGGATGATTTCGCCTCGTCGCACGAGGGAGCGCGGAGCCCGCGCGATGAGGCTCGCTCGCACCGCGGTTGACGTCGGCTGGGAAGACGCGCGTCCAGCGCGCGCGGATCGGTTGCAGAATCGTCGCTGAGGTCCGTTTTCGAAATCGTGGGATCGATGTCGAGAAGCTGATGCCGGCTCCGACCCAGGGCCATGAAGGCAATATCGACGACGTTCGAAAGGAGCCCACGGATGCAGATCCGCGCCCTGGTCGGTGGCCCGCGGACGATCGAGACCTTCCGGGCGCTCGGCGCGCTCGACAAGCTCGTCCTGATCGTCCTGATCGTGCTGCCGCTCCTCCTGGGAGACGGCATGCGCCTCACGCCGGCGCTCAGTACGGACACGAGGCTGACGCTGGAGAGCGAGCGCCCGCTGTCCGGGGGCTCGGCCGAGATCGTCTATGCCTGCGCGTGAGACCGAGGAGACAACGATGCCATACATGCTGCTGCTCTATGACAACGACGACACCCGGCAGGCGTTCTTCGGTCCCGGCTCCGAGGGCCTGGGCGCGGAGGTGGACGCCGTGCTCGCCGAGCTGCGGGAATCCGGCGAGCTGGTCGCCACCGACCCGCTGGCCGACCCGGCGCAGACGAGAACGGTGCGGGTCTCCGA
>DATAUL010000447.1:0-3989 GCA_036268255.1 Solirubrobacteraceae bacterium | reverse complement strand
AGCACGTGTTGAACAGGATCAGGTCGGCATCCGCGCCGTCGGACACCTCGCCGTAGCCGAGCGAGTCCAGCATGCCCTTGATCCGCTCGGAGTCGTGCTCGTTCATCTGGCAGCCGAACGTGGTCAGGTGGTAGCGCTTATGCATATGGGGTCCTCGCAGTCAAGTCTCGCCAATCATGCCAGCCCTCGTGGGGCCATCGGCATCGTGCGCTCGACGGGATGACCCTACTCACCGCCTACGCGGAACCGGCCGTCAACTGAGGCAAGGCGCTGTCGGCGTTTGACCTTCCACTCAGCCCGCCCGCATCTTTCAGATTTGTGCAAGTTTTACCCGGCTAGACCGTTCTAGGTGGTGAAGCAAAGGGCGCAGTTCCCGTGGGCAGCGCCCGGGACGCTTGATCAGCGTCCTGGGACTCAACCCGTTCCAACACGAGAGCGCCATCGACTGCCGCACCCATACACGTCACCCATCGGGTCGCGGCGACGTTGGCCTCTCGGCAGCCTCGTGACTGCTCTCAGATGACCACGCGGCTTACTGGGGACCACGGCGGGTAGCGCCGGAACACGACGCCTGCAGAACCAACCGACCAGGCGAAATCAGCGCCGGAAGGAAGCCGATGTTCAAGCGCATCATGGAGTTCCTCACGCTCAAGTGGCTTTGGGACCGCCGCGGCGGTCGAAGGCGCCGCCGGTAAAACGGCCGTCCACGCGAGACCGACCCGCCGGGCTTGCTCCCCGCTCAGCGCGCGTACTGAACCGCGCGCGACTCCCGGATCACCGTCACCTTGATCTGACCCGGGTACTCCAGCTCCTGCTCGATCTCGCGAGCGATCTCATAGGACAGGAGCGTCGCGGCGTCGTCGTCGATCGCCCCTGGCGCGACCATCACCCGGATCTCGCGCCCCGCCTGCATCGCGTAGACCTTGTCGACGCCCTTGTGGCGGGTGGCGATCTGCTCGAGGTCGCGCAACCGCTTGACGTACTGCTCGAGCGACTCGCCGCGCGCCCCTGGCCGTGCCCCCGAGAGAGCGTCGGCCGCCTGCACGATCACCGCTTCGATCGTCTGGGGCTCGACCTCGTTGTGGTGGGACTCCATCGCGTGGGCCACCGCCTCGGTCTCGCCGTAGCGTCGCGCCATCTCGCCGCCGACGAGCGCGTGCGGCCCTTCCACCTCGTGGGTCACCGACTTGCCGATGTCGTGCAGCAGGGCGGCACGGCGGGCGGTCTTGGGGCTGGCGCCGAGCTCGTGGGCCATCATCGCCGCCAGCTGGGATACCTCAATCGAATGCGAGAGGACGTTCTGGCCGTAGCTGGTGCGAAAGCGCAACCGGCCCAGCAGCTTGACGAGCTCGGGATGCACTCCCTGTACGCCGGCGTCGAACACGCCCTGCTCGCCGAGCTCCATCATGTGAGCCTCGAGCTCGGACCGGGTCTGGTAGTAGGTCTCCTCGATCCGGGCCGGGTGGATGCGCCCGTCGGACAGCAGCTTCTCGAGCGTCAGCCGCGCGATCTCGCGGCGCACGCCGTCAAAACCTGAGAGCACCACCGCCCCCGGGGTGTCATCGATGATGAAGTCGACGCCGGTGAGGTTCTCCAGCGCGCGGATGTTTCGACCCTCGCGCCCGATGATCCGGCCCTTCATGTCGTCGGAGGCCAGATGCACCACCGAGACCGTCGTCTCGGCGGAGTGGGCGGCCGCCAACCGCTGCATGCAGACCGAGAGGATGTTGCGGACGCGGCGCTCGGCTTCGCGCTTGGTCTCCTCCTCGATCTGGCGGATCCGCCGGGCCGAGTCGTGCTTGGCCTGGTCCTCGATCTCCTGCAGCAATATCTCCTTGGCCTTCGCCCCCGACATCCCGGCCAGGCGCTCGAGCGTGCGCTCGGTCTCCAGACGGCTGTCGGCGAGCGCGGAACGCTCCTGGTCGACGCCGGCCTCGCGCTTGGCCAGCGCGGCCTCGCGTCGCTCGAGATCGGTGCCGCGCTCGCCCAGCGCCGCCTGCAGGGCGGCGGCCGTGGCCGTGTCGCGTTCAACGGCCGCCGCGGCCGGCCCCGAGCTGTGCGTGCGCCCGTACAGGACCGAGGCGATCACGATTCCCACCGCGATGAGCGCTGCGGCACCGACGATTTCCATGGTCGTTTCCTCTCGTGGGCCCGAAGCTCCGGACCCCTTCACTGCATTTGATGACTTGAGAGCGAGCGACCGGCCCGTGCGGGACGCACGGGTGATGGCAGGGCAGCGGACGGCGGCTGTCTAGCGCTGGTGGAGCCTGTCTGACACCGACGGGGGCCGCGGCCGCGACCCCCTGGAGGTTGCCGTCAACAATGGGTTTCTGGTGGTACCGATGGCTGAAATTTGCGGGAGTTTCGTGGCCTTGCGGGCCGTTCGTTCGCTCACGCAATCGTAGTACTGCCCAGAAGCCTGCGCAATGCAGGCCCGGATGCGCTCCCCGGCTCCTTCTGGCACGACCTAGCCGGCTTCGCGCGCGTAGGCGCTCAGGGCATCGAGCGCCAGCTCTGACTCATAGCCCTTGCGCAGCAGCACGCCGAGCGCGCGGTCGCGCTCGCGCCGCTCCCGCGGCGGATCGGGAAAGCGCCGGCGTAGAAGCTCGAGCGCACGCTCGAGCTCGGTGGGTTCCTCGTCGGCGAACGGATCCGCGCCTCCGGCCCCGGGCGCGACCGCGCGCTCGGCCAGCTCACGGTCGATGCCGCGGGCGAGCAGACCGCTACGGATCCGGTCGCTGCCCCACTGCTCGAGCTCGCGTTTGTCGGAGACGAACAGGTGGGCGAAGCGCTCGTCGTCGAGAAATCCCTGCTCGGCGAACGTCCGCACCGCCGGGTCGATCAGCTCAGGCGAGACGCCCTTGCGCTCGAGCTGGGCGCGCACCTCTGCCACCGTGCGCTCACGGCGGTTGAGGTACGCGTACCCGATGTCGAGGGCCCGCTGGAGCTTCTCGTCGATGGCGAACGACACGCGCCGTCTGAGACTGCCGGAGGAGGGGTCCGTGGACTACGCGGCCGGCGCGACCGCCAGCGGCGGGTCCTCGTGCTCGATCTCCTTGACGAGATCGCGGCTGATGCCGAGCGCGGCATAGACCTTGTCCTCGATCTCGCTCGCCATCTCCGGATGCTCATCGAGGAACGCCTTGGCGTTACCGCGGCCCTGGCCGAGACGCTCGTCGCCATAGGAGAAGAACGAGCCGGACTTGGTGACGATGTTGTGCTCGATTCCGTAGTCGAGCAGGCAGCCGGACGTCGAGATGCCCTTGCCGAACTCGATGTCGAACTCCGCCTGCTTGAACGGCGCCGCCACCTTGTTCTTGACGACCTTGACGCGGACCCGGTTGCCGACCGCCTCGGTGCCGTCCTTGAGCGTCTCGATCCGGCGGATGTCCAGTCGCTGGGAGGCGTAGAACTTCAGCGCCCGACCGCCCGGCTGGGTCTCCGGCGAGCCGAACATGACCCCGACCTTCTCGCGGATCTGGTTGGTGAACACGCACAGCGTCTGCGCGCGGTTGAGGTTGCCCGCGAGCTTGCGCATCGCCTGGGACATCATTCGCGCTTGCGCGCCCACCGTCTGGTCGCCCATCTGACCTTCGAGCTCCGCCCGGGGGGTGAGCGCGGCGACCGAGTCGACGGCCACGAGATCGACGGCACCGGAGCGGATCAGCATGTCGACGATCTCCAGTGCCTGCTCGCCGTAGTCGGGCTGGGAGACGAGCAGCTCGTCGATGTCGACCCCGATCGTCCGGGCGTACAGCGGGTCCATGGCGTGCTCGGCGTCGACGAACGCGCACACGCCGCCCAGTTTCTGAGCCTCGGCGATGATGTGGTAGACGAGCGTCGTCTTGCCCGAGGACTCCGGGCCGAAGATCTCGATCATGCGGCCGCGCGGCACGCCGCCGATTCCGAGCGCGATGTCAAGCGACAGCGCGCCGGTGGGGATCGCGTCGCAGTTCACGCGCGCGCCGGGGTCGCCCATGCGCATCACG
>DATAUL010000446.1:0-5380 GCA_036268255.1 Solirubrobacteraceae bacterium | reverse complement strand
CTCCTCGACGCTCGTCTCGCGATTGACCTCGACGGTCAGGTCGACGACGCTGCCGGTGGGAACGGGCGCGCGCACCGCGAAACCGTGCAGCTTGCCGTTGAGCTCGGGGATCACGACCCCGATCGCCTTGGCGGCGCCGGTGGAGGCGGGGATCAGGTTGACGGCGGCGGCCCGGGCGCGGCGCAAGTCCTTGTGGGGCATGTCCTGCAGGCGCTGGTCGGCGGTGTAGGCGTGAATGGTGGTCATCAGGCCGTGCTTGATCCCGACCGTGTCGTGCACCACCTTGGCGATCGGCGCCAGGCAGTTGGTCGTGCAGGACGCGTTCGAGATCACCTGGTGCGCGTCGGGGTCGTAGGCCTCGTCGAAGTTGACGCCGAGCACGACCGTGGTGTCGGGGTCGGTCGCGGGCGCCGAGATGACGACCTTCTTGGCGCCGGCAGCGATGTGCTTGTGGGCGTTCTCACGGTCGGTGAACAGGCCGGTGGACTCGATCACCACGTCGGCGCCGATGTCGTCCCACGGAAGCGACGCCGGATCGCGCTCGGCGAGCACCCGGATCTCCTTGCCGTCGACCGAGAAGCCCGCCGGAGTGGCCTTCACCTCGCCGGGGAACGGGCCGTAGGTGGAGTCGTACTTGAGCAGGTGGGCGATCGTCTTCGGATCGACGAGATCGTTGACGGCGAGCCATTCGATGTCCGCACCGGTCTCGTAGGCAGCCCGGAACACGTTGCGCCCGATCCTGCCGAAGCCGTTGATTGCGACCCGTACCGCCATGCCGAAAGCCTCCGTTCCACCTACGCGTCAGGACAAATACCGGCGCGTTGCGCGACGTACCACCGGCTCGCGACAGGCTACCCGAACCGGTCGGGCTATCGATGCGAGACGATCTCCACCCGCAGGCGGTCGGGATCGAGCAGGTAGGCGGCGTAGTACCGGCGGCCGTACTGCGGCCGCTGGCCAGGGGCGCCGTCGTCGGCGCCGCCGCTGGCCAGACCAGCGGCGTGCGCGGCGTCGACGGCCGCCTTGCCTGAGGCCTGGAGCGCGAGGTGGCCGTAGCCGGGGGCGGACGGACGCCCGCGCACGACGAACCAGATCATCGGCGCGTTGATCCCGTAGGCGACCGCGTGTTCGGAGTCGATCAACCGTCGCGCCCCGACGGCGAAGAACAGAGCGTCATAGAAACGGGTGCTGACGGCGAGATCGGAGACCTCGAAGCCGACGTGGTCGATCACGGCGCCTCGTCGACGTCGCGGTGCACGACGTCAATCAGGTACGCGCCCTCGCCGCCGTAGCGCTCACCGAGGTGCTCGGCGATCGCAACCGAGCGATGGCGTCCCCCGGTGCAACCGATGCCCACGACGAGGTGGGCCTTGCCCTCGGCCACGTACTGCGGCAGCAGGTAGTCCAGCAGCGGGTGCAAGCGGTCATAGAACGCCTCGAGCGCCCCGTCGCGATCGATGAAGGCGACGATCGCGGGATCGCGACCGGTAAGCGGGCGTAGCGCCGGCTCATAGTGCGGGTTGGGCAAAAAGCGTACGTCGAGCTGCAGGTCGGCGTCGCGGCTGGGGCCGTACTTGAAGCCGAAGCTCTGAAACGTGATCGCCAGACGACCCGGCGTCTCGTTGGGCAACAGCTCGTCGGTCAGCCGGCGACGGAGCATGCTCGCGCTTAGCGCGCTCGTGTCGATCACGGCGTCGGCGCGGGCGCGCAGCGGCGCCAGCAGCTCCTGCTCGCGTGCGATGCCCTCGGCCACGCTGCCCTCCGGGGCGAGCGGATGGCGCCGGCGAGTCTCCTTGTAGCGCGTCAGCAGCGTCTGCTCGTCGGCCTCGAGGAACAGGATCCGGGGCCGGATGCCACTCGAGGCGAGGGTGTCGAGCATCGCCGAGAGGCCCTCGAAGTAATCGCCGCCACGCGCGTCGGACACGACGGCCGCCCGCGCGACCTTCGAGCCGGCGTGCATGAAGAGATCTACCAGCGACTGGATCATCTCGGAGGGAAGGTTGTCGACGCAGAAGTAACCGGCGTCTTCGAAGACCGCCATCGCGGTCGACTTGCCGGCCCCCGAGAAGCCGGTGATGACGACCAGGTCGGTCAGTGCGGAGGCTTCCATCGTCCCTACAGCTTGACGGGCTCGGCGGACAAGCGGCGGCCCGAAGCGCATCGGTCCCGCCGCCCACCCCCATCACCATGTGCCACCATGCCCCGCGTGCTTCGCCGCCGCGCCTCGGTCGCGCTTGCGGCGGCGCTGGCCACCATGGCCGTTCTGGCCTGCGCCGCGTCCGCCGACACGCTCTCCGCGACCGTCTCGACCACCCCCACCGGACCCTCGATGCCCTCGGGGTTCGTCGGCGTCTCGTTCGAGTACCGGGCCATGCACCAGTACACCGGGCGTGATCCGCGCGCCATCAACCCGGTGCTGGAGTCGCTGCTGCGGGGGCTCGCGCCCGGCCAGTCACCGGTCATCCGCATCGGTGGCAACAGCACCGACGACACGTGGTGGCCGATCAAGGGGATGATCCCCCAGGGCGGGATCTACTACCGCCTGACCAAGGGCTGGCTGCGCACCACCCAGGCGCTGGCCGCCGATGTGAACGCCAAGCTGATCCTCGGCATCAACCTGGCCGCCGGGCGCCCAGCGATCGCCGCCGCCGAGGGCCGGGCGTTCCTCTCGGGCATCGGGAGCAAGTACATCGACGATTTGGAGATCGGCAACGAGCCCGACCTGTTTTCCGTCTTCGCGTGGTATAAGGACCGCCGCGGCCACGTCTACCGGCGGCGCACGAGCAAGTACGACCTCGCCGCTTACACCAAACAATTCTCCCAGTGGGCCAAGGCGCTGCCCAACCTCCCGCTCGCCGGTCCGGCCGTCTCGGGGCCGAGCTGGATGCACGGACTGAACGGCTTCATCAAGGCCGAGCCGCGGCTGAAGCTCGTCACATACCACCGCTATCCGCTGCGCAGTTGCACGATAAGCCCCTCCGACCCGACGTTTGCCACGATCCCCAACCTCCTGGCCGACTACTCCTCGGCCGGCCTGGCCGCGTCGCTGTCACCGTTCGTCAAGACGGCCTCGGCGCATCACATCCCGCTGCGGATCGCCGAGATGAACTCCGCCTCGTGCCAGGGCACGGCGGGCGTCTCGGACACCTTCGCCTCGGCTCTGTGGGCGCTGGACACGATGTTCAACTTCGCCGCCCGGGGCGTGCAGGGGGTCAACTTCCACATGCTGCCCGGCTCCCACTACGAGCTGTTCACCACATCGCAGACCGCCCAGGGGGCGTGGCAGGCGTTCGTCCACCCCGAGTACTACGGGCTGATGCTGTTCGCCCAGGCGTTTCCCCCGGGCGCCCAGCTGCTGCCCGTCACGGCCCCCGCCGGGCCGACCAAGGTCTGGGCCACCGTGGGACCCGACGGCACCGTGCGCATCGTCGCGATCAACCAGGACGCGACGGCCGAGCACGATGTCCAGGTGTTGATTCCCGGGGCGACCGACGGCGGCTCCCTGGAGACGCTCGCCGCGCCCAGCCTGGCGGCGACGACCGGCGTGAGCCTCGGCGGCCAGTCATTCGGCGACGAGACGACGACCGGCGCGCTGCCGGGGGCTCCGGCAGCCACCCCGGTCACCCCCGCCTCGGGCGTCTACACCGTGCCGCTGGCTCCCGGCAGTGCCACTCTGATGACGATCTCCGGCTCCGGGGGCGGCGGCGGCATCGGCCTGGTCCGCCACCACTGACGTGTTGACGATCGGCACCCTGGCTCCCGATCAGCGCGCCGCCTGGCAGCAGCTGTTCGAGGGGTACATGGACTTCTACGCGCGCTCGCCCGGCCCCGAGGTCTACGACCGGGCGTGGGCCGAATTCCAACTGGGCACCCGAATGCACGCCCGCGGCGCGTCACTGGACGGCCGGCTCGTCAGCATCGTTCACTTCCTGGCGCACGCGAACACCTGGGGCTCCGACGTCTGTTATCTGCAGGACCTGTTCACCGCTCCCGACGTCCGTGGCCAGGGCATCGGACGAGCGCTGATCGGCGCCGTCACCGACTGGGCGCGCGAGCAGAGCCTCGGCCGCGTCTACTGGACCACCCACGAGTCCAACGCGACCGCGCGCCGGCTCTACGACGCGGTGGCCGAGTACCGCGGATTCATCCGCTACCAGATCGACCTCGGCTGATCAGAAGCCCCGCTGCGCGGTTACGACGCGGTGCGTTGCGCGACGACGAGCGTGTCGATCTCGGCGGCGATCCTCCATTCGGCCGGGGCGCTGTCGGTGCGGAAGATCTCATCGACGGCCTGGGTGGGGCCTGGTGACCCGCCGCCGCCGGGCTGGCTGTGTCGCGCGTCGTGGAACGCGACCGCGCCGCCCGATCGCACATGGCCGTGCCACACCTCCCAATCTTCGCGGACTGCGGGTGCGCTGTGGTCGCCGTCGATGAAAACGAAGTCGACCGGCGGCCCCTGCCACGACCGGCCGATGTCCTGGCTACGTGCGATGTGCCACCGGACGTTCGGGCCGTCGTGCTTCGTGCGCCGGCGAACCGCGAGACGGGTCGCGAACGGCGTGCCGTGCCACCCAGGGCGCATCGCCCAGTTCGACGCGTCCTCGAACGGATCGACGAGGTGCAAAACGGCATCCTGGTCCAGTGCGTCGCAGAGCACGTACGCCGAGGAGCCCTCGTAGACGCCGAGCTCCACAGCGCAGCGGCTGCCGGCGGCGAACCGCCTCAGCAGCTGCGCCTCGGCGGCGCTGTGCATCGGCCGCGGGGGAATCAGGCCGCTGGCGAGCGCGATGGCGCGGACGCTCGGGCTGTCCCGCAGTCGATCCGGAGTGAGATCGCGGATGACGCTGGGCAGCGGCATGCGCCGCGGATCCTACCCGGCTCGCCCGCGCCGCCCGTTTGGCGGCCGCCAGGATGTCAGACGCCGGTACGGTGCAGCTCTCGGTACACGTCGCGGGCGAGCTTGCCCGGCACCCCGGGCACGGACTCCAGCTCCTCACGCGACGCCGAGAGGATCGCGTCGGGCGATCCGAAATGCGCCAGCAGCGCCCGCTTGCGGGCCGGACCGACGCCCGGCAGATCGTCGAGCATCGACGAGGTCATCGCGCGGTCGCGACGGATGCGGTGATGAGTGATGGCGAAGCGGTGGGCCTCGTCGCGAACCCGCTGGAGCAGCTGCAGTTCGGGCGTGTCGTGGGCCATCACCAGGGGGGCATCGCGGCCCGGGATGAACACCTCCTCAATCCGCTTGGCGAGCGAGATGACGGCGACGCCGCGGTCGCGAAAGCCCTGGAGGGCCCGCAGCCCGGCTGACAGCTGGCCCTTACCGCCGTCGATCACGACGACGTTGGGCAACGCCGCGAAGCTGGGGTCGTAGTCCTTG
>DATAUL010000445.1:0-14632 GCA_036268255.1 Solirubrobacteraceae bacterium | reverse complement strand
CTTCTGGACGATCGGGACGTCCTCGATCGGCAGCTCGATCCCGAGGTCCCCCCGGGCGACCATCACCGTGTCGGCGGCGCGGATGATCTCCTCGGCGTTCTCAACCGCCTGGGGCTTCTCGATCTTGGCGATCAGCGGCAGACGAGTGTGGCCGCGGACGGTGAGCACGTCCTCGGCGGAGCGCACGAACGACAGGGCGACGATGTCGACCCCGATCGACTCGCCGAAGCGCAGCATCTCCAAATCCTCCGCGGGCACCGCCGCCAGGCCGCGGGTGGAGCCGGGGATGTTCAGGCCCTGCCGGGTGGCCACCGTGCCGCCGATCTCCACCGCGGTGTCGATCTCACCGTCGCCGGCGCGCACGTGCTTGACCCGCAGGCGGATCGCGCCGTCGGCGAGGTAGATGACGTCGTCGGGGTCGACCGCGTCGGCGAGGCCGCCCCAGGAGACCGGAATCCGCTCGCCGTCGCCCTTCTCGCGCGAACCGCACATGAGCACGAGGCGCTCGCCGGGCTTGAGCTCGGCGATCCCCTCGCGCAGGACGCCGATGCGCAGCTTGGGCCCGGGTAGGTCCTGCAGGATCGCCACCTGACGACCGGCGGCGGCCGACGCGGCACGCACGCGCTCGGCGTTCTCGGCGTGCATCTCGCGGTTGCCGTGGGAGAAGTTCAGCCGGGCGACGTCCAGGCCGGCGGCGACCATCCGCGTCAGCGTCTCCATGTCCTGCGAGGCGGGCCCGATGGTGGCGACGATCTTGGTGCGGCGCGGCATGTGAGCGCTCACGGTAGCTCACGGAGCGACGCACTCCGGTTAAGCGGATGTGAGCACACTCCCGTCCTGAACGACCGGCTCGCCGTCGGCGCTGATCCGCCCACCGTCGCGCAGATCACAGATGAGATCCCAGTGCAGCGCCGAGGCGTTCGTGCCGCCGGTCTCCGGATAGGAGCGCCCGAGCGCCAGGTGCACCGTGCCGGCCATCTTCTCGTCGAGCAGGATGTGCCCGGTGGGGCGATCGATGCCGGTGTTGGTTCCGATCCCGAGCTCCCCCAAGAAGCGGGCGCCGGAGTCGGTGTCCAGGGCCGCCCGCAGATAGTCCTCGCCGCGTTCGGCGCTGAACTGTGTCACCTCGCCGTCGCCGAAGGTGAGGGTCACCCCGGTGACGGTCACGCCGCGCGGACCGGTCGGCACAGTGAAGCGGATCGTCCCGTTGGCCGAGCCCTCGTGCGGGCCGGTGAACACCTCGCCGGAGGGCATGTTGCGCCGCCCGTCGGAGTTGATCCACGCGCGCCCGGTCACGTCGAGGGTGATGTCGGTGCCGTCGGCCTCGATCCGGATCTCGCGAGCGCTGCTCAGCCGCTGGACGAGCCGCGCCTGCTCGGCGCTCAGGTCGCGCCAGGCCTGCACCGGGTCGGGGCGATCGAGGAACAGCGCGCGGTTGACAAACTGGGCGTAGTCATCGGTCGACATCGAGGCCAGCTGAGCGAGCCCGGGGGTCGGCCAGATCGTGCCACACCAGCGCCGTGACATGCGCACCTCGCGCAGCGGCGCGCGAGCGGTCGCGGCGCGCGCGATCAGCGCCGGATCGACGTCGGCCAGCGCCGCCGTGTTGGCGGGAGCGTCGATCGACAGGGTGCAGTCGGTCGCCTGCAGCTCGGCCAGATCGGCGGGCGCGAAGCCATCGAGGTGGCGCTCGGTGGCGTAGCGGTAGAAGTCCGCGCCCTGCGAGGGCAGCGCGACGCGCATCCCCGGCCAGGCACCGCGCTGCAGGATCGCGCGGTGCACGGCACGCAGGATCGGCTCGGCCAGCGTGGTCGAACCCACAAGCACCTGTTGGCCGGGCGAGACCTCCAGGCACCAGTTGCACAACAGCTCTGCAAACGCGTCGGGGTCCGGCGTCTGACTCACGGGGCCTCCATGTCCGGGAAGTGCTCGGCAAGGTGGGAGCGCATCGACGCCAGCACGAACTCGCGCTCGGCCGCGGCCGCCATCCGGTAGCGACCGATCAGCTCCTTCTGCCGGGTCATCTCCAGGCCGGAGATCGTCCAGGACGACGCGAGACGTTCGAACAGCAGCTCGATCGCCCGCCGGCGCGCGTCCTCGCGGTTGAGGCCACCGGAGAGGGTGTCTGCGTACTCGCGCCGGGTCGCGGGCGTGAGTGAGCCGCGCAGGCCCAGGGCGTTGCCATCGGCGTCGGCGTACTCAGAGACCGGAGCGGCCAGCTTCTCGCGCTGTCGATGGCGGCGACCCATCGCAACTACGTTAGGGGACGTCCGGACGCTTCGTTAGAGCGGTGCCGAGGCGGCCTGCTGCAGCTGCCCGGCGACGTCGCCGGAGACCGGGTCGGCGTGACCCGCCCACACCACCGACGGACCGAGCTCGGCCAGCTTGCGGATCGAGGCTCGGGCCTGTTCGGTGTCGGCGTCGAAGGCGGGGTGCGGAATTCGCGGGCCGCCCTTGCGCCCGGTCTGGATGTCGAGCGTGTAGACCATGTCGGAGACGAGCGCCAGGCGGTCGGACTCCCGGAAGAGGCCGATCAGCCCGGGCGCATGGCCGGGCAGCTCGATCACGCGAAAGCCGGCGACCTCGTCACCCTCGCCCAGCGTCCCGGCGACCGCGGTCGGCCCTCCGTCCCAGGAGGGCAGCATCTTGGCGAAGTACGGCCGCGCATAGGCCTTGAGCTTGGCCAGGTCCCAGTAATCACGGAAGGTGTCGACGGACTCCGCGGCGACCCGCTCGGCGGAATGGCAGTAGACAGGGGCCTGAAGTGCCGGCGCCGCGCCGCGGTGATCGGCGTCGGCGTGGCCGAGCACGATTCGCCGGACGCCGCCGAGGCGTGCACACGCGGCGCGCAGGGCGCCGCCCATCGCCGAGATCCCGGCGTCGAACACGGTGACGCCGTCCCCCTGGTCGATCAGGTAGACGTTCATCGTCTTCATCGGGAAACCGCCGCGGACGACCCAGACTCCGTCGGCGATCCGCTCGGTCGCGGCGCCGTGGACGGCCATCGCCGCCCGGGTGCGGAGGTTGGCCAGCTTGGCCAGGCGGGCCTCGGCGGTCGAGCCGGCTGGCGGCAGGAACCCCAGCTGACGCGCGAGCGCGCCGGTGTCGACGAAGGCGTCGTCGTGGACGATCAGCTCATCCTCGACGCTGACCACGTCGCACCCCTCGATCTCGATCCACGCGTGATTGGGCGAGAAGCCCTGGAAGGTGCCCGGTCCGGCGAAGGTGCCGGTGGCACGCCAGCGAACCGCGGTGCGACCCCGATAGGTCGTCAGCTCGACGACCTTCAGATCGAAGTCCGGGAACGCGTCGAACAGCTCGGAGAAGTAGGCCCGCACGCCGCCGGGCGCGACCAGATCCTCGCTGCCCACCAGCCGATCGATCGCGCCGGGGCGCCAGCACGCCGTGGCAGCATTAAGATCGTGAGCGGAGAGCGCGGCGAAGTACCGCTTGGCGATCTCGGCAGTGGAGGCCATTGAGTGCGCGCAGTGTACGCGCCGGCCAATATGGTCCGCCCGATGATGGTCAAATGATGGTGAAACGAGAGCTCGGCCGTGGCGAACGCGTACTCCCCGGCCTGTGGCGGCTGCGGCTCCCACTTCCCTGGCCGGGGGTCCCCCACGGCAATGCGTGGGCGATCGCCGCCGGCGGAGGGATCGTGCTCGTCGACTGCGGCTACCACGGGCCCGGCTCGCTGGCCCAGCTGGAGCGCGCGCTGGACATGGTCGACCTCCGCCTCGAGCAGGTGCGTCTGCTGGTCATCACCCACGCTCACACCGATCACTGGGGCGAGGCGGCCACCGTCGTCGAGCGGGCGGGTTGTGAGATGTGGATGCACCCGGCGAGCGCTCACGGCCGCGACCGTCTCGATGATCCGCAGGCGGCGCTCGCCCGCCGGCTGGAGGTGGCCCGTCAGAGCGGCGTGTCGGCCGCGGCGATCGAGACCTACGCCGAGCAGGCGAAGGAGATGCCATCCGGGCTGGCGGGTGCGATCGACGCCGACCGCGACCTGGTCGACGGCGTCGCCGTCGAGACCGACCTCGGGACGTGGACGACGTACGAGACGCCCGGCCACGCGCCCTCCCACGTCTGCCTCTATCACCCCGGGCGCCGGATCCTCCTCTCCGGCGACCACGTGCTCGGACGGATCTCGCTCTACTACGACTACGGCTACACGCCTGACCCCGTCGGCGAGTTCCTCCAGTCTCTCGAGCGCGTCGACGCGCTCGATGCCCGTCTGGCGCTGTCGGGTCACGGCAAGCCGTTCGTCGACGTCCACGGCCACATCGAAGGCAACCGTGCGCTCGTGCACGAGCGGCTGGAGGCGACCGCCGCGGCCGCCGCCCGCGGAGTGCCGCGGACGGGGGTGCAGCTGGTCCCGGAGATCTACGGCCAGGAGCTGAGTGCCGACAACGCCAACTGGCTGATCACCCAGACGATGAGCTATCTCAGCCATCTGCAGCGGGCAGGACGCCTACGCGCCGAGCGCGACGGAGGCGTCGAACGCTGGCACGCCGTCGGCTAGCGCATTTCCGGGCGCTCGCTTGCAGGGGCGCACTCGCTGTTGTAGGTTCGCCCAGCCTTCATTCGGTATGGCGTCATCGGGGAACGGATGCTGGGTCGGACAACGTGACGGCGAACATGGAATTAGCAACTGCCGGCGAGCAGGCGCGGCTCGCCGCGCTGTATCAGCTCGAGATCCTCGACACGCCCCCCGAGCAGCCCTTCGACGACATCGTCGCCCTGGCGGCCGCCATCTGCGACACGCCGATCGCGATCATCAACTTCATTGATGCCGACCGCCAATGGGGCAAGGCCCTGATCGGGCTGGAGAGCTCGGAGGCGCCGCGCGCCGCCTCGTTCTGCGCTCAGACGATCCAGGAGGCCAGCGGGACGCTGGTGATCCCCGACATGCTCAAGGATCCGCGGTGGGCGAGCAACCCGCAGGTGGTCGGCTCCCCCGGGCTGCGCTTCTACGCCGGGGCGGCCGTCGTCACCGGCGACGGCTATTCGCTCGGCTCGCTGTGCGTCGCCGATACCGGCCCCCGCGAGCTGGAGCCCCGTGCTCTCTCGGCGCTCGACGCGCTCGCCCGCCAGACGGCCGTCCTGCTGGCGATGCGCGAGCAGGCGATCAAGCTCTCGGCCGCTTACAAGCAGCTGCGCAGCGTGGCGATCACCGACCCGCTCACCGGACTCGTCAACCGCACCTTCCTGGAGCATTCGCTGTGGCTCGCCCTACGCGGTCGGGAGCGCTCGGGACGTCCGCTCGGCCTGCTGTTCTGTGATCTGGACGGCCTCAAGGCGATCAACGACCAGCTCGGCCACCATGCCGGCGACGAGCTGCTGCGGATCGTTGCCGCGCGGCTGGGCCATTCCGGGCGCAGCGCCGACATCGCCTGCCGGTTCGGCGGCGACGAGTTCGTGATCATGTGTCCCGATCTGGGGGGCGCAACCGATCTGGAGGCGATCGCCGAGCGCCTCGGGAAGGCGATCGCCGAGCCGGTGGAGCTGGAGGGGCAGCAGCTGACGCCGCATCTCAGCATCGGCCGAGCGATGGCCCGCGACGGCGACGACGCCTCGAGCCTGCTCGTCCGCGCCGACGCCGACATGTACGGCGCCACGCGCGAGCACCCCTGACGAGAACTCAACCTTGACACATCTGTGTCAAGGTTGGTAGGCTGGCGCCATGCGCATCGATCAGATCATTGCCGAGGCCGACGAGCCGCTGTTCTCGTTCGAGTTCTTCCCCCCGAAGTCTGATGCAGGGGAGCGGGTGCTGGGCCTCGCCCTCGAGTCGCTGCGGGCCCTGTCGCCGGACTTCGTGTCGGTCACGTATGGCGCCGGCGGCAGCTCACGCGGCCGCACGCTGGAGTTGACGAAGTGGATCAAGCAGGAACTGGGAATCGAGGCGATGGCGCACCTCAGCTGCGTCGGGTCCACGCGCGAGGAGCTCCGGGAGATCGTCGACGACATCGGCGCCGCCGGGATCGACAACATCCTGGCGCTGCGCGGCGATCCCCCGCGCGGGCAGTCCGGCTGGGAGGCGCATCCGGGAGGTTTGAGCTACTCGACTCAGCTGGCCGGGTTGATCCGTACCGACTACCCGGGCCTGTGCATCGGCGGCGCCTGCTTCCCCGAGATCCACCCCGAGGCGCCCGACCTCGCCCATGATCTGCGCTTCCTCAAGGAGAAGGTCGACAACGGCGTCTCGTTCCTCGTCACCCAGCTGTTCTTCGACAACGAGCTGTACTTCCGGTTCGTCGACGAGGCGCGTGCCGCGGGCATCGAGGTCCCGATCGTGCCCGGCGTGATGCCGATCACGGACCTGAGCCAGATCAAGACGATCACCGGCATGTGCGGGGCGACGATCCCGCCGAGCCTGCTCGAGGCGCTGGAGTGGCGCTCCCACGATCCCGAGGCGGTCCTGCAGCTGGGCGTCTCCTACGCCACCCTGCAGTGCGCCGAGCTGCTCGCCCGAGGCGCGCCGGGCATCCACTTCTACACGCTGAACCGCTCGCACGCGACGCGCGCGATCCTGTCGGCGCTGAAGGTTCACCAGCCGTGGAAGGCGCGCGAGGTGGTCCTCGGCGCTAGCCGGGCGGCGTGATCTCGAGCCCTTGGGCGACCATCGGGCGGCCGTCGAGCTCGTAGCGGACATCGACCTCGTCGTTTCGCTTGTAGGTTCCGATCCCCCAGATGCCGATGAACCAGGCCCAGCCGCTCAGCTTCTGGCGCACCAGCTCGCGGTCGAAGAGCAGCTCGCCCGCGGCCACGCGGTAGTCGTTCCCGAGCTCCTGGAGCACGCCGTTGACGTACACCTCGAACGGGGGCCGGACCCCGGGCGGGAGCTTCACCCGCCACTGCCTCATGCCGGCCCACCGTCGAGGTCGGCGCGGATGAGCGACAGCACGGCGGCGTCGGCCCGGCGCCCGCGGACGCGCACGTAACCGCGTAGCACGCCCTCGGCGGCGAAGCCGGCGCTCGCCGCCGCGCTGGCCAGGGCATGGTTGTCGGGTGCGGCGAACAGCTCGACGCGCATCATCCCGCACACGCCGAGCAGCCAGCGCCCGGCGAGCGCCAGCGCCCCGGCGCCCAATCCGCGGCCCCGGTCGGCGGGAGCCACCCAGATGCTCAACCCCGCGCGCAGATGGTCCCAGTCGACGTCTGACACCTCCGCCTGCCCGCGGCAGAGATCCGAACCGGACCCCTCGGCGCCATCGAGGATCGTCAGCCACGCGCCGGCGCCGGCGGCGCGCTCGCCGGCTTCGCCCTCGACCCGACGCCCCAACTCGGCCCCGCTGGGCGGCCGGTCCAGCGCCAGGGACTCGTACAGCCGCGGATCGTCCTGGTGGGCGACGAGGATCTCAGGGATATCACGCTCGGCGACCAGCCGCAGCTGCGCCGCCGGGCTGGCGAGCGGGGGACCGAGGTCAGGAAACGACGGCATGTCGGGACCTGACCGTACTGTGTCACGCGATGTCACAGATCGACTACACGGTCAGGCGCTCGGAGCGGGCCCGACGTGTGCGCGTCACCGTCGATGCCGCCCGCGGCGTGGAGGTGGTGCTGCCTCGGCGCGCGCCCGAGCGCGAGGCCGCGGCCGCTGTGCGCGAGCTCACCCCCTGGATCGACCGCCGGCTCGCCGAACTCAAGCACGCACGGGCGACGGTGGCAGCGCGCGGTGACGCCGTCCCCTACCTGGGGCTGCTGCTGACCGTGCGCCCGGAGCGGGGGCGCACCCGCGTGCACCGCCGTGGCGACGAGCTGCTCACGCCCGCGGGCGCGGCGCGCGTGGACGCGCTCGAGCGCTGGTACCGGCGGGCGGCGCGTGACGAGATCGAGCCGCGGCTGGAGCGCGCCTGCGATCGCGTCGGCGCGACGTACACGCGACTGTCGATCCGCGGGCAGCGGACGCGCTGGGCGAGCTGCTCACGCTCGGGGGCGATGAGCTTCAACTGGCGGCTCCTGCTCGCTCCCGAGCCGGTGCTCGACTACGTCGTGTGGCACGAGGTCTGCCACCTCGACGTGATGGATCACTCGCCCCGCTTCTGGGCGCTGGTGGCCCGCCACTGCCCGGACTACCGCGAGCACGTGCGCTGGCTGCGCCGGCACGGCCAGACGCTCGTGCTCTGACGCAATCGCCGCTCAGCCGGCCTGATCGGCTTGCGTGAGCGTTCGCCGCAGCGCCGTGAGCGGGTTCTCGGAGCCGTGCGCGGCGATCACCTCGCGCCGGACACGCCCGCGATAGGCCTCCATCGACCCGTCTCCGCGGACGTCGACGCCCGCTCGGACGCTGGGCACGAAGCGCTCGGGGCCGGCCAGCTCCAGCCGCGCCACGACCTGCTCAGCGGGCTCAAAGCGCTTGAACTTGGCGTCCACGACCTCGTCGGGGGCCGTGCGGGCCGCGTCCCGAGCCCGGGCCTCGAGCTCGTCGAGCGCCTCGGCGACGGCCGTGAACGTGTTCCGCTTGACCTTGGACCCGACGCGGACGGTCAGCTTCCAGCGCACGGCGCGATGATCGCAGGCGCTGGGCCTCCGGAGCCCGTTCGGCGCGCGGGCGATCCAACCGCCGTCGCCCCGTCGCCGCCCTCAAGCTCGATCTCGACCTCGGACAACGAACCGCGCTGTCGTCGCTTGAGCGGACCGGCGGCCAGACTGGCCGTCACCCGCTGGATGGCGATGTTGTCGGCCAGCATCGTGGCCCGGAAGCGCCTGACGCCACGAGCGACCGCGGCGCGCGCCAACCGCGTCATCAGCTCGCCGGCCAGCCCCTGGCGCTGGTAGTCGTCGCCGACCACGATCGCGAACTCGGCCGCCGCGGGATCGTCGGGCAGCCGGATGTAGCGAGCGACGGCCACGATCGGTTCGTCGGGCTCGTCGGGAAGCGTGGCCACGAGGGCGAGGTGGTCAGAGCCGTCGATCTCGACGAGGTACCGCGCGTCGGCGGACGTCAGCTCTGGCTTGGTCCCCAGAAAGCGCCGGTAGCGCGATTCCGGCGACAACCGCGCATGGGAGGCGCGCAAGCGCTCGTGGTCGTCGGAGCCGATCGGGCGGATCGCGACCTTCCGGCCGTCGTTGAGGGTGTGGCACTCCACCGTACATACGTTCGCCTACGACCGCCGGACCTATTGTGACGCTGCGCACAGCCCAACCGGACCCTAATCAGAGCTCGCGCAGGAACGCCAGGCGGCCGTCCAGCGCTCGCCGGGCAACGGCGGAACCGGGAGCGAGGATGTCGAAGGCGTGCGGAACGCCGGGCAGGACGTGCAGCTCCGCCGGCACCCCGCTGCGGGCCAGCCGGGTCGCGTAGGCCACGTCCTCGTCGCGAAACAGGTCCAGGCCGCCCACGTCGATGTAGGCCGGCGGCAGGTTTGACAAGTCGGTCGCCCGCGCCGGGGCAGCGTAGATCGACACGTCGCCGTCCTCGCCCGCACCGAGCAGCGCGTCCCAGCCGGTCACGTTGTCATCGACGCCCCACAGCAGCGCGTGGGCCGTCTGCGGATCGGCGGTGCGGGTGCGGTCGTCGAGCATCGGATAGATGAGGAGCTGGCGCGCGATCGCCGGGCCGCCCCGGTCACGCGCCAGCAGGGTCACGCCGGCCGCCAGGCCGCCCCCCGCACTGCCGCCCATGACCGCGATGCGCGCCGGGTCGATGCCGAGCGCGTCCGCATGAGCCGCCGCCCAGCGGAGCGTCGCGTAGCAATCCTCAACGGGCGCCGGATCGGGGTGCTCGGGCGCCAGGCGGTAGTCGGGCGTGAGAACCGGCAGCTCGACGCGGGCGCTCAGGCTCCTGAGCAACGCATCGTTCTGATCCAGCGTCCCCGCGATCATCCCGCCGCCGTGGATGTCGACGACGAGCGGACCCTCGCGACTGCGATCAGGCCGGTACAAGCGCAGCGGGATGGGATGGCCGTCGTCCGAAAGCGCCTCGTGATGGGAGACCGTCACCGGCTGGACCGGGATACCGGCGCGTTGGGAGACGACCTCGAAGAGCAGCTTGCTGTTGGCGCGGCGCGTCACGATGTCCCCGACCGCCGGGAGCCCGCGGTCGGCCCGCGCGGACAGCAGGGGCTGGACGGCAGCCTCGACTTCGGGGTCCCAGGGGAGCACCGCTCAGGCGAGGTTGAACGGATCTCGCGTGGCGCCGGTGAGCTCGATCCAGACGGTCTTGAGCTCGGTGTACTCGCGCAGCGCCTCGAGACCGTTCTCGCGGCCCAGCCCGCTCGCCTTGAAGCCGCCGAACGGCGCCATCGGCCCGACGGCGCGATAGGAGTTGACCCACACCGTCCCGGCCCGGATGCCGAGCGCCATGCGGTGAGCGCGCTGGACGTCGCGCGTCCAGATCCCCGCCGCCAGCCCGAAGTTCGTGTCGTTGGCGAGCGCCAGCGCCTCCTCCTCGGAGCCGAAGCGGATCGCCGCCGCCACCGGGCCGAACACCTCCTCGCGCGCGAGCGTCATCCCGTTGTGGACGTCGCCGAACAGCGTCGGCTTAACGAAGAACCCGCCGGCCAACTCGGGCGCCGTCGGCCGGCCGCCGCCGCTGAGCAGCCGCGCCCCGTCTGCCTGAGCGCCGGCGATGAACGACTCCACCTTGTCGCGATGAGCCGAGAAGGCGACGGGGCCCATCTCTGTTTCCGCGGCGAGCGGATCGCCCATGCGCACCGAGCCGGCGCGGTCGGCCACGCGCTGCACGACCTCGTCATAGACCTCGTCGGCGATGAGCAGCCGAGAGCCGGCCATGCACGTCTGGCCGGTGGCGGCGTAGATGCCGGCGACGATCCCGTTGACCGCCGCCTCCACGTCGGCGTCGGCGAACACGATGTTCGGCGACTTGCCGCCGAGCTCGAGGCTGACGTGGGCGAGGTGCTTCGCTGCCCCGGTCATGACGCTCGAGCCCACGGCGGTCGACCCCGTGAAGGCGACCTTGTCGACGCCGGGATGCTCGGCGAGCGGCGCGCCCGCCTCGGCCCCGAAGCCGGTGACGACGTTGAACGCGCCGGGCGGGAAGCCTGCTTCGTCGATCAGCTTGGCGAACTCGAGCGTCGACGCCGGTGCCTGCTCGGCCGGCTTGACGACGAACGTGCAGCCGGCGGCGAGGGCCGGGGCCAGCTTCCAGGTCATGAGCAGCACCGGCGAGTTCCACGGGGTGATCGCGCCGACGACCCCCACGGGCTCACGCACGGTGTAGATGAAGAAGTTGGACTTGGCGGCCGGGATCGTCTCACCGTGCAGCTTGTCGGCCGCGCCGGCGAAGTACTCGTAGTAGTCCGGCAGCCCGCGTAGCTGTCCCTCCATCTCGCGGATCAGCTTGCCGTTGTCGATGCTCTCCACGACCGCCACGTCATGAGCGCGCTCGGCGATCAGGTCGCCCAGCCGGCGCATCATCCGCCCGCGCTCGGCGGCCGTCGTGCGCCGCCACGGACCGTCGTCGAACGCGCGGCGGGCGGCGCGCACCGCGTCGTCGACGTCCTGCACCCCGGCGCGCGGGATGACCGCCCACGGCTCGCCGGTGAAGGGATCGACCGACTCAAACGTCTCGCCGCTGTGGGCGTCGACCCATTCCCCGGCGATGTACATCTGATACCGCCGGGGAGGTCCCACGGGACGGACCGGGACCTGGGGGGTGGCGGACGCCGTCATCGCAACGTCAGCCACCCGTTACGAGCGGTCGGAGATCGGCACGTAGTCAAGGCCCCGCTCGCCGGTGTAGATCTGCCGCGGGCGAGCGATCTTCTGCTCGGGATCGTCGATCATCTCCAGCCACTGGGCGATCCAGCCGCTCGTGCGGCCGATCGCGAACAGGACGGGGAACATCTCGACCGGCATCCCCAGCGCCTCGTAGATGAGGCCAGAGTAGAAATCGACGTTCGGGTACAGCTTGCGACTGACGAAGTATTCGTCGTCGAGCGCGATCTTCTCCAGCTCGGTGGCGATCTCCAGCAGTGGGTTCTTGCCGGTGACCTCGAACACCTCGTCGACAGCCTTCTTGATGATCTTCGCGCGCGGGTCGAAGTTCTTGTACACGCGGTGGCCGAAGCCCATCAGGCGCTCGTTGCCGTCCTTGACGCCCTTGATGAAGTCCGGGATGTTCTCCTTGGTCCCGATCCGCTGCAGCATCCGCAGCACCGCCTCGTTGGCACCGCCGTGCAGCGGGCCGTAGAGCGCGGCCACGCCGGCGGCCACCGACGAGTAGGGATCGACCTGGGAGGAGCCGACGCTGCGCACGGCGCTCGTCGAGCAGTTCTGCTCGTGATCGGCGTGCAGGATGAAGAGCACGTCGAGGGCATGCTCCAGGCGCGGGTCGGGCTCGTACTTGAGCTCGGCGATCTTGTAGATCATCGACAGGAAGTTGCCCGCGTAGCTGAGGTCGTTGTCCGGATAGACGTAGGGCATGCCGCGGTTGTGGCGATAGGAGAACGCCGCCAGCGTCGGCATCTTGGCCAGCAGCCGGATCACCTGGATGTATCGGGATTCGGGATCCTTGATGGCGGACGCCTCGGGGTAGAACGTCGACAGCGCGCCGACCGACGCCAGCAGCATCCCCATCGGATGGGCGTCGTAACGGAAGCCCTGCATGAACTCCTTGACGTTCTCATGCACGAAGGTGTGGATCGTGATCAGGTGATCCCATTCCTCGAGCTGCTTCGTCGTCGGTAGCTCGCCGTGGATCAGCAGGTAGGCCACCTCGAGGTAGCTGGACTTCTCGGCCAGCTGCTCGATCGGGTACCCGCGGTACTCCAGGATGCCCGCGTCGCCGTCGATGTAGGTGATCGCCGAGCGACACGACGCCGTCGCCATGTAGGCGGGGTCATAGGTCATCAGGCCGAAGTCGCCCTCGTTGACCTTGATGTTGCGTAGCTGGGTCGCCCGGATCGTCTCGTCCTCGATCGGAATCTCATACGTCTTGCCGGTGCGGTTGTCGGTGACGGTGAGGGTGTCGCTCGACGTCGCTACGCCGCCGCCATTCCCTGGTGTCTGAGTCTCGGTGGTCATAGCACTCCTGTCGCGCGATTGCCGGGGGTCTCCAGCCCGCCCCGGTCGAGCGGGCGCCGTCTGGAAGACTTTATTACCCGCGGAATCGTCGATCCGCACCCGCGGCGCCGGACGCGACTTTTTCAGGAGGTGAGGATCGCGGCGCCGATCGCCAGCACGATCAGCACGAAGGTGATCCCGATCACGCCTCGCTCGCCCGTCCGGTTGCCGGGGAACTCGGGGCGGCTGAGCCCGATTCCGGCAAGCAGAACCGCCCAGAGCGCCAGCGCCCCACCGCAGATGTAGAACGGGACCTTGGAGGCCGTGTCGGAGGCGGCGAGCAGCAGCGACATCGGGCGGTGAGACTACCCGATCCGAGGGTCGTCCGGCGTTGATCCGTAGCGGCTGGCCGTGGCTGCGCGCTGGCCCTGGTAGTGGCTGCCCAGGCCCGAGCTTCCGTACGGTCGCAGGGCCGGCCGGTCGAGCGTCATGAACGACAGCTGGGCGATCTTGAGGCCGGGGGCGAGCACGATCGGCACACGCGTGAGGTTGTTGAGCTCCAGCGTCAGCGTGCCCTTCCAGCCGGGATCGCAGAAGCCGGCGGTCGCGTGGACGATCAGCCCCAGCCGGCCCAGGGAGCTGTTGTGGGTCGGAATGAAGCTGCGGCTGACGAGGAATACCCCGTCCGGCGAGCCAACCTGGATGCAGCGGACCGGAACACTCTCGCAGAGCGAGACGGCGGTCACCGCCCGGCCCTTGTGAAAGCGCTGGAGCAGCCGCTGGCGCGCGACCTTGCGCGGGAGGCGGAACACGATCTCGTGGGGGGTGAACTGGACCTCGAAGTACGGGCCGCGGAGCTTGCCCTCGCACGTCTTGAACTTCTCCGCCATCACCGGCTTGTAGCCCAGGCTGGCGATCAGCTCGCGGTAGTCTTCGGCGAGTCCCGGGCGCACAGTGAGCACATCGCAGCGGCTCTGAATGTCCACGTAGCCGTCCGTGTCCATGATCCCGGCCAGCAGGGCGCGGCGCTGCTCGATGCTGGACTCCATGTACTCGCGGGGAATGCGCTTGTTGGCGATCACGCCGAGCGCGTGCAGGCGGCTCTCCAGCGACTCGTTGGCGACGTACCGTCCGGTCTGCGGATCGCGGGTGTGCCCGGCGCCGCCGATGCGGTCGGCCAGAGGGCTGCCTGCGGGACGCACCGACTCGCCGGCCAGGACGAGCTCGTCGAGGATCGGCTGGTCGATCGAGGTGATCTCCGCCTCGGTGCTGGCGCGGTCGCCCAACGACGCCCCGAGGACGTACGGATCGATCGGCAGCTCACGAGAGGGATAGTGGACGGGCAGCGCCTGGGCGACGTTGTGGTTGTACTCCGTGCGTGAGTACTTGAGCGTGCGCTCGATCTCGCCCGTCGTGAGCACGCTGGGGACACCGCGGCGGTGCCGGTCGTTCCTGGTCCAGACCTGCCACTGGTGGTCGATGTCGGCGACGATCGTCGTGCCATCGGAGAAGCGCACCGTCCGACAGGGCCGCCCCACCATAACCTCGCTGGTGTCCAGAACCGGCGTCGGATGCCCGTCGAGATCGAACACCCAGTCGCCGACGCGGAGATCGCCCATCGTCGTCCATCCCTCGGGCGTCGGAACCGGAGTGTCGAGCG
>DATAUL010000444.1:0-8088 GCA_036268255.1 Solirubrobacteraceae bacterium | reverse complement strand
GATTGTGAACGTGTAGCCGGTGCTGCCGATTGAGTCGTCGACGCCGCGCGATGAGTTGTACGCCGCGTCGGTGACGGTGCTCTGCACCCGCAGCGGAGCGCGGGTGCCCGAGAGCGTCCGCACCCGGCCGGCGAGCTCGATCAGCAGCCGCAGTGCGGCCGGCGCCAGGCCGCGGTAGAGCGAGCGCGGGGCATTCACCTTCGATGCGGCCGCACCCATCGCCGGGTCATAGCCGAGCCCCAGGGCGGCGGCGTTGGAGGGCAGCGGCACGAGCCGGTGGTACTGGTAGGCGGCGGACACCGCGGACGGGTTCCTGTATCGCGGCGGTCGGCCGGGAGGGTGCAGGACGGCCGCCCCGGCGCCGTCGGCTGTCTGCAGCGAGGCGAGCCGCTCCAGCGCGCCTCGGTCGGTCCGGAAGAGGCGCATGATCTGCTCGGCGCCGAGTACCCGCCAGTAGTACAGCCGCGAGTCGTCGCCCAGTCCGGCGAGCAGCCGGTAGGCCTCGGGGTGGTTGTCGGGCGCGGAGTCGAAGTACAGCTGGACGTAGGGGACCGCGCGGCCGCCGTCGTAGGCGCCGAGGATGTTGTGCAGGTTGCCGATCCCCATGTGGTAGGACTCGAGCGCCAGGTCCGCGCGCCCGAACTGGTGCTCGGCGGTCAGCAGGTAGCGGACCGTCGCCGCCAGCGCCTTGGGCGGGTAGAAGCGGGTGTCGGCACGCTCGCGCGCCAGCAGCAGCGGCCCCAGCTTCCCGGCCCGCGAGCCCGAGGCGATCGCGTCGATCTTCTGCGTCAGCTGCCGGCTGCGCGTGAGGTCGATGTGCATGCCGAGCAGCGAGCTGCCGGTCGAGGCGAGGATCTGCGTCAGGCCCGCGGCGCCGGCGAGGTCTGAGCCGGCGACCGCGCCGGGGCGACCGGCGCTCTCCACGTACACGAGCGCCTCCAGCAGATTGGGGTCGATTCCGGTCCCGGCGGTCGCCCGCTCGATGTCGGTGCGAAACGTCGCCACCCGATCGGCGGTGGCGAGGGCTCCACCCGGGCTCTTGGTGAACAGGACATGTGCCTCGCCGGCGGTTGCCCGAGCGACGAATTGAGCGTCTCGGGAGGCCACGTAGCCGAACGGATCGCGGCCGGAGGCGCCACGGGCCACACCGCCGGGCGGCGGCGGCGGGATGCTGCCGCCGTTCAGCGCTGACACGAGCAACACGACGATCAACACGAGTCCGCCCAGCCCCAGCGCCAGCCGGGCGCGTCGCTGGGCGGGCGTCGGACCCGACGCCCGCCCCCTCGCGCGAGGGCTCATGTCGTCCTGTAGCTGAGGCCTTGGCAGGCGGCGTGCGTCGCGGGCGTCGTGTCGCCGGGGATGACCTGCCACCCGTAGGAATGCGGGTAGAGGTTGACAATCGGATGCGGGTGCTCGCGCTCGTGCTTGCGGCTGTAGTACAGCCAGCCGGTGTTCGTGCCCATGTCCCAGGCGAGGACGCTCTGGAACGCGATTCCGACGTCCGGGTGCCCGCAGGCGCGGATCTTGCTCGCCCCGAGGTGGGCGACGACCCGCTGGAGCAGCAGGATCTCATGCGTACGGGCGCGTTGCCCGCGCAGGTCGGCGCGTTCCTGTGAATAGCGCTGGTGAACCGCGGGGACGGCTGCCACGGCGAACACAGCCAGGACGACGACCGCCGCCAGACCCGCCGCCGTCGGTGACCCCAGCCACGACGCGCCGCGACTCGTGCCGCCGAGCCGTTTGCGCACCCCGGCGAGCACGGCCGGCGCGTCGAGGATCACCCGCCCCGCGAACACGCCCGCCAGCACGCACACGCCGCCGGCCGCCTCGTACAGATACCGCGGCACCGCCGGCCAGCCGTGCAGCGCGAACACCATCTCCACCACAACCCACAGCAGCACGCCCCCGGCGAGCAGCAGCACCGCGCGATCGCGCCGCACCACCGCGAGGACCACGGCGAGCAGCGCCGCGAGCTTCACCGAAGCGGCATTGAGTCCCATGAAGCGTCCCCAGGTGCCAGTGATCTTGTTGCCGTGCAGCATCCGCGGACTGTTTTCGGCCAGCGACCCGGCCGAGAACGCGCTCTTCGAGGTGAGCGCCGGTATCCCGAACCAGAGCACCGGGATGAGCACGAGGCCGGCAACGATCTGCCGGCGCATCGCGGGCTCGCGGCGCCAGGCCCACAGGACGTAGAGCGCCATCGGCGCCCATGCCTCCGGGCGCCCGAGGGCGGCGAGCCACCACATCCAGAACGCCCACCGGTAACGGCGGCAGATGATGCAGTCGACGGCCGCCAGGCACAGCGAGACGATGATCGTGTCCGATTCGGCGCTGAGCACCGAGTGCGGGTAGGTGTCGATCGCCAGTAGCGCGGCTCCGGCGACGAACCCGGCCATATAGGAGGCGTAGCGGCGCCGAGGCGGGGCGTCGACGAGCGCGAAGGCCACCCGCCAGGCGAACACCCCGCCGGCCAGCGAGAGGGCAACGGCGGCGACCATCCACAGCGTCAGGGCGTGCTTGCCGGCCAGCGCGAGCGGCACCGTGAACAGGAACGGCAGCGGCTTCCAGGAGGGCGCCCCGTTCGTGTCGAGCGCGCCGTGCACGGTCAGGTGCCCCCACACCAGCCAGCCATACGGGTCATAGCCGGGGCGCACTCCCGCCCAGTGGACGACGAGCAGCGCCAGCACGAGCAGCGCCACCGTGCCGATGATCCAGCGCCAGCGGTAGGCGAAGGCCGAGAGCGACACGGCGCTCAGGCCGCGCGTCAGCGGCGCAGAAGCGGGAGCAGTGGGCGTCGACATCGGCGCGCCCAAAGTAGCAGCCGCTCCGAGCGATTCACCTTAACCGGCGGCTGTCAGGCGGCGGGGTCGGCTACCCTCGCCCAGTCGCTTATGAGCACAGCAGATCTCAACGGCCGTCGCGTCCTGGTCACCGGCGGATCGGGCTTCATCGGACGCCACGTCGTCTCACAGCTGACCGCCGACGGCGCGCGGGTGCGCGTCGTCGACCTCCAGCCGCACGTCGATCCGTCGGTGGACATCGTGGTGGGCGACATCGCCGACCCGGAGGTCCTCACCCGTGCGTTCGAGGGTGGCTTTGACTCGGTGGTCCACCTCGCCGCGGTGACGTCGGTCCTCAAGTCCGTCCAGCAGCCCGAGCTGACCTTTCGCACGAACGTGATCGGCACCAACGCACTGCTCGAGGCCGGCCGCGCGGCCGGTGTGACGTCGCTGGCATTCGCTTCGACTAATGCCGTCACCGGCCTGATGAAGGCGCCGAAGATCTCCGAGGCGGCGACGCTCGAGCCGCTCACCCCCTACGGCTCGACGAAGGCCGCCGGGGAGATGCTGATGTCGGCGTACACGGCCTCCTACGGGGTGCGCTGCGCCTGTATTCGCCTGACCAACGTCTACGGTCCGGGAATGCAGGCCAAGGACTCCATCGTCGCGCGGCTGATGCGCTGCATCCGCCTGGGCACCACGTTCGAGATCTACGGCGACGGTACCCAGGTACGCGACTACGTGCATGCCTTCGATGTCGTCGCCGCGATGCGCCTCGGCCTGACGAGCGACCAGTGGGTCGGCCCCAAGGTGATCGGCGGCGGAAGCTCCCTGTCGGTGCTGGACGTCATTGATGCCGTCAAGCGTGTCTCGGGCGCCGAGATCGACGTCCGCCACGGGCCGGCCAAGCCGGGCGAGATGCCGGCCGTGATCGTCGACACCAGCCAGGCGCAGGCGGCCGGCTGGACGCCACGCTATCCGTCACTCGACGATGGCCTCGTCGGCGTCTGGGACGAATGGTCGCGGGCCGAACCGCAGGTAGCGCCATGAGCATGCTCGAGTCCCACATCTCCCCCGCGGAGTCCGCCCGCCTGCAGCCAGCCGAGCGGGCCGCCGCCGAGGCCTTCCTGGAGGCGCATCCGCCCGGGCAGGGCGCGCCCCTCGCGGTCGTCATCCCCGCCTACAACGAGGAGCCCACCGTCGCCGACGTGATCGCCGAGATCCCCGGCGAGGCGGCCGGCCTGGCCGCCGAGGTGATCGTGGTCGTCGATGGCGCCAAGGACGCCACGGCGGCGCGTGCGACCGAAGCGGGAGCCCTGGTGTGCGATGTGCCGATCAACCGCGGGCAGGGCGCTGCCCTGCGCCTCGGCTACTGGCTGGCCCGAGCCCGCGGCGCGCAGGTGATCGTGACGATCGACGCCGATGGCCAGTACGAAGCCGAGGAAATCAGCCGCGTGATCGAGCCGATCCTCGCCGGCCGCGCGGACTTCGTCTCGGGCTCACGGCGCCTGGGCACTGAGCTGACCACCGACGCCACCCGGCATGCCGGCGTGATCGTGTTCGGCGCGCTCATCTCCGTCCTCGTGCGCCATCGGATCACCGATCCGGCCTGCGGCCTGCGGGCAATGCGCTCGGAGCTGACCGCCGTCGTCGTGCTCGAGCAGCCCCAGTACCAGGCGTCGGAGCTGATGATCTCAGCCGCGCTGCACGGCTTTCGCCTGGCCGAGGTGCCGACGACGATGCGCGACCGCGAGGACCACGCCACGTCGACCAAAAAGGGCGGGAACTTCGGCTACGGGGTGCGGTTCGCGCGCGCGGCGGTCCACACCTGGTGGCGTGACCGTAGCGCTGCGCGCAGGCGTGACTGACCGGAGAAGACCCACTTCTCGTAGATCACGAACTTGACCACGAACAGCACCGCCTGCACGAGCACGTAGGCACCGGTCACCAGGATGACGCGGATCCCGTGGTGCGGGGTCACGTGACCCTTGACCCAACTCTGCATCGCGCCCGTGCCCACCGAGGAGGCGACGAGCACGACGCCGGAGATCGCGACGTAGGCGACGATCTCACGGAGGAACGCGACCTCGCCCTTGATCTTCCAGGCCCAGCGCCGGTTGAGAATCCAGTTGGGAATCGCACCGGCGAGGAATGCGCCGATCGAGCAGATCGTCGTGTGCCTGCCGCCGAGGGCGACGTACATGAGCGCGAAGACGACGATGCTCGTCGCCAGCGCGATCACCGAGCCGATCGCGTACTTCGTCACCTTCTTGGCGAACGCCGACTGTGAGAACCTCTGCATGAGCGCGTGGTCGCGCGCGCGGCTGTAAAGGTCCGAGGACACCACAGCAAACTCTAGCGGCTGTCGGTGCGACCGCGCCGCACGGTAGCGTGCCAGACCGGGTGCGCTGTCTGTCCGCCGATCACGAACTGGCGCTCGACGACGACCTGGTGATCGCCGGTGACAACGCGATCGTGCTGGAGCAACTGCCCGCGGGGACGTTCGACCTCGTCTACGTCGATCCGCCGTTCAACACCGGCCGCGCCCAGGCGCGCTCGACGGTGACCACGCTCGCCGATCCCAGCGCCGCGCGGGTCGGCTTCGGCGGACGGAGATACCGCTCGCAGCTGCTGCAGCGGCTCAGCTACGAGGATCAGTTCGCCGACTACCTGGGCTTTCTCGAGCCGCGCCTGACCCGCGCCCGCGAGCTCCTCGCGCCCCACGGGACGTTGTACTTCCACATCGACTATCGCGAGGCGCATTACTGCAAGCTGTTACTCGACGAGCTCTTCGGACGTGACGCGTTCCTCAACGAGATCATCTGGGCCTATGACTACGGTGCCAAGCCGCGCCGGCGCTGGCCCGCCAAGCACGACACGATCCTCGCGTACGTCAAAACCCCCGGCGCGCACCACTTCGACGCGGATGCCGTCGATCGCGAGCCGTACATGGCACCCGGGCTGGTCACCCCCGAGAAGGCCGCGCGTGGCAAGCGTCCCACCGACGTGTGGTTTCACACGATTGTGCCCACCAACGGCTCCGAGAAGACCGGTTACCCGACACAGAAGCCGGCCGGGGTGCTGCGCCGGCTGGTGACTGCCTCCTCGCGCCCGGGCGGCTGGTGCCTGGACCCGTTCGCCGGCTCGGGAACGCTCGGCGCCGTCTGCCGCGAGCTGGGGCGCCGGTTCGTGCTCATCGACTCCAACCCCGTGGCGCTTAACGTGATGCGCGACCGGCTCACACCGGGCGCCGGCGCTGGTCCGCCTCAGGCCGGACGAGCGGCACGAACCTGACCGCCTCGAGCGTCTCCTGCTCGGCCTCGCCGGTCTCGGTACGGGTGATGCGCGTGAGGTACTGCTGCTTCTCGCCGACAGGCGCGACCATCCGCCCTCCGGTTCGCAGCTGCCTGAGCAGCTCGCGGGGCAGCGTGGCGAACGCCGCCGCCACGTTGACGGCATCGAAGGGGCCGAGTTCGGGCACGCCCTGCCAGCCGTCGGCCACCACACAGGTCACCCGCGTGTAGCCCAGGTCGGCCAGCCGCCGGGCGGCGGCCCGGCTGAGGTCCGGCAGCAGCTCGATCGAGATCACGTCGCCGGCCAGCTCGGAGAGCAGGGCGGCGTGGTATCCCGAGCCGGTCCCGACGTCGAGCACCCGATCGTCCTGCGTCAGCGCCAGGAGCTCGAGCATCCGGGCGACCACCAGCGGCTGGGAGATCGTCTGGCCGCTGCCGATCGGCAGGGCGATGTTCTCCCACGCGTGCTCGCGTTGGTCGTGGGGGACGAACCGCTCGCGCGGGACTGATGCGATCGCGGCCAGCACGCGCTCGTCGGACACCACCGGCCGCAATTCCGAGGCGAGCTGTTCTCCCGCATCCACGGTGTGGGGATCTTCCCCGCTGACGGGTCAGGACACAACGGACACCTGCCAAAATCCATCGTCATGTTGGCGAGCGCCAAACTGCAGCGCGGGCTGATGCTCGTCCTGGTCGCCCTGCTGGTGGCAATCGGCGTGATCCTCCTCTCCAGCCGCGGCCCGGGCAGCGGCTCGACGGCGACCGCGCAGTCAGAGTTCGACGGCCCGCCGCTTCCGGCCAACCTCCGGGCCGCCAACTTCTCGCTCGTCGATCAGCACGGTCGCCGGGTCACGCTGTCGCGCGATCGCGGCAAGGTCGTCGTGCTGACCTTCATCCACTCCCTGTGCCACGACACCTGCCCCTTCATGGTCGAGCAGATCAAGGGCGCGCTCAACGACCTGCCGCACGCCGGGCGCGGCGTGCCGACGATCGGCGTCAGCGCTGATCCCGCGGAGGACACGCCGGCCAACCGCAATCGCTTTTTGACCAAGCATCAGATGGACGGGCGGATGGCGTTCCTCAACGGGCCGATGCCGGCGATGCGGCGCATCTGGCACGCCTACGCGATCCAGCCGGTCACGCCGAAGATCGACCACTCCACGTTCGTGATGCTGATCGACAAGCGAGGCTATGAGCGGGTGGGCTTTCCCGCCGATCAGCTCACCCCCGAGGGGCTGGCACACGACATCCGCGTGCTCGAGCGCGAGCCCGCCTAGGCTACGGGCTCAGCGGGTCGCCGCGTCGACGGCGACCGAAAGGAACAGCAGCGCGAGGTAGAGCAGCGAGTAGTGGAAGAGGAGACCGCTTCGGGCGGGCGTGCTCTGACGCCACAGTCGCCATGCGAGTGCGCAGAAGACGCCGCCGAGCAGCACCGCGGATACCTCATAGACCAGGCCGAACGGCCCGAGGAGCCCGGGCACCAGGGTCGCGACGGTGAGCGCGACCGTGTACACCAGCACCTGCCGCGTGGTCGCGCTCGTCCCGCGGACGACCGGCAGCATCGGGACCTTGGCCGTCTCGTAGTGGGGCGCGAGCAGCAGCGCGAGCGCCCAGAAGTGTGGCGGCGTCCACAGCAGCACGATCGCGAACAGATAGGCGGCCCCGAGGCCGAGCGACCCGTGAGCGGCGGCCCAGCCGGCGAGCGGCGGGATCGCGCCTGCCGCGCCGCCGATCACGATGTTCTGTGACGTTGACCGCTTGAGCCAGATGGTGTAGACCAGGACGTAGAACGCGCCCCCACCCAGCGCGAGGGTCGCCGACAGGAGATTGGCGAACACGGTCAGGATCACGAACGAAAGGCACGACAGGACGATGCCGAACGCGGTCGCGCGGGCCGGCGTGATCCGTCCGGCGGCGACCGGGCGCGTGGCGGTGCGTGGCCCCATCAACCGGTCGATGTCGCGGTCGAGCACGTGGTTGAGCGCGCTCGCCCCCCCACAGGCCAGCCCGCCGCC
>DATAUL010000443.1:0-5310 GCA_036268255.1 Solirubrobacteraceae bacterium | reverse complement strand
TCGACGGTCACGTCGAAGTCGGCGGTCTCGCGACGGAGCAGCCGGTCGCGCACCGCCCCGCCGACCAGCCAGGCGGGCGCGCCGACGTCGGCCAGCGCGGCCAGCGGATCGCTCACCGCACCGGCTCCCCGTCGCGGTGGTACTCGCGCGGCACCCGAGCAGAGATCCCGCACAGGACCTCATGGTTGACCGTGTCCAGCCGGTTGGCCAGGTCCTCGACGGTCTGGCGCTCGGCCCCCGAGCGCCCGATGATGATCGCATCCTGCTCAACCTTCACGGGCGCACCGCCCGTCGCAGGCCCGACGTCGACCGTGATGTTGTCCATGCTGACGGTCCCCACCACCGGATAGCGACGTCCGCCGATCAACACGTCGCAGTTGTTGCTCAGCCCGCGCCGGATCCCGTCGCCATAGCCGATCGGCAGCGTCGCGATCCACGTGTCGCGTTCGGCGATGAACCTCCGGCCGTAACCGCTGCCCTCGCCGGGCCTCGCCCGTTTGACGGCCGCCACGTACGAACTCAGCTGCAGCGCCGGCTCGAGGCCGGGGCCGTCTGGGTCCTGGTTCATCGGATCACAACCGTAGATGGCGATTCCGCAGCGCACCATGTCGAAGTGGCTCGCCGGCTCGCCCACCGTGGCCGCGCTGTTGGCGGCGTGGATCAGCACGCGGTGGCCGCGATCGCCGTTGCGCAGGCGCTCGACGAAGGGCGCAAACGCCTGCAGCTGCACGGCGAGGAAGTCGGGATCGCAGTCGGCGGTGGCGAAGTGCGTCATCGCCCCGGCCAGCGCCAGGCCCGGCGACGCGCTGCCGACCAGTCGCTCGGCGAGCGCGACCGCATCGTCGAGCTCGCGCGTCCCCAGCCGGCCCATGCCCGTGTCGAGCTTGACGTGGACGCCGATCGGCCGGCCGGGCGCGGCGGCGCGCGCCAGGTCGTCGACGAAACGCTCGGACCACCCGACGACGTCGGCGCCGGCGGCCAGCGCGACCGGCAGCTCCTCGGCGCTGATCGCGCCCATGATGAGGATCGGCGCCGTCAGCCCGGCCTCGCGCAGCTCGGCGGCCTCGCCGACAGTCGCCACCGCCAGCCGCGTCGCGCCTCCGGCCAGCGCGGCGCGGGCGGTCGGCACTGCGCCGTGCCCGGAGGCCTGCGCCTTGACGACGGCGCACAGCTCGCTGCCGCCCGTGAGCCGAGCGCGCAGGCGGGCGGCGTTGCGCTCGATCGCCGCGAGGTTGACGCGGGCCAGGGCGCGCAGCGCCACGGTCAGCCCTCGGCTCCCTGGTCGCCGGCCACCGGGTCGTGCGAGGCCCGCGCGTACGGAAGGCACTCGATCACATCGCGAGCGATGACACCCTCGGTGGCGATCCTCGCGGCGGCGAGCTGCCCGGCCCGGGCGTGGACGAACACGCCCGCGCAGGCGGCGTGGAACGGGTCCATCCGCTTGGACAGATAGGCGCCGACCACGCCCGAGAGGACGTCCCCCGTGCCCGCCGTGGCCAGCGCGGGAGAGCCGCCCCGGCTGATGCCGGCCCGGCCGTCGGGCGCGGCCACGATCGTGTCGTCGCCCTTGAGCACCACGATCGCCTGGGCCTCGTCGGCCGCTCGGCGCGCGCTCGACAGCCGGTGGGCCGCGATCTCGTCACCATCGACGTCGAGCAGCCGCGCCAGCTCGCCGGCGTGGGGCGTGAGCACCGCCGGCGCGTGTCGCCCGGCGAGCGTTCCGAGACGCCCGGCGTGGGCGTTGAGGCCGTCGGCGTCGAGCAGCAGCGGGATCTCGGACGAGGCGGCGACCGCGCGCGCCAGCTCGAACGTCGCCGGATCGCGGCCCAGTCCGGGACCGAGCACGAGCGCCCCGGCCCGCTGCGTCCGCTCAAGGATCGTCTCGGCGGCCGATGGCTGTAACGCACCCTCGATGTCAGGCAGCGGCACCGACATCGCCTCGAGCAGGCGTTGCTCGAACACGTAGTTCAGCGAGGCCGCCACGAGCGCCGTCACGTATCCGGCGCCGGCCCGCTGTGCGGCCTCGCTGGCCAGACAGGGGGCGCCCGTGAGGCCGGTGGAGCCGCCGCACACGAGCACCGCGCCGGCGGCGAACTTCGTCGATTCGCGCCCCCGGCTGGGAATCCCGGCGACGACGTCGCCGTTGATCAGCCCCACCGACGGATGAACGGGAGCGCCGGACGGAATGCCGATGTCGATCACCTTGACCTCTCCGGCATGGTCCTTGCCGGGCGAGATCCACAGGCCGGGCTTGGCGGCATGGAAGGTGACGGTGACATCGGCGCGGACGGCCGCTCCGGCGACCTCGCCGGTCGAGGCGTCGACGCCGCTGGGGACGTCGCAGGCGATCACCACCGGGCGGTCCGGTCCGCCGGCACCGGAAGCGGCACCGGGATCGGCAGCGGCAGCGGCGACGATCGCGGCGATCGCGCCCTTCGCCGGACCGCGCGGCTCGCCGGCGAAGCCCGTACCCAGGATCGCGTCGATGATCGCCGCCGCGCCGGTCAGCCGGCCGGGGTCAAACGGTTCGGCGGGGCGGCCGGGCAGGCGCTCGAAGTTCGTCCTCGCATCCCCGCCCAGCTCCTCGCCGGGGGCCAGCATCAGCACGTCGACGTCGCGGCCGGCGTCGCGCAGCAGTCGCGCCGCGACGAGGCCGTCACCGCCGTTGTTGCCCTTGCCACAGACGACGACGATCCGGCCGGCGGGCACACGGAGCGCCACCACGTCGGCCAGCCCCGCCCCGGCGCGCTCCATCAGCTCGATCCCGGGCGTGCCCAGCGTCTCGATCGCCCAGGTGTCGGTCGCGCGCTGCTGCTCGGCGTCGGGGAGCGCCTGGAGCCAGTCCGGAAGCTCAATCATCGTTGTCGATTATCGCGACGGCGGCCGCCTGGTGGTGCGTGTGGGTCAGCGAGACGCGCACCTGGACGCCCAGCTCGGCGGCGCGCCGAGCGGCCGCGCCACTCAACGCGACCATCGGCGCACCGTCGGTGGCGATCACCTCGACGTCGCGGAAGCTCCAGGCGGTGAGCCCGAGCGCCTTGGCAACCGCCTCCTTGGCGCAGAAGCGGGCGGCAAGGTGCGGGCCCGGGCGGGCGTGCGCGGCGGCGTAGGCGCGCTCGTCGGCGGTGAACAGCCGCTCGGCGAGTCGCGGGCGGCGCTCCAGCGCGCGCTCCAGCCGCGCGATCTCCAGCAGGTCGAGCCCGATGGCGGGCAGGCGGGGGGCGGGTGGGGTCCCGTTCACTCCACGGTGACGGTCTTGGCCAGATTGCGGGGCTGGTCGACGTTCAGCCCGCGCCGGCGAGCGATGTTGTAGGCCAGCAGCTGCAACGGGATCACGGCCAGCAGCGGCGCCAGCATCCAGTCGGTGCGCGGGACGCGGATCACCTCGTCGGCATGCTGGGCGATCTCCTCGTCGCCCTCGGTCGCGACGGCGATCACCCGCGCGCCGCGCGCGCGGACCTCCTGCATGTTCGAGATGATCTTCTCCAGGACCGGAGAGTCCGTCGCCACCACGACGACGGGCGTGTTCTCGTCGAGCAGCGCGATCGGCCCGTGCTTCATCTCACCGGCCGGATACGCGTCGGTGGCGATGTAGGAGATCTCCTTGAGCTTGAGCGCCCCCTCCAGCGCCACCGGAAGCCCGATGTGGCGTCCGAGGTACAGGAAGAACTCGGCCGTGTAGTGGGCCTGCGCGGTCGCCTGAATCCCCGACACGTCGCGCGCCAGCAGCTCGGTGATCATGTGGGGCAGGCGCTTGAGATCGGAGATCGGCGGCTTGAGCTCGGCGCGGCCCATCGTGCCCCGCACCTCGGCCAGCCGCAGCGCGATCAGGTACATGGCGGTGATCTGGGCGACGAACGTCTTCGTCGCCGCCACGCCGATCTCCATCCCGGCTCGCGTATACAGCACGCCGTCGGCCTCCCGCGTGGCCTGAGCGCCCATCACGTTGGTCACCGCCAGCACCTTCGCGCCACCCTGCCGGGCGGTCCGCATCGCGGCCAGCGTATCGGCCGTCTCGCCTGACTGCGAGATGCCGATCACGAGGTCGTCGGGCCCGACCACGGGGTTGCGATACCGGTATTCGGAGGCGACGTCGACCTCGACGGGCACGCGCGCCCACTGCTCGATCGCGTAGCGACCGATCAGCCCGGCGTGGAAGGCGGTGCCGCACGCGACGATCACGACGCGCTTGAGGCGCGCGAGGAAGGCGTCGTCGATGGGGGTGTGGTCGGGGACCAGGCCCAGGTCGATCCCCCAGCCGCGGGCGGCCCGCTCGCCGATCGTCTCGGCTACCGCGTCGGCCTGCTCGTGGATCTCCTTGAGCATGAAGGTCTCATAGCCCTGCTTCTCGGCCGTCTCGGCGTCCCAGTCGATCTGAGTGACCTCGCGCTCGACCAGCCCGCCCTCCGGGCTGTAGAACGTGGCGCCGTCCGGCCGCAGCACCACGATCTCGTCATCGTTGAGGTACTGGACGTGGCGCGTCTCACGCAGGAAGGCGGGGATCGCGGAGGCGATGAACTGCTCGCCCTCGCCGTGGCCGACGATCAGCGGGCACTCACGGCGGACCCCGACGAGCAGTCCCGGCTCGTGAGCGGTCATCGCCACGAACGCGTAGTGGCCGCGCATCTCGGCGTAGGCGGCCCGAACCGCCGCCTGCAGGTCGCCGTCGTAGTGGTGGGCGACGAGGTGGGCGATCACCTCGGCATCGGTCTCCGAGGTGAACACGGCTCCGTCGGCCACCAGCTTCGCCTTGAGCGCGATGTAGTTCTCGACGATCCCGTTGACGACGATGTGCACGCTGTCGGTCGTGTCGAAGTGCGGGTGGGCGTTCTCCTCGGTCACGCGGCCGTGTGTCGCCCAGCGGGTGTGCCCGATACCGGTCCCCGGGTGCGGACGCTCGGCGACGGCGGTCGCGACCGGCGGATCGGCGGCGGCGCGGGCCTCGCGCCTGTCGATCGCGGCCCGCAGCACGCTCAGGTTCCCGACGGTGCGCACGGCGTCGATCCGATCGCCGTCCAGCACGGAGATGCCGGCGCTGTCATAGCCCCGGTACTCGAGCTTCTCCAGCCCCTCGAGCAACAGGGGGCGGGCCGTGCGGGGCCCGACGTAGCCGACGATGCCGCACATAGGAGGCCTCCTAAGTTGAGCTGTTCGAAGAGTCTAGGCGGCGGCCAAGCGGTCGCCGAGGACCGTCTTGACCACGTCGCTCAGCCTTCCGCACACGTCGTCGGTCTCCTGCGCGGAGGGCGCCTCGACCATCACGCGGATCAGCGGCTCGGTCCCCGACGCGCGAACCAGCACCCGGCCGCG
>DATAUL010000442.1:0-6942 GCA_036268255.1 Solirubrobacteraceae bacterium | reverse complement strand
TGACCTTGACGCCGTGGGCGGCGAGATAGCCGAAGGCGCCGCGGTTGACCTCGGCGCCGCTGAAGTCCCTGTCGAGCAGCACGCGGACCCGGACGCCACGGGCGGCGGCCGCGCCCAGGTCGCGCTCCGCGGTCAGGTCCGACAGCTCGTAGATCTCCATGTCGATCGTTCGGTGCGCCCGCGCGACCTGGCCGTAGAAGCCGCCGAAGCCGGCCCCTGGGTACTGGACGAGCCGGTAGTACACGGTCGCGTTTCTATGCCCCACCGATCCCGAGGCCGCGTCCGGTGTCGATATGGCGACCGCCACTGCCGCCCCCGCCATACACGTGACCAGTACTGTGACGCAGCTCGACCGAGCCGTCGCCCCCCGGCGATATCTGTTCCCGACCCAACGTCTCATCACAATCCCCAGGCACCCTTGGCCGATCGCATGAGCCTATCGGTTGCCCACGTCAGGACTGAGCTGCCGACACGCGCTTCCGGGAGCGTTGCTTGCTAGTCGACAGGCAGCCAGTTCACCGGCAGCGCGGCAGGAATATCGGGATAGTCGGGCAGGACCGGGCGCGCGAGGGACATGGCGGGACGTCCCGCCAGGACGCGGCCGGCGTCCTGCATGGCGAGCAGCATGACATAAATCGCCCCACAGGCCTCGCTAGCGGTTAGGGTGGCGTTGCTGAATCGTCTTCCGACCGGGCGGAAGTGTGTTAGAGCGCGCGTACCGATGGGCGAGAGGGACGTCGAGGCTGCCACGCCGCCTCTGGCTTCGGCTTGCGCTGGTTCTCGTTGTCGTCAGCGGGCCGGTGGCGTTCGCCGTGATCGGTGGCGAACAGCCTTCCACGGCCGCGGCTGCCGGCCCGGGCTACAGCTTGCCCCCAGTGGGCGCTGACCAGTGGTATTGGCAGATCGGAGGCGGAAACCTGCCGTCCATGACCGGGGCGTATCCCGCACCCGGCAGCGCGAACATCTGGGACACCGACGGATTCGCCGATGCCAGCGCGATGGGATCCAACAACGAGCCCAGCGGCCCGAGCACGGTCGTCACGCAACTACACGCCACCGGGAAGTACAGCATCTGCTACATCGAGGCCGGTGCCCAGCAGGCCGAGCCTGACCAGAGCCATTTCGCGGCCGCTGACTACGGCAACGCGGCCAAGAAATACGCGATGCAAGGCTGGCCGGGTGAGTACTGGTACGACACGCTGGGGTTTGCCGGCTGGTCCGCCTCCTCCCCGAATGCTTTCCTCGGCGGAAGCGCGAATGACCAGAGCATCGCGGCGGACATCGCGGCCGGAATGGCACAACGGATCGCGGGATGCGCCGCGGAGGGTCAGGATGCGATCGAGCCCGACGATCTCGATGGCTACACGAACCCCGGCGCTACCGGCGTCGCCGGCGGCGGTTGGCATCTGACGCAGGCGGCAGCGCAGGGCTATGAAGCATGGCTCGCCTACACCGCGCATGCCGACGGGCTGGCGGCGTTCCAGAAGAACGACGGCGCCAACTCGGCAGCCGAGGTCGGCAACTTCGACGGGCTGATCATCGAGGAATGCAACTACTACAAGGACCCGTGCGCCGGTTCAGGCGGCGACGCCACCCCGTACCTGAACGCCGGAAAGCCGGTGCTCAACGCCGAGTACAGCGACGATCGCGAGACTACCGCCAAGTTCTGCTCCGCCGACACCGCCGCCGGCATCACGGGCGCGCTCTTCAACGTCAACCTGGACGGCAAGACCTACCAACCGTGTGCTCCGGCGAGCACCTCGACGTCGACCACGACGTCTTCATCGAGCTCGACGACCACCAGTACGACAACCAGCCTCCAGCGTCCCTTCAACATGGCGCTGCCCGTGGTGAGCGGAACTGCCCGGCAGGGTCAACAGCTCCAGACGACCAACGGCACATGGATTGGCTCGCCGTCCCGGTACACCTACGCGTGGCAGCGGTGCCGGTCGGGCTCCTGCACGGTCGTCCGAAACGCCACCTCACGGAGCTATTCGCTGGGGTCCTCCGACGTCGGTTATCAGTTGGAATCCATCGTCGCCGCCGCGAACAGCGCCGGCTCGACGAGCGCGATCAGCAACCCATCGGCCACGGTGGCTTCGCGACACTGACTAAACAACGTCCTCAACAAGACGCCCGGCCGGCAGGCGTCAGGAGGCGTCAGCTGGGGGTCCGAACCTCGCGGCGCTCCGAGACAGATCGTCCAGGCGTTCCGCGAGCTGCGTCGCGCTGTCATCACGACTGACCCGGACCCGCGGCATCGCGTACAGATCCTCGGGTCCGGCAAGGCCTGGTCGGCTGGTCGTCGCTCCGAGGTAACCGGCGCGAACCACCGAGTCGACGACTGCCGTCGACAGTCGGCCGGACGGGTAACAGAAGAAATCGACGCACATATCGAATTCCTCTTCTAGATCTCGCCGTGAACCGTGGACCTCACCGTCCAGGCGTTCCCGATCCAGTTGAGTCAGGTCAGGGTGGGTTCGCGAATGCGCGGCAAGGTCCCATCCTGTGTCCACGAGGTCGTGGACCATGCCCGACGTCAGGCCGTCGTCAGAGTTGATCATGGAAACGAGCAGGTTCAGGACAGCCGGCCACCCCCGCACGGCCAGCAGCGGGAACGCCTCCTGCCAGACGCTCACATGTCCGTCGTCGAAGCTGACCACCACAGGCTTCGCCGGAAGCTCATGCTCGGCGCTCCACCCGTCATAGAGCTCATGTTGGGTCACCGCGATGTAGCCGCGCCGGGACAACTCCTCGAGCTGACGCCTGAAATCCTCGCGGGTCACGTACAGCCCCGGCCAGCGATGTTCGGGCGGCGGATCCCCGATGCGGTGATACATCAGGATCGGGACGGGACGGCGGAGCTGGCCGCCGCGTCCGCGCTGCAACAGCACCCGCTTCCCGTCGACGGTGGCGTCGATGACATCGTCGAGCGCATCGAGTCGCCAGAAGCTGTCCACCGTCCGCAGCTCCGAGAGGGCTCCGTCGGACGACCAGTCGACGAGCTTGGGGTCCGAGACCACATGGCCGAAGTCGTACCGCTGCTCGAGCAGCTGCGTCAACAGCACCTGCTGGCGCCGGATCCGATCGAAGTCCGTCGTGCTGGTGTCGACCGCGTACCTCGCGCCGATCCACTGGTGGATCCGCTCTTCCTCGAGCACTTCAGAAGGCGGACGGAAGCAAATCAGCTTGCGGCCCTGTTCGATGGGCTGGCGAGGGCGGCGCGGATACCAGAACGCCAGCTCCTTCTCCACCGGGACGGTGACCGTCACGTTCTCGCACGCTCGTTCGGTGGCTTCCCGCTGTAGGCAAACGCTGTGCTGCACGACGATGCCGTGCTCACCCAGCGCTGCTATCAGGGCTTGGTGGCGACCCTGACGAAACGCTGTGTTGATGCGGTCACCAAGCCGGTCGCACCACAGATCGCGAGGGATCCACCGCAAGAGCTTCCGTTCTGGGTCGGCGACCACGACGATGTCGGTGTTGCCCGCCCAGCCGTCGCCATCCATGATGCCAAGGACCGTGGGCATTGTCCGAATGTGCTCAGCTGACGGTGACGGGATCAGACGGCTGGGTCGGGTGGCCCGAGCCCGGCGTTTCGCTACCGCGACGCCGCGCGGCTACGGATGCGCTCGATGCTACCCCTCGAACGTCACGCATTGCCCTACTCGCCGCGGGCCGGTGAGCAAGATGCCCTAAAGATCAGGGTGCGACCCTGATGCAAACCTAGGGACGATTTGTGAGGGTTGGTGCCACGCACATGTCCGTCGGGGGCATAACGGACTCGAAGGACGGAAACGTACTTGCATGAGACAGACGAAGGGGCGTACAGGATGTCGCGCGGCCGTTGGCGTAGCCAGGTCCAGTGGCGCCAGTCGGAGCCGTCGCACCGCCGGCTCGAGGCGCAGAGAAAATTTCCATTGGCTCAGAGCCACGGCGTGGCGTCGCGCCGGTCGATGAGCCCCAAGGAGGAGATCCCATGTCACGCGAAGAGCTGGTGAGCGGGTACCTCGACGGCAACATCAGTCGGCGCACCTTCGTCCGTCGTCTCGTCGCCTCAGGCGTTTCCTTGACGGCGGCGCTGGCCTACGTGCAGCTGCGGCCGGAGGCAGCCCGGGCGGCAGGGCGTTACGGCCATCATGGCCATTACGGCCATTACGGCCATTACGGCCACTACGGGCATTACGGTCACTACGGCCACCACGGCCGCCACGCCCACGGCCACCACAGGCATCGCGGCCACTTCGGAAGGCACTCGCGGTAGAGGACGAGCCCTCGGGGGTCAGCGATGACGGGAGTCATGACCATGCCGCGTGCAGGATGGGGCGCGGATGAGTCGCTGCGGTTCGACTGCCACGCAAACGAGCGCTGGATCGAGGAGCGGGGGCCCGTGCGCGGCGTCGTCCTGCACCACACCCTCACGCCCAACGGCGAGCGCGATGTGTCCCGCCGGCTGCGCGGGATCTACCGGTTCCACGCCGTTGAGCGAGGGTGGGGAGATATCGGATACCACCTGGTGATCGACGAGGCCGGTTGCGTGTATGAGGGCCGGCACGGAACGCTCGCAGCGCAACGCCGGGGCGAGGGGGTGGTCGGAGCGCATACTCACGGCTTCAACCGGGGCTCGGTCGGGATCGCACTGCTGGGCACGTTGACCGAGCGAGAGGCCACCCTGCAGGCACGAGCGAGCCTCGAGGTGGTGCTCGCGGAGCTGGCGGCCGTGCACGGGCTCGACCCAGCAGCGACGGTCGCGTGGCCGCGGAGCGGTCCCACTCGCGTCACCGCGCCCACGGTGTGCGCGCATCGCGACCTCGCCGAGGTCGTCTGCCCCGGGGACGCGTTCTATTCCACGCTGCCAGCGCTGCGGGCCGCTGTTGCGCGCCGTCTCGCTCGGCGACCCGCTCAGCTCGCAGCGGTGAGCGCCGCCTGAGAATGCGAGGAGTTCGCCTCGGCCGGCTCGCCGAGACCCCATGCGCCCAGGGGAGAGCATCGTGAACGACGCGCGGCCGTTGCTCGCCTGTCTGCTTCCCGTTCGGAACGGCGCCGACGATCTGCCGGACTACCTGGAAGGCGTCGCGCGGGTGTGCGACATGGTGATCGCGCTCGACGACGGGTCGACTGACGCCACTCCGGAGCTGCTCCGAGCCTCGCCGCTCGTCGCCAAGGTCCTGCAGAACCCACGGCGGACGACCTACACCGGCTGGGACGATGCGGCCAACCGCCGGCGCCTGCTGGCCGCGGCGGACGAGTTCGCTCCGAGATGGGTGCTCTGGCTCGATGCCGACGAGCGCATCGATCCCGATGACGCCGCGGCACTGCGGACGTTCCTCGACACGGATGCCCTTCCCGGGTTCGCGTTCGGCCTGCAGCACTTCCGGATGTGGGGAGACCACTATGACCCCGACTACACGTGGATCTACCGTCTGTTCGCCCACCGTCCCGGCCAGATCCTTCCCGACCAGCGTCTGCACTTCGATCCTGTCCCGGTCGACATCCATGTGCACGCCTGGGTCGAAACGACGATCCGCGTCCGACATCTCGGCGCAGCGACTGAGAAGCGTCGGCAGGCACGCGTGCGCAAGTATCGGGAAGCGGACCCGGCCGGCGACTGGCAGTCGGACTTCGGCGGGCTCTTCGCCAAGCCTGAGGGTGATCTTCCTCGCTGGGAGCCGCGGCCGGCCGGCCTGCCGGTCCTTGTCCCCGGCGTCGTCGCCGCCGACCGAGTGCCCCTCGGGGCCCCACGCGCCGTTCGGGGCAATGGCGGCCGCGCTCAGAAGCTTGTCTGCCTGCTTCCGGCGCGCAACTGCGCACACGACCTGCCCGCCTACTTCGAGTCGGCCGCGCGCTTCGCCGACGCGATCGTGGCCCTCGACGACGGCAGCACGGACGACACGCGGGCGTTGCTGGAGCGTGAGCCGCTGGTCAAGGTGCTCCTCACCAACCCGCGGCGCGAGTCCTACCGAGAGTGGGACGACGCCACGAACCGCAACCGTCTGCTCGAGGCGGCCGGGGCCCTGAACCCCGACTGGACCCTGTCTCTGGACGCTGATGAGCGCCTCGATGTCTCTGACGCGGCCGCGCTGCGCAACTTCCTGGAGCACGACGCCCTGCCCGGCTACGCGTACGGGCTGAAGGTGTGCTCCATGTCCGGGGACCTCGATCACTACGACGCCGGGAGTGGTGTGCGTCAGCCGTTGCGCGTGTACCGCCTGTTTGCTTACGAACCCGGCCAGCGTCTCGCGGGGAGGCGGCTGCACCTGGTGCCCGTTCCCGAGTCGATCCCCCGCAGCCGCTGGCTGGAGACGACTCTTCGCATCCAGCACGTCGGCAACCTCACCGAGGAGCGCCGGCGGCTGCGCTTCAGCAAGTATGAGGAGGCCGATCCGAAGCGCGAGTACCAGAGCACGTATGGGCACTTGCTCGCGCCCCCGGCGCGCGTTCTGCCATGGCAGCCGCGGGATCCGAATCTCCCGGTGCTGGCCGGCATCGCTGACGCAATCGGACTGTTGGACGAGTTGGATCTTGATGGACCGGTGATCTCCGCGATTGTCATCTCGCGCGACGACGAGAACCGGATCGAGCGCGCGGTTGGCGCGCTCGTCGCCCAGGATTGCCCAGAGCCGTTCGAGATCATCGTCGTGACGAGTGGCACCGATCGCACCGCGGACATCGTGCGGTCGCGGTTCCCGCAGGTCACGTTGGTCGAGCTGCCGCGCCCCGCGCTGCCGGGTGAGGCGCGCAATGCGGGCCTGAGCGTCGCGAGAGGCGACTACGTCACGTTTCCGGGCTCGCATATCGAGTTACCCCAGGGAAGCCTCGCCGCGAGGGTGCGCGCTCACGAGTCCGGCTATCCGATGGTCACGGGATCAACGCTGAATGGGACGCGGACCTGGGCGGGATGGGCGTCGTACTTCATCGATCATGCCGCGGTCCTGCCGGGCC
>DATAUL010000441.1:0-3226 GCA_036268255.1 Solirubrobacteraceae bacterium | reverse complement strand
GATGGACGCAGCCCTGCGAGACCACGATCTGACCGTCCCTCAATACTCGTGTCTGGAACAGCTCGCCCACAGACCCGGGCTCACCAACGCCACACTCGCACGTGGCACGTTCGTCTCCCGTCAGGCAATGCACCAGCTCCTCGGCACGCTGCGAAGCGCCGACCTTGTCCAAAGCGATGGCGCCGGCCGCCACGAGCACTTCACCCTCACCGACACCGGCGCCAAGCGCCTCGTCGGCGCCTCCGCGGCCGTCGCCGCCGTGCAGGAGCGGATGCTCGCCACCTTTGACTCCGAACAGCGACGACGGCTCTACGCCGATTTGGCCGCCTGCGCCGACGCTCTCAGCTAAGACCGCATATCGATGACGTGCCCCCCTGCTGACACACGGGACTCGAGGGCATCCGTCGAACGACGCCCCGGACCGCGCTTCTGGTTTGCGGGCGTTGGGGCGGACCGGCGCGTCCTGTCACGCGTAGCTCTCTTGGGTCGAGCGCGCTTCGACCCGCGCACGGGCCTATTGAAGACCTCGGCGCCGGCTGCGTGCGGCAGACTTCCCGTTCAGCGGCCACGCGGCAGTATCGGGTTCGATACGGCTGGACTCAGTCGCGAGGTTGCTATAGCGTCGCGCTTACGATGAGGTGGGCAATCGGCTTGGTCATCTCGATGGCTCTCGGGCTTGGTCTATCGGGATGCGGCAGCAGCTCGCACAGCAGCTCGACGGGCCTTACGATCAGCACCTACGTGGTGCGGGGCAACGAGGAGACGGGCTTTCATCCCGCCGGCCGACCGCAAGTCGCCCACACCGTCGCGGCCGGTGAGGCTGGTAATCCGAACGCCGCGGCCGACGAGAAGCGGTTGACTTCGGAGGGGTTCATCGAAGGGGTCAGGGTCAACACGAGCGGCGCTCACGGCGGACAGGGAGGCTCTTCGGTGACTGAGCTTCGCTCCCCCGGCATGGCCGCGCGTGAGCAGCACGCGTCGGTTCAAGAGGCTGCGCTCGAGCAAGGCGGGGCGGCGATCTCCCACTTCGCGGTGGCTAGGGTCCGCGGCTCGACCGGGATCGTCGCCGCGGCTCCGCCTGGGAATGAATCCACGGCCAATCTTTACTTCCGTGAGGGGCGCTGCGCGCTGTGGGTGGGAGACGAGACCTCCAAGCCGAATTATCGAGCTGCGGTGACTGCCGCGGCCGTGGCGATCTATGCGCGTACCAACGGGCGACCGGGCCCGTGCACGGGCTGACACCCCTGAGACAGCCGCTTAGCCACTAATTCGGCCACGAGCGAGATGATGACGCGAATGTCGCCCTCAGCAACCCAGCTCGTCACCGAGAGCGTTGATCATGACGGTGGACGGCAGATCACGGCGTATGTCCCGGCGGCGCCCCCCGAGGCCGTCGTCTTCGCCGGTGACGGCCACTTGATCACCTCGTGGGGAGGCGTCCTCGAGGCAGCCGACCTACCGCCCACGATGATAATCGGCGCACACCGCCCGGACGATGAGACGCTGCGGCTGCATGAGTACTCACCGGGCGAGAGCACCACCGCCTTTGCCTTTGACCCTGAACGGTTCGCCGCGCACGAGAAGTTCTTTGTGGAGGATGTGCGCCGATGGACGCAGTCGCGTTTCGACGTCGCGCTGCCTGCCGACCGAACTGCGGTGTTCGGTGTCTCGGCGAGCGGCGAGCTCGCGCTCGCGATGGGGCTTCGCCATCCCGACATCTACGGCGCGGTCTTTTGCGCGTCGCCGGGCGCGGGTTACCGACCGCCTGCCGTGATGCCGAGCTCGCTTCCGCGCGCGTACCTCGTCGCCGGCAGGCAGGAGCCGTTCTTCCTCGAGAACGCCTCCCGGTGGGCGGCCGCACTGCGCGACGCAGGTGCGGACGTTGTCATGACCGAGCGGGTCGGGTCACACGGCGACGCATTCTGGAGAGAAGAGTTCCCGCTGATGGTGGCGTGGGCGTTTGGACGCTGAGCGTCGCGATGGTCGGTCGCGTCCGTCGCGCGCGCTCCGGGTATGTGAGGGGGAGCCGGGCGCGAGGAGGTGGCGCCAGCCGTCAGCGGACCTAACGAGCGTCTCGGAGCATCGAGGTGACCGGCGGGCAGGAGCCGGAGCGCGACTCGGCGGTCACCGCGAACCCGTGTCGCTCGTAGAACGCGATGGTGCGCGGATTCGGTGTCTCCAGGTAGGCGGGGAGGTGATGCTGGTCGACTATCCCGAGGCCGTGCTCGAGCAATCGGCCACCAAGGCCCGAGCTCTGCCCATCGGGAAGGACGCCCAGCCAGGGCAGATACCAATGCTCGAAGGCCGGATGCGCTTCGTCCATCTGCTCCAATACCGAGAACATGTCCTCATGTTGCTCTGGATTACCGGCGTCTGTGAGCACGGCGGCGATTGCCATTTCATCGACACCACCTCCGGGTGCCAGCCACAGCGCAACCGCGCGAAGGTCATCCAGCGCCCAGACTGACCATTGGGGCGCGTCACCTCACGCTCGGTTCGCGCCTGAGGACGGACTCTCCCTATCAACAGGATCTGATCACCCGCCCGCGGGTGACTAGAACGATCGCTTCACGAGCCAGGGGCGCGCTCCCGTTAGCGCCGAGGTTCTCCCTCCGCCCATAAGCGAGCGTGCGCTTCCGCGCGGAGGCGACCCGCCGCCCCGGAAGGACGTACGCAGCGACCATCGCCGCTACACCTCGGCCTACGGCCTCGGCAGCGCGACGACGGTCGCTGCCGGGCCGCTGACCCCTGAGCGCTCCACTCTCCATCGCCCGGCTTGCCATGATCTCCAGATCCGGGGTGGTGCGTTGACCCCTTGAGCTCACGTTCGTTTCTGGGACGCGTTTGCACAGTTCGCTGAGTGGGTCCCCTCCGCTCAGACCTCGCCAGGCCCGGCGGGCTAACGGCAGTCGCAGTTATCCGGCGGGCAGCTCTTGCTCGTCGGCTGGAAGCCGATCGGTGCGCAGCAGTCGTCGTCTTCGCCTCGCCAGAGCGCGAGGCTCTCTCTGACGGCGATCGCGGAGACGATGAGCGCGGCCAACGGGTCAACGATGGAGAGCCCCGCGCTGGCCGCAACCAGGGCGACGAGGGCAGCCGCGGCTTGGGCGGCGCACATGAGGTTTTGAATCCCCTCGCCGCTGGTCGCGCTGGAGTCGAGACGACGGGCGAGGCGGAGCTTGGCCCATCCCAGGGAGGGCATCAGGACGATGGCGGAGGCGGTGATGGC
>DATAUL010000440.1:0-13231 GCA_036268255.1 Solirubrobacteraceae bacterium | reverse complement strand
CCGGCGCCCGACGAGCGGATCGCCACTCCCACCACGGTGCTCTGGCCCGAGCACGATCCGCTGTTCCCGCTCGAATGGGCCGACCGGCTCGACGAGTTCTTCTCCGCCGTGACGCTCCGGCGGTTGCCCGGTGCCGGGCATTTCTCCCCGCTGGAGGCGCCCGACCGCTTCGTCGAAGCGATCCGCGAAGCGTCGTGACGTCCCCGCCTCCGGTGCCGGTGTCGGTTCGCGAGGCGCGCGACGCTGATCTCGACGCGGTCGGTCGCCTGCTGTACGACTTCAACCGCGAGTTCGACGAGCCCGCACGCCGGCCGGCTGAGCTGGCCGTCCGCGTGCGCGAGCTGCTGGCCGGCGGCGACACCGGCGTCGTGGTCGCGGGCGACGACCCGGTCGGGCTCGCGCTCATGCGCTTTCGCCTCTCGCTCTGGGAACGCGGGCTCGAGTGCTACCTGGCGGAGCTGTACGTCGTCCCGTCACTGCGCGGCCACGGCATCGGCCGGGCGCTAATGGAGGCCGCGATGGGTCTGGCCCGCGCCCGGGGCGCCGATTACATGGACCTCGGCACCGCCGAGACCGACGTTGCCGCTCGAAACCTCTACGAGAGCCTCGGCTTCGACAATCACCAGGGCAAGCCGGGCGGGCCGGTCAACTTCTACTACGAGCGCAAGCTCTAGCCGCACAATAATCGAGACCGTGGGAGGACGGTCTCAGCGACACCCACGACCGGCACCGCACCGGGGACCCGCACCGGGGACCCGCACCGCGATCGCGCCCCTGGGCGCCGAGTCGACCCACTCGCCGCTGCTCGGCGCCGCATCTGGGCGCAGAGCCATGCTCACTTACTTGATAATCTCAATCAAGTTAATGCAGTATGCACCGGAAACCACCCTGGAGGACTCTCGATGAGCACAACCAACCCGCGCTCCCCCGCGCTCGGCGCCGTGTCCGTCGGCGCGTCCCGAGCACGCGAGCGCGCTCCCGACGGTACCGGGGTCCGTCGCCGGCGCTTGTCGGGCTGGCAGCGGCTGATCAGCCCCGTTGCGCTGCTGGCGGTGTGGCAGTTGGTCAGCGTTGCCGGCCTCGTGTCGGCGCGCAAGCTTCCCCCGCCCACGCAGGTGGTCAGCACCGCCGCGACCCTGATCACGACCAACTCCGCCGCCTACGGAACTCTTCAGCACGCGCTCCTCGCCTCGTTGGAGCGGATGCTCCTCGGTTTCGCGCTCGGCGCGACCGTCGCCCTCGTGCTGGCCCTGGTATCGGGCCTAAGCCAGGCCGGCGAGGAGGCCGTCGACCCGCTCATGCAGATGGTGCGCACGCTCCCGCTGTTCGGGCTCGTGCCGGTGTTCATTGTGTGGTTCGGGATCGGTCAGCTGCCCAAGCTGCTGCTGATCGCGCTCGGCGCCGCGATCCCGCTGTACCTCAACACGTTCGCGGGCATCCGCGGGGTGGACGGCAAGCTCGCCGAGCTGGGGCAGGTACTCGGCCTGAGCCGGAGAGAGCTGATTCGTCATGTCGTGCTTCCCGGCGCCCTGCCCGAGATGCTCGTCGGCCTACGCCAGAGCCTCGGCGTCGCGTGGCTGTCGCTCGTCGTAGCCGAGCAGCTGAATACCAACTCCGGCCTCGGGTTCATGATCGACCAGGCCACCCAGTTCCTGCAGAACGACGTCATCTTCGTCGTGCTGCTCGTCTACACGATCCTCGGCCTTCTCACCGACTGGCTCGTCCGTCGCGTCGAGAGGAGGGCACTGGCATGGCGTCGCGGTCTTCTGGCAGCCTGACCCTTCCGCGCCGCCCGGGGCGCGAGCGCTCGCGGCCGGCGACCGGCGACCTTGCCGACGGTGCTCCCGTGGTGAGCATCAGCGGCCTGCGCCGGTCCTTTGGGAATCGCGTGGTCCTCGACGGCCTGGACCTGGAGATCCGCCGGGGCGAATTCGTCGCGCTGATCGGGCGCAGCGGCTCGGGCAAGTCCACGCTGCTGCGCGGGCTGGCCGGCCTGGACCCGGGGCTGGAGGGCGACATGGACCTCCACGGCACGGTGTCGATGGCCTTCCAGGGGGCGCGGCTGTTGCCGTGGAAGCGCGTGCTGGACAACGTCCGGCTCGGCCTGCGCCGTCCCGATCCTGACGATGTCGCGCGTGCGGCACTCGCCGAGGTGGGACTCCAGGAACACCACGACGCCTGGCCCATGACCCTCTCGGGCGGCGAGGCTCAGCGTGTGTCCCTGGCACGCGCGCTCGTCCGTGAGCCGGATCTGATGCTGCTCGACGAGCCATTCGGCGCGCTCGATGCGCTGACCCGGATGTCCATGCACCGCCTGGTGACGGGGCTCTGGAACCGCCACCGTCCGGCGGTCCTGCTCGTCACCCACGACGTCGACGAGGCGCTGACCCTCGCCGATCGCGTGCTGGTGCTCGCCAACGGGCGAATCGCTCACCAGGCGACGGTCTCGCTGGAGCGGCCGCGCGAACGCGAGCACCCTGACCTGATCTCCCTCCGCAACCGCCTGCTCGTCGAGCTGGGCGTGGATACGAAAGGCACCTCATGAAAACGGATCGATCGACACGCCGACGACGGCCCGTCGCCGTCGCCGTCTCCGCACTCGCCGTGGCGGCGCTCATGGCCGCCTGCGGCTCGAGCTCCGTCTCGGGTTCGGGCGGCGCTGGTTCCGGTTCGGGTTCGGGTTCGGGCGGATCAAACGCCTCCGGCAGCTCGAGCGCCTCCGCGAGCTCCGGCCCGGCCAAGGTCAGCGTCGTCAACTCCTCCTTCAAGGGAATGACGCTACGGGTCGGCGACCAGGCCGGTACCGGCGCACAGGCGCTGCTCACCTCCTCGGGACTGATCAAGAAGCTCCCGTTCAAGATCCAGTTCGCGGACTTCACGTCCGGTCCGCCGATGCTGCAGGCGATGAGCGGCGGCTCGCTGGATGTCGGCGGCGTCGGCAATGCCCCGCCCGTGTTCGCGGCGGCCGGCGGAGCCAAGATCAAGATCGTCGGCGCGCTCTCCAACAACCCCGACAGCGCGGCGCTGCTCGTGCCCCAGGGGTCCAAGGCCACCTCGATCGCGCAGCTCAAGGGCAAGAAGATCGCCGTCGCCCAGGGCAGCTCCGCCGACTATCACCTGATCTGGGCGCTCAAGAAGGCGGGCCTGGCGCCCAACGACGTCACGCTCGAATATCTGCAGCCGGCCCAGGCGCTGGCCGCCTTCAGCTCGGGCGCCGTGGACGCCTGGGACGTGTGGTCACCATTCATCGAGCAGGCGGTGGCCCAGAGCCACGGCCGCGTCATCTCAAACGGCGACGGTGAGACGGCGAATTTCTCCTATCTCGTGGCGTCGGAGTCCGCGCTGAAGAATGCGGCGACATCCAAGGAGATCACGACGTACCTCAAGACGCTCAATCAGGCGCACCGCTGGGCCAACAGCCATCCGGTCGCCTGGGCGGCGACCTGGGCCAAGGCCACGGGCCTGCCGGTGAGTGTCATGACCAAGGCCGCCAAGGACGACACACAGACGCCCGTGCCCGTCGACAGCAAGATCTCGGCCGCCGAGCAGTCCCTCGTGGACACGTTCTCGGGTGTGGGCCTGATTCCGAGGCACTACTCGTTCGCACCGTTCACCAGCGGCGAGTTCAACGCCGCCGTTAGCTGACCCTCACGACCAGAAAAGGAGCTCCAGACAATGAGCTATGAGCACATCGACGTCCACAAGGTCGGCGCCAACCTTGGCGCCGTCGTCGACGGCGTCCGCATCGGCGGCGATCTCGCCCCGGAACTCGTCGCCGAGCTGCGCGCGGCCCTGCTGGCGCATCGCGTCGTGTTCCTGCGAGGCCAGGACCACGCCGACGACGACGATCAGCGAGCGTTCGCCGAGTTGCTGGGCACGATCACCAAGCCACACCCGACGGTGGCCGGCGAGGGGGTGGGCGTGCTGCCGATCGACTCCGATCGCAGCCGGGCCAACAGCTGGCACACGGATGTGACCTTCGTCGACCGCGTGCCGGCGATCAGCATCCTGCGCGCGATCACGCTGCCGCCGTACGGCGGCAACACCGTATGGGCGAACACCGTGCGTGCCTACGAGAAGCTGCCCCCGGCGCTGCAGGCGCTGGCCGACCGGCTGCGCGGCGTGCATTCCAACCTCTACGACTACATCCGTGAGCCCGACGCGCGACGGATCGGCGGCGTCGACGTCAGGGAGGAGGCCTACCGCGAGGAGTTCTCGCAGATGGAGTTCGAAACCGAGCACCCAGTGGTCCGTATCCACCCGGAGACCAGCGAGCGCGCGCTGGTCCTCGGACACTTCATCAAGCGCTTCGTCGGGCTGTCGACGAGCGACTCCAACGACCTGTTCGAGCTCCTCCAACGTCACGTCACCCGGTTGGAGAACACCGTGCGCTGGAACTGGGCGCCCGGCGACATCGCGATCTGGGACAACCGCTCGACGCAGCACTACGCCATCGACGACTACGACGGCCAGCCGCGGCTGCTGCACCGGATCACGCTTGCCGGCGACGTCCCGGTCGGGGTCGACGGGCAAGCGAGCGTCGCCCGAAAGGGGGACGCCTCGCTCTACTCGCCGCTGCCCGAGCCCGCCGGCGTCGCGTAAGGGAGTCCTAGGTGGGGGCGCCGCGCGCCAGTGGCCCGTGCTTTAGGTGTGACAGCACGTGGCGCGCAAACAGGTCGGCCTCGGCCAGGTGCGGATAGCCGGACAGGATGAAGGCCTCCAGGCCGAGTTCGCGGTAGGCGCTGAGCTTGGCCAGCACCTGGTCGGGGTCGCCGACGATCGCCGCGCCCGCACCTGAGCGGGCGCGGCCGATCGCCGTCCACACGTTGGCTTCGACGTAGCCGTCGTCGTCGGCGAGGTCGCGCAGCTCCGACTGGCGGAGATTGCCGCTCGACGTGGTGTCGAGCGAGCGGCGGCGGATGCGCTCTCCCGCGCCCGCGTCGAGGCGGCTGATCAGCCGCCGCGCGGCGGCCCGCGCCTCGTCCTCGGTGGCGCGGACGATGACATGAGCGCGATAGCCGAAGCGCAGGTGGCGACCGTGGCGCGCGGCGCGGGCGCGCACGTCGGCGATCGTGTCGGCGATGCCGGCCAGCGTGTCGGGCCACATCAGGAACACGTCGGCAGCCTGGGCGGCCACCTCGCGAGCGTTCTCAGAGAGGCCGCCGAAGTACAGCGGCGGGCAGCCCTTGGCGGGGCGGATGCGCGGCGGGTCGAGGGTCAGGTCGAGGTGATCGCCGTGGAAGTCGACCGGCCGGCCGTCGAGCAGGTCGCGCAGTACATGCATGTACTCGAGCGTGCGCCGGTACCGTGGTTGGGACTTAAGCGTCTCCCCCGGCAGGTCCGAGGAGATGATGTTGACGGTCAGCCGGCCCTGCAGGATCTGGTCGATCGTGGCCAGCTGGCGAGCCAGCTGCGGCGGCCACATCTCGCCCATCCGTACCGCCAGCAGGAGCTGCATCCGGCGCAGCAGCGGAGCGATCCCGGCGGCGAAGCTGACCGAGTCGATCCCGAGCGTGTACCCCGACGGCAGCAGCAGGTTGTCGTAGCCCCCCGCCTCGGCCGCCAGCGCGATGTCACGGCAGTGCTCCCAGCTGGACTGCAGCGCCGGGTCGGGCACGCCGAGGTACTCGTAATCGTCATCGCAGAGCGCTGAGAACCAGGAGATCTCCATAGTGGGTAATTCAATCGAATTAGTGCGCGGCGCCGAGCGCCGAGAAGAAACGGGCGATCAGCGGGCCGTCGAGCGGGCCGCCGTTGACCCCGCCGCTGTTCTGGACGACGACCGCGAAGGCGATGTCGCCGTTGTAGCCCATCAGCCAGGCGTCGGTCTTCAGCGTGCCGCCCTGTTCGTACTGGGCGGTGCCGGTCTTTGCGTAGGTGGTGCTCGGCAGCCCGGTGCCGGCGGCGGTGCCCGACTGCACGACGTGGGCCATCATCAGCCGCAGTCCATCGGTGACCGCGCGCGGGAGCGGCGCCGGGGCGACGCGATCGTCGGCGGCGCCCTGCACCAGCCGCGGCGCGCGCACCGTGCCGGTGTCGATCGCGGCGGCCACGCTCGCCATCCCGAGCGGTGAGAACGTGACCTGGGCCTGCCCGATCGCGGTCGCGGCCAGCGCGGTCTGGCCGGCGGGAGCCGGCACCGAGGCCTGCGACGCAGGGACGCCGATGCGCGTCGTGCGCTGCAACCCATACAGCTTGGCGGCGGCCGTGAAGTCCGACGCGTGCAGCCGCCGGCCGGCCAGCGCGATGAAGGCCGTGTTGCACGATTCGGTGAACGCCTGGTCAAGCGTCTGGGTGGGCTGGTCGCCCTCCGCGTTGTGGAAGACCTCGCCGTTGACGGTCAGGCTCGGCGGGCAACTGGCCGGCGAGGACGGAGACAGGCCGCGCTGCATGAGTGCCGTGGAGGTGAGCACCTTGAACGTCGAGCCCGGCGGGAAGGCGCCGTGCAGCGCCTGGTCATATGGATAGTCGGCGGGCACGGAGACGGCGGCCAGCACCTGCCCGGTGGAGGCCCGCATCGCCACGAGGCCGGCGTTCTTGCCCTTGAGACCGGCGAGGGCGGCTTCGGCGGCTCGCTGGACGCGCGGGTCGATGCTCGTCCGCACCGGCTCGCCGGGGTGGCCGGGGTAGCTCTTCAGCGTGCGCACGGTGGCGCCGCGTGCGTCGACGATCTCCACGTGCGTCGTGGGTCTGCCCGCCAGCTGCCGTTCCTCGATGTTCTCCAGCCCTGTCCTGCCGACCTGGCTGGAGGCGTCGTAGGGCGCGCCGAGCTGGTGCAGCTCGTCAGCGGTGATCGCACCCACGCTCCCGACAACGTGGGCGGCGAGGTTGGGCGTGATCGCCCTGCGCGAGCTGCTGCGCTCAAACGTCGTCCCCGGGACGGAGTAGACGTTGTCCGGTCCGGACTGGCGCTTGAGCTGCGCGAAGCGGGTCGTGGAGATCTGAAGGACCGGATCGAAGTAGCTGGGGTGGGCCTTGGCCTGGGCGAGCGCCTGGTCGGTCTGGGCTGCGGGTGCGCCGGCGGCCAGCAGGTCGCGCCTGACGGCCTTCGCGTCCTTGATCCGGCTACCGACCACGCCGACGGTGATGAGTCCGTGAGCGGTCACCAGGGGCGCACCGCCGGCGCCGAGGATGGGCGCCCGCGCCGGCCAGTCGCGCGCCACGAGCAGTCGGTCGCCGGTGCGCAGGGCGGGATTGATGGTGGCCGGGCTCCACGACACCAGCCACGTGCCCTTGCGCTGGACGAGGGCGACCCTCGTCGACGAGGTCCACGTCCCCACGAGCGGCAGCTGAAACGTCTCGGTCACGGGCGCGCTCGCCTTTGAGTCCGTCCGGGTGACGCGGCCCGCGGTGAAGCGGACACCAGTGGCCCCGAGCGCGGTGAACGCCGCCCCGTTGAGGGTGGCGAAGTCGGCCGGAGGCGTGGCCACCTGACGGCGCATCGCGGGCCAATCACGCTTCTGCCAGGCAGCCAGAAACGCCTTGAGGGTGCCTTGGGGGGTTGAGGAGGAGCCGCCGCACGCCGACAGCCCGACGGCGGCCCCGAGCGTCAGGGCGGCGACGGCCAACCGGGACATGAGCCGCAGCCGCACGCCGGCGAGGATACGCGTCCGCGAGGACTCGGCCTCGAGGGCCTAAGATGATTAGGTATAATCCTATGCACAGTAGATCGACCGAGGAGATGACGATGCGAACGACCCCCATCAACGACACCCTGATCCAGCTGACCCGCCTGGGCTTCGTCAACGCCTATCTCGTGCGCGAGGACGACGGCCTCACGCTCGTCGACACGACGATGCCAAAGACGGGCGACGCGTTGCTTGCCGCCGCGCGCGATGCCGGCTCCCCGATCCGGCGGATCGCCCTCACCCACGGCCACGGCGACCACGTCGGCTCGCTCGACGAGCTCAAGGCCAAGCTCGGCGACGAGGTGCAGGTGCTGACGCCCGAGCTCGATGCCCGGATCCACGGTGGGGAGAAGGTCGTCGAGGGCAAGCCGAAGGGCAGCTGGCCGACGCTCTCGACCGTGCCCGACGTCCGCCTGACTCCCGGCGCCCGGGTCGGCAGCCTGGAAGTCGTCCCCAGCCCCGGTCACACGCCCGGTCACGTGGCCTTCCTCGACACCCGCGACCGGACGCTGATCGCCGGCGACGTGTTCACCACGATCGGCTCGGTCCAAGTCTCCAACCACTTCTACTGGCGCTTCCCGCTGGCGGCGATGGCCACCAACGACACGGCCCAGAACCTGGCCTCGGCCCGCGCGCTGCGGGCACTCGATCCCCGGCTGCTCGTCGTCGGCCACGGCCAGGCGGTGCGCGCCCCGGGCGCCCAGATGGATGCGGCGATCCGCCGCGCCGAGAGCTGATGCCGCGCGTCGGACTTGACGCGGAGGCCGTGGTCGCGGCCGCGGCGGAACTGGCCGACGCCGAGGGGCTTCACGAGCTGACCCTGGCCCGGCTGGCCGAGCGTCTCGGCGTGCGCTCGCCATCGCTGTACGCGCACGTGGGCGGGCTCGCCGACCTGCGCACACGACTGGCCGCCCGCGGCGCGCGCGAGCTGACCGCCGCGCTGCAGGCGGCGGCTGCCGGCCGGGCGCGCGCCGACGCGCTGCATGCGGTCGCCGATGCCTACCGGGCCTACGCCCACGCACACCCCGGGACGTACGCCGCCACGCAGCGTGCTCCCGGGACCGAGCCGGACGCCGCGAGCGGCGAGTTCGCCACGGCCGCTGCCGATCTGGTGGGTGTGCTCGTGGCCGTGCTACGCGGCTATGAGCTGCACGACGACGACGCCATCCATGGAGTGCGCATGGTCCGCGCGGCGCTGCACGGCTTCGTGTCACTCGAGCGTGAGGGTGGCTTCGCGATGCCGATCGATCTTAAGGAGAGCTACCGGCGGCTCGTGCAGACGCTCGACCACGGGCTAGGCTCGCGTTGACGATGTCGTTCTTCGTGGCCGACAACCCCGAGGCTCAGCGCTATGAGCTCACCGTCGAGGCAGAGCGCATCGGCTTCGTCACCTATCGGATGGAGCCTGGCGTGATCGCGCTGCTGCACGCCGAGGTCCACCCGGCGCACGAGCGTCAGGGGTGGGGTTCGCGACTGGTAGCCGCGGCGCTCGACGATGCCCGGGAGCGGAGGTTGAAGGTGCGCCCGGTGTGCCCGTTCGTCGTCGCATATATCGAGCGCCACTCCGACTACCGGGATCTGCTCGTCTAGACGCCCCGGTCACCCGACGGCGCGGCGATCGAGGCCACCACCGCCGGCTGAGGCTGCGCGGGCGCCTCGTCGCCGAGCACTCGCGGAACGCCGGCCAGGGTGCCGCCGGCGCAGTCGCCGGCCTCCACCGGGGTGCGCCGCTGGGTGCGCAGCGCCAGCCCGCCGACGCCCGCAATGACCAGTAGGCCGGTGCCGATCCCCATCGCGAGATGAAACGCGTCCTCCGATGCTCCGGCCGCCGCCCGGCGGGCGAACCGGCGGTCGGCGGGGGGCAATGCGCGGGCGTCGATCGTCCCGAACGTACGCCGCTTGGCGGCCATCACCGCCGGACGCGCCGACTCTGGGAGGCGGTGCGCCAGGCGCTCGTCGAGGAGCGCGCCGTAATGAGCGGAGACGATCGCGCCGACGGCCGCCACCGAGACGAGCCCGGCGGTGCGCGCGATCGCGTTGTTGACCGCCGAGGCGATGCCGGCGTCGGACTCGGACGCGTCGGCCAGGACCGTGGCCGTCAGGGGCGACACGGTCAGCGATAGCCCGAACGAGAACACGAGCAGCGCCGGTAGCACGTCGCCGACCAGCGAGACCGACGTCCCGTAGCGCTGCATGAGGCCGAAGCCGGCGGCGACGAACAGCGGCCCCGCGACCAGGAACCACCGAGCGCCATAACGATCGGCGAGACGGCCCATGCGCGCCGACAGCACGAACATCACGCCGGTCGGCACCAGTCCGGTCACGCCGGACTTGAGCGCGCTGTAGCCGGCCACCTGCTGGAGGTAGATCGTGACGAAGAACCCCAAGAGGCCGATCCCGCCGTACATCGCGAACGTCTGCGCGTTGGTCACCGCGAAGTTGCGCCGCGCGAACAGTCCCAGTGGCAGCATCGGCGCCCGGGTGTGTGCCTCCCAGCGGATGAACAGCGCCAGCAGGACGAGCCCGCCACCCAGCGCCACGAACACGCCCGGGTCCGACCAGCCGAGCACCGGTTGCTCGATCAGCCCGAACGAGACGCCGGCCAGGCCGGTAGCGGCCAGTGCCGCTCCCGTCCAGTCGATCCGTGCGCCCGCGCCCTCCATGCGCTGGGGCACGGCCACCTGCGCGAGGGCGAGCGCGATCAGCACAAGCGGCACGTTGATCACGAAGATCCAGCGCCACGAGGCCGAGTCGACGATCTGACCGCCGATCAGCGGACCAGCGAGGATCCCGATCCCACCCCACGCCGTCCAGCGGCCGATCGCGCCGCCGCGCTCGTCCTTGGGGAACACGCGGACGATGATCGCCAGCGCCGCCGGGGTGAGCAGCGCGCCCGACACCCCCTGTAGCGCCCGGGCCACGATCAGCACGCCCACCGACGGGGCCACCGCGCACAGCGCCGATCCGATGCCGAACCCCAGCACACCGGCGACGAACACCCGCCGCTCGCCGAGGCGGTCGGTCAGCGAGCCGGCAAGCAGGATCAGCGCGCTCAGCGTCAGCAGGTATGAATTCGAGACCCATTGCTGGGCGGCGAAACCGCCCCCGAGATCCCGGCTGATGGCGGGCAGCGCCACGTTGACCGCCGAGGAATCGACGGCGGCGATCGTCGAGGCGAGAATCGCCGCGATCAGGGCCAGGCGCTTGGTGCGGTCGTCGACCGGCGCGTCGCCGCGCGCCATCTCAGCGCCCCGCGGCGTTGATCGGCATCCGTACCGTGAAGACCGTGCGGGCGGGTGGGCCGGGTTCCCTGTTGAGGGCGAGGCTTCCGCGGTGACGGTCGACGATGATCCGCCGCGCCGTGTCGAGGCCGAGCCCGGTGCCCCGGCCGACGTCCTTGGTGGTGAAGAACGGGTCGAACACGCGGTTGCGGATGTCGTCGGGGATACCCGGCCCGTCGTCGGCGATGTCGATCTCCGCGCAGTCTCCGTCGGCGCGGGTGGTGATCGTGATATGTCCAGTCTCGCCGAGCGCGTCGATCGCGTTGTCGAGCAGGTTCGTCCACACCTGGTTGAGCTCGGCGCCATGCACGGTGAGCTTGGGCAGCGAGGGGTCGTAGTCGCGCGTGATCTCGATCGTCGTGTGCTTGAGCTTGTGCCCGAGGATCGTGAGCGTCGTCTCCAGGCCCTCGCGGACGTCGACCTGGACCACTTCTCCACGGTCCATGTAGGCGTAGGCCTTGATCGCCTTGACGAGATGGCTCATCTGGTCGGTCGAGTCGGCCAGCTCGCCGGCCAGCTGCCGCGCCGACAGCGACGCGGAGATCCACCGCAGCGCGGGCGCCGCGGTGTCTCCCGCCACGTCGACCACCTCCTGGACGAACGCGCGGTCGATCCCGGCGGCGGCCAATGGCGAACTCAGCGTCCATGCCTCGGCGACGCCGAGGTCGGTCAGTTGATCTGTCAGCTCATCCTCGCGGTCGGCGGCGTCGAGCGCCGACACCGCGGTCTGGGCGGCGCAGCGCTCGAGCGCTGAGGTCTGAAGCGCCACCAGCCGCTTCGCATCCTCCAGCTCGATGCCGGACTCGACGAACACCCCGATCGCTCTGCTGAGCACGCCCAGCGCGTCGGCGAGCTCCGAGGCGGTACGGCGGGCCGCCGACGCCGGATTGTTGAGCTCGTGGGCCAGGCCGGCGGCCATCGTGCCCAATGACTCGAGCCGCTCGCGCTGTTGCTCGCGCTGGGCGATCCGGCCGATCACCGGCTTGACCTGCGACATCACGCGGCGGAAGACGGAACGGTGGGCGAGCGTCAGATCGACGAACGGCTCGGGTGCCACGAGCGCGTACCGGATGTCGGTCTCGGCCCGCATCGTGATCGGGGCGGGAGTCTCCAGGAGCGTCGGGATCGCGCCGATCCACGTGGGCGCGTCCTGAAATCCGGTTCTGTCCTCCACGTCGCCGTCGCGCACGAGCATCTCGAGCCGTCCCTCCAGCAGCAGCGTCAGCCCGTTGGACGGCTCGCCGTATTCCGCGATTCGGTCACCGGGGTGGGCCTCCAGGATCGTCGCGCCCTGCGCCCATTCCCCCAGTTCGTCGTCCGAGAGCTCGGCGAACAGATCAACCCGGCGCAGCTCGGCGACCGTGGGGTGGGTGGTCGCGGTGCTCATCCCTCGGCCAGGTACTGGTGGATCAGGGAGACCGCCATCGAGCCCTCGCCGACGGCGGAGGCCACCCGCTTGATCGAGCGCGCGCGCACGTCGCCGGCCACGAACACGCCGGGGATGCTCGTCTCCAGCGCCTGTGGCTCGCGGCTCAGGGGCCAGCCGTGGTCGCGCACTTCGGGCCCGGCGAGGATGAAGCCGCGCTTGTCGCGGGCGACGACGCCCTCCAGCCAGTCGGTCCGCGGCAACGCGCCGATGAACACGAAGCAGGCGTCGACGGCTTCGGTGCGCTCACCCCCCGGCCCGCACAGCACGAGCCGCTTGAGGCGGCCGTCCTCGCCCTCGGCGGCGATCGCCTCGGTCCTGTTGAGGACCTCCACGTTGCTCAGGGCGGCGATCTGCTCGATCAGGTAGTGCGACATCGACTTGGTCAGCGAGTCGGCGCGCACGAGCATCGACACCTTCTGTGCGTAGCCGCTGAAGTAGACCGCCGCCTGGCCGGCGGAGTTTGCCCCGCCGATCACGACGACGTGCTGGTCCTTGCATGAGCGCGCCTCGATCAGCGCGGCGCCGTAGTAGACCCCCGCGCCGGTGAAGTCCTCGAATCCCGGTGCCTGCATCCGCCGGTAGGACACCCCCGAGGACACGAGCACGCTGTTGGCGCTCAGCTCCGTTCCGCCGGTCAGTTCGACGATCCGGCCCGCGCCCTCCACTCGCAGCGCGATCGCATCGGACACGGTCAAGAGCTCGGCGCCGAGCCGCCGCGCTTGGGTGGTGGCCCGGCGCGCCAGATCGGAACCCGACAGGCCGCTGGGAAAGCCGAGGTAGTTCTCGATCCGGCTGGACTGCCCGGCCTGGCCGCCGGGGGCCTCTGACTCCACCATCACCGTGCGCAGTCCCTCAGAGGCTCCGTACACGGCTGCCGCCAGTCCCGCCGGCCC
>DATAUL010000439.1:0-1519 GCA_036268255.1 Solirubrobacteraceae bacterium | reverse complement strand
ATCAACCAGACGCGCTGGCCGTCGCGCACGGCGTGTGCGGCGCGGGCCATGGCGTTGGTCTCATGCCAGGTGATCCCGACTGAATGGTGTTGGAGCGTGGCGGGCATTGGGACGTGGACACTAGCCGTCGGCCCCCACGATTGACACGTCGGGGCGACGGGAGCGCAGCTCGGCGAGGCTTCCTGGGTCGACCGCGGTGTCTGTCAGACACGGGGGTTCGGTCCAGGTCGAGCTCCTTCAGCGCCGCCAGGCCGGCCAGCGGCGAGAGATCGGTCACGCCGGTGCCCGACAGCGACAGGCGACGCAGGCGAGCCAGTCCCGCGAGCGGCGTGAGGTCGTCGACCTCGGTGTCGTCCAGCGCCAGGAGCTCCAGCTCCGTAGGCGAGCGCAGCGGCTCCAGGTCTCGCAACGGCGCCCCGATGGCACGCAGCTCCCGCAGCCGCGAAGCGCTCCGAAGGTCATCCAGGCTGGCGATCCGCGTGCCCGGTCGCGCACGCGCAGCGGCGCAATTTGCCGGGAGTCGGCGATCGCAGATGGCCCCGGTCCGGGCCCTGGCTCGTGCTCATGTTCGGGCATCCGCAGGTTGCTGGCGCAACGCTACAGGAGGGCCCGCTGCGCGATCAGGCCGCGGCGCGAGCCGCGAGCTCAGACCGCGACCGGCTCCAGGGCCCACAGCCCGTCGGCGCCGATGTGCTCTTCGCCGGCTACCCGACCGAGCTCCTCGCGGGCCTCGTCGAGGTCGATCTCACACACCGCGGCGACCTCGGCCGTGGCCAGCGGCTCGGCGGCCCACTCCAGCGCCTCGGCGACGCTCTCGGGGTCGTCGCGGCGCGTCAGCTCGGGGACGAGGTTGGCGATCACCACCTCGTAGGCGAGCGTCGGCTGAAAGCCGGGAGCGCTCAGCGAGAAGCCGTCGGAGCTGCGCTGCAGCTCGTAGGACGGGCACGTGTAGCGGTAGCCGCCGTCCCCGGTCGGCGCCAGCTTGTGCGCCAGCGCCAGGGCCGCCGGCGTGGGGCGGCGCGCCTGCGCGAGGTCCTGCGCCAGCAGCGCCTCGGTCTCGGGCTCGGCCAGCCACTGCTCCAGCTCGGCCGGCTGGAGCCCGGTACGCTCGGCGGCCGCAGTCAGCGTCGCGGGATCGTCGAGCAGCTGTCCGGAGAAATGCAGGACCCGCAGCGCACGCAGCATCGCCGCCTCGCGGTCGGGCTCGTGCCGGCGCACCGCCACGACGGCGCGACAGGCCGGCATCGTGGCCGCCATCCGCGGACGCAGCGACGTGTCCATCGGCATGCCGTAGGCCTGGGCGAGGCGCGCGAACGAGCTCGACTGGCGCTCGGGGGTGAAGCCCTTGTCGACGTAGTCCTCGGGACGCGTCGTCAGCCCGACCATCCGCAACCGCCATTCCAGCTGGTCGCCGTAGAGCCACTGCAGCCGCCACCGGGCGGGCTCGGCCGACCAGGCGAACGGACAGCCGGGGTCGGTGTAGTGCGTGATCGTGATCGAGGTCATGCTCTCACCCTAG
>DATAUL010000438.1:0-15665 GCA_036268255.1 Solirubrobacteraceae bacterium | reverse complement strand
CGCCTCGCAGCAGGTCGACGATGTCGGCGAGAAGGGCGCCATGTGCCGTTTCGTGACGCGGGAGCGCGTCGAGAAGCTCGCCGGCTTCGGTCATTGCAAACGGGAAGATCAGCCGGTCGGGCTCGGCGACCGCGAGCGCGGCCTCGGTTGCGGCAGCGGCGGCGGTTCGATCTCCCAGAGACAGGTGCGCGGTGCCAGCAAGCAGATGCGCTTCAACGAGCGTGAACGCGGGGACGACCGGCGGCGTAGTGCCCCGCATTTCTCGGAGTGCGTCCAACGCCGCGGCGGGATCCCCGTCCACCATGCAGATCACTGCCCGCGCGTTGTAAACGGCACCCATTTGCCCGTCGTAAATGGCACCGATTTGCCCGGGCTCGGCGGAGAATTCGGTCAGCGTTGCGCGCGCCTCCTCTGACATCCCAAGGCGAGCCTGCGTGGCCGCGCGCCATCCGGTAATCCGCGGGGCGAGAGCGTGGACACCGGTGAGGAGTGACTGCGCCTGGGCTGCTGCGGTGAATTCTTCGAGCGCCGGTGGGTGCTGCGCCCGAGCGGCGTGCAACATGCCGGTTGCCACGTGCAGTAGCACTGCGGCGGCCGGATCGACGTGTGCGGAGGCAACCTTCCAGGCGCGGCGTAGCCAGCGCTCTCCCTCGTCGAACTCCCCCATCCAGATCGCCATCCCGCCAACCGCCCCCAGCGCGGGCGCGAGTATCGGCCGATCGTCCAAGCCGTAGCGCTCAGCCAGGGCTACCGCCTGACGGCCTCGCTCGCGTGCGGTCGCGACCGAGACCAGCTTTGACGGGAACCCTTGATGCGCGCGACACGCGACCTCGAGGTACGGTCGGCCGATCGTCTGGGCGAGCGCGGCTCCCTCCGAGAGGTGCCGCTCGGCGTCGGCGAGTCGCCCGGACCACGTCTCAACGATCCCGAGATTCAGCAGCGCGACTCCCCGCAGCTCACTGCTCATCGCGATCGGTTCGCTCGATTCGTCTGCAATCGAAGCATCGAGCAGATTCACTTGGTCGATCACTTCACTGAACTGACCGCTACGCCGTGCCAGCGCCAGCCGCAGCGAAGCGATTGCCACCGCCAGGCGGCGGCGGCGAGCCGCCGGGGCGCTCTGGACGTGGGACTCGGCGAGCGCCAGCTGAGCAGCCGCCTCCTCCAGCCGCCCCTGGTTCAGCTCAGCAGCCGCGTGAGCGAGCGCCAGGTCAGGATGATCGACTGATGCGCCCTCGGGAAACGCCTGTAGGACCGCGCGGATCGTTCCCGCTTGCCCGTCGAGCACCCACCTGAACGAGTGGTCTGCGACCAGCCGCGCCGCGTCGTGCCATTCGCCGGCTGCCAGCGTGTGTCGCACGGCCTCGGCAACCTCCCCGTGATCGGCACACCATTGTGCGGCCCGGCGGTGGAGGTCAGGAACCTCGTCGGCCGACGTTCGGCGGAGTTCCAGACGCAGGAAATCCGCCAGAAGCTGGTGGTAGCGAAACCAGGTGCGCTGAGCGTCGAGCGATACGACGAACGCGTTGGCTTCCTCCAGTTTCAGCAGCATCTGCTCCGAGCCGGTGTGGCCTGCCAGGAGGTCGGCGAGTTCACCGTTCATGCGGTCGACAAGCGAGGTTCGCACCAGCATGCGCTGAACCTCGCTCGGTTGACGTTCGAGCATTTCGGCGATTAGGTATTCCCCAATCGCCCTGTCGGTGCCTGAGAACTCAGCCACGAACCGCTCGGGATCCGGGTGACGGCCAAGCGAGATCACCGCCAGGCGCAGGCCAGCGGCCCAACCTTCCGTGCGCTGGTACAACGCGGCCGCCCCGGCGTCGGACAAACTGACCTCCGACGCAGCAAGTAGTTGCCGCGTCTCGCGCTCACTGAACAGTAGATCGCCCGCCCGGATCTCGGCGATCTCGTCCGCAAGCCTGAGCCGATGCAGTCTGATCGGCGGATCCCGGCGGGAGGACAGCACCACGCGCGCAGAGCTCGGCAGAATCGCGAGCAAATGCTCGAGCTGCGTCAGGGCCTCAGCGGACCTCAGCTCGTGGAGATCGTCGATGATCAGCACGACCGGTTCGACTTGCTCGGCCATCTCCGACAGGACTCTGTCGACCACCTGGTCGCCCTCGAGCGCAGCGATCGCCGCCGGCTGCGTCTCAGGATCGATCGAGCGCGCCGGGCTTCGGATCGCGTCTAGGACGGCGCACCAGAACAACTGGGCATTCTGTTGGTCGCGGTCGACGGACACGAGCGCGACGCGACGCGGGATGGCCGAGCGGCCAGCCCACGCGCGCAACAGCGAGGTCTTCCCACTTCCCGGCGGCGCCGAGATGACCGTCACGCGCTTGGTCACAGCGCGATCCAGCAGTTGGACGAGGTTATCTCTGTCGAGCAGGCCCCGGGCGACTGAAACGTCTCTTGCGATCAGCTGCTCCGGGTGCTCCCCGCGCCGCGTCGGCATCTGACCAGCGCCTGTCCCAGTGTGGCGGGCTCGTCCGCCTCCGGTATATCCAGCGACCAGCGTGGTTTCCATCGCCGAGCTCACGGGTGCACCTGCCATCCGTAGCCCAGGTCGAGACGGATCGATTGCATGACATGGAACGTCATGCTGGCCGTGAAGACGTCGGCGGCCGCCAGAACGCCGGTGTACTTGTCGATGATCGGGGCCGCGGCGTCGGCCGTAACCGCGTCCAGATAGTCCCTCACCGCGGCCCAGGTGTTCTCGCCGTACTTGATGAAATACGGTGTCGGATCGACGGTGTCCAGCGCCTTGCGTGAGCTGTCCGCGATGTCGGCCATGTACTGCCGGTGCGTTGCCACGTCGTTGCGGCTGCCGAGCCGGCCCATGTGGCCGCCGATGAAGTGCTTCCACGGGTAGGTGAGCGCAGTGTCCTGGGCCTCGATGTAGCCGGGCACGTCTTCGGTGAGGTTGCTCTGACAGACCGGCGCCCACCCCGGATTGACAATGTCGACGAGCATCAACGCGTCGTGATCGGGCAGATGGATGAAGATGTTGTCGGGCGAGTGATTGGGGCCGTGCCAGGCCAGCTCGATGTGCTCGCCTCCGATCTCAAGGGTTCGGCGGTCCTGGAAGGTCTCTTCCGGTGCAGGCCTCGCGGGATCGTCGTCGCGGAGCAGCAGCCTCCGCGTCTCCTCGTGTCCGATGCGAGTGACGTTCCGGCCGAACAGCGAGGACGCGCCGGCATGATCGGCGTGGTGATGAGAATAGATGAGATGTGTCACCTCATTGCTGACGCCGTTGGCGGCGGTGACCTGATCCACGGCCCGCTGGATGTTGTGACCGACGGTGGGAGGCGCGTCGAGTAGGACGACGCCGTCGGATGTCGTCAGGAAGGCGGACTGGTAGATCCCGTCCGTGACCCAATAGAGGTTCCCCTCGACCCGCCCGACGTGGTACCCATGTTCGTTGAGCGAGGGGCCGAGGGCCGACCTGGGGATCGGCGCACAATCGGCAGGCGGGTCGGCGATGCCCGGGCGTGGGTCGGCCGTGCTCACCGAGTGCTCGTTCGGGCTCTGGCGTTGCTCTCCACGGGCGTGGGATCGTGGCGCTACTGCCGAGCGTTCGAATCCCTGAATTCCTTAGTCGTGACCCGAGCGCTGTCCTGAGTCATGCTTAGGCGGCATGAACGGACCGGTTCTGTGGTCAGGAGGGCAGTTGCTCGGCCGGGAACGCGAGCGCGAGGTGTTCGACCGGCTGCTGGACGGCGTGCGCGGCGGACGTGGCGGCGTGTTGGTGGTGCATGGCGAACCGGGCGTCGGCAAGACCGCGCTGCTTCAGTACGCGGCCGAGGCTGCGCGCGGGTTTCGGATCGCCCGGACGTCCGGAATCGAAGCCGAGATGGAGCTGCCGTTCGCGGCGGTTCAGCAGCTGTGTTCTGCGTTCCTCGCCCTCATGGATCGTCTCCCGCACCCGCAGCACGACGCGCTTGGCGTCGCGTTTGGACTCACCACGGGGCCCGCGCCGAATCCGTTCCTGGTCGGACTGGCGGTCCTGGGCCTGTTGGCCGAGGCCGCCGAGGAGCAGCCTCTCGTGTGTGTGGTTGAGGACGCGCAGTGGCTCGATAGTGCGTCTGCGCGGGCCCTGGCATTTCTGGCGCGTCGTCTCCTGGCGGAGAAGATCGCGCTCGTGTTCGCGACACGAACGCTCGGCGACGTGCTTGTCGGTTTGCCGGATCTCGGCGTTGTGCCCTTGGGTCGTCGTGATGCGCGGGCCCTGTTGGAGCTGGTCTTGCCGGCTCGGCTGGATGAGCACGTGCTGGAGCGGATCGTTGCCGAGACGCGCGGGAACCCGCTCGCCCTGTTAGAGCTGCCGCGCGGGTTGAGCCCGACCCAGCTCGCGGGTGGGTTTGGCGTGCCGGCCGCGGTGCCCCTGTCCGCCAGCATCGAGAAGGGCTATGCGCGGCGGCTGGCGAGGCTTCCTCCGGATGCACGCCGCTTGCTGCTGGTGGCAGCCGCGGACTCGGTCGGCGATCCGCCGCTGGTATGGCGCGCTGCTGCGCGCCTCGGCATTTCGGAGTCGGCTGCGGACGCCGTCGAATCGGAGGACTTGTTGGCTCTCTCCCCTCGGGTGGTGTTTCGCCACCCGTTGGTTCGCTCGGCCGTCTACGGAGCCGCCGGACTGAATGAACGCCGCGCCGTCCACCGCGCGCTCGCGGAGGCGACCGATCCGGAAGTCGACCCGGATCGGCGTGCCTGGCACCGCGCGCAGGCCGCAGCCACGCCCGACGAGGAGGTGGCGTGTGAGCTGGAGCGCTCAGCGGGTCGTGCGCAGGCACGGGGTGGGCTGGCCGCCTCGGCGGCGCTTCTGGAGCGTTCGATCGCGTTGACGGTGGACCCCGCGCGGAGGGTGGACCGGGCCCTTGCCGCCGCGCGAGCGAATTTGTATGCCGGCGCGTTCGATGAGGCGCTGAGGCTCCTTCCAATCGCCGAGGCAGGTTCGCCGGACGAGCTGCAGCAGGCCGAGGCAGAGCTGCTCCGCGGACAGATCGCGTTCTCATCCAACATTGGCAGCGACGCACCGCCTCTGCTCTTGAGTGCTGCCCGGCGGCTGGAGCGGTTTGATGTGGACCTGGCGCGAGAGACTTACCTGGACGCGTGGGGCGCAGCGTGGTTCGCCGGGAGTCTGGCCACCGCCGGTGATCTGCTCGAGGTCTCGCGTGCGGCGAGGTCAGCTCCCGCGTCAACACACCCGTCGCAGCCATTCGATCTGCTGTTGGACGGACTTGCTCTGCTGATCACGGAGGGACGCGCCGCGGCGGCGATGGCGCTGCGACGCGCATCGAGCGCATTTGCCGCGGCAGAGACTCCGGCCGAGAACAGCTTCCGGTGGACCGCGCTGCCCCCCATACCGTCTTATGTTCTCTGGGATGATGAGGGCTGGTACGCGATCAACGCGCGTCAGCTCGGGCTGGCACGCGAGGCGGGCGCACTGGCGCGGCTGCCAATGGGGCTGATTACAGGCGGGGTCATCGACGCCTGGTCGGGCGAGTTCGTGAAGGCCGCGGAGGCGACCGCGGAGGCCGATGCGATCGTCGAGGCGACCGGGACCCGCCTCGCGCCCTACGCGGCGATGCTGCTCGTGGCCCTTCAGGGTCGGGAAGCTGACGGACTTACGCTGCTCGAGTCGGCGATCAAGGATGCAGCCGCCGTGGGTCAGGGATTTGCCGTCCAGTGGGGCGAGTTCGCGAAGGCGATCCTGTTCAACGGGCTCGGGCGCTACGGCGAGGCGCTGGCTGCAGCCCAGCGCGCGAGCGACGACACCCCCGAGTTGTTCATCTCGAGCTGGGCGCTGGCCGAGCTGATCGAAGCGGCCAGCCGGAGCGGCGCGTCCGGACATGCTGCCAGTGCCCTCGCGCGCCTCACAGAGGACACCGCCGTCGCCGGCACCGACTGGGGACTGGGGATCGCGGCCCGTTCGCGAGCGTTGCTAAGAGACGGCGATGCGGCTGAATCGCAGTACCGCGAAGCGATCGAACGACTTGGCCGGACGCGTCTTGCGCCAGAGCTCGGGCGCGCGCATCTTCTCTACGGCGAGTGGCTGCGGCGCGGGCGCCGGCGCCTGGACGCTCGCGAGGAACTGCGAACCGCTCACGAACTCTTCACAGACCTTGGACTGGAGGCGTTCGCCGAGCGTTCACGGCTCGAGCTACAGGCGACGGGTGAGCGTGCCCGCAAACGAAGCGTGGACACGCGAGACAAGCTCACTCCGCAGGAGACGCAGATCACGCGCCTAGCGGCGGAGGGCCACTCCAACCGAGAGATCGCCGCTCGACTGTTCATCAGCGCGAGCACCGTGGAGTACCACCTTCGCAAGGCGTTCCGCAAGCTTCACGTCGAGTCACGCACACAGCTCGCACATCGACTGTCGTAGCTGGGCGCCCGTTTCGCCTCGCCGCAGCACCCCAGAATTCCTTAGCCCGTGCCCGAGCGTCGTCCTGAGTCATGCTTAGACGCAATGAACGGAGTGACGCCACCTGTTCTCCCGTCAGGACGGCAGTTGATCGGCCGCGAACGTGAGCGGGAGGTGCTCGATCGACTGCTGGACGGCGTGCGCAGCGGGCGCGGCGGCGTGTTGGTGGCCGATGGCGAAGCGGGCGTCGGCAAGACCGCGTTGCTTGAGTACGCGGTCGAGGCTGCGCGCGAGTTTCGGGTCGTCCGGACGTCCGGAGTCGAAGGGGAGATGGAGCTCCCGTTCGCAGCGGTTCAGCAGCTGTGTTCCCCGTTCCTCGACTTTTGGGACCGTCTCCCGCCGCCGCAGCACGAGGCGCTCGGCGTTGCGTTCGGACTCACCACCGGGCCCGCGCCGAATCCCTTCTTGCTTGGATTGGCGGTGCTCGGTCTGTTGTCCGAGGCGGCCGAGCAACGGCCGCTGCTGGCTGTTGTCGATGACGCGCATTGGCTCGACCACACGTCCGCGCGGACGCTGGCATTCGTGGCTCGCCGCCTGTTGGCGGAGAAGATCGCGCTCGTGTTCGCCGCGCGGGAGCAGGGCGCCCTGCTCGCGGGATTGCCGGAGCTTCACGTCTTGTCCCTCGGGCATCGTGATGCACGGACGCTGCTGGAGTCCGCCTTGCCGGCTCCGCTGGACGAGCACGTGCTCGAGCGGATCGTTGCCGAGACCCGCGGGAACCCGCTCGCCCTGTTGGAATTGCCGCGCGGGCTGACGCCGACGCAGCTCGCGGGCGGCTTTGGTCTGCCGGCGGCGGTGCCTTTGTCCGCGAGCATCGAGGAGAGCTTCACGCGGAGGCTGGCCAATCTTCCAGGTGACGCGCGACGCTTGTTGCTCGTGGCGGCAGCCGATCCAATCGGTGACCCGGCACTCGTTTGGCGGGCGGCGCAGCAGCTCGGAATCCCCGAGTCGATTGCGGAAACCGTCGAAGCCGAAGGGCTGTTGGAGCTTGGTGCCCGAGTGGTTTTCCGTCATCCACTGGTTCGCTCGGCTGTATACCGGGCAGCCGGGCTGAAGGAACGGCGCGCTGTCCACCGCGCCCTGGCGCAGGCCACCGATCCGGACATCGATCCGGATCGCCGAGCTTGGCACTGGGCTCAGGCGGCATCAATGCCCGACGAGGACGTCGCCGCAGAGCTCGAGCGTTCCGCTGGACGGGCTCAGGCGCGCGGGGGGCTGGCGGCTGGCGCTGCCTTCCTCGAACGCGCCGCCGCGCTGACACCCGAGCCCACGCGGCGCGCGCAGCGCCTGCTCGTGGCCGCCGCCGCCAAGCGCGATGCCGGCGCTCTGGAGGCTGCTCTCGGGCTGTTACTAGACGTCGAGGCCGAAGTGCTGGACGATCTCGGGCGCGCCCAGGTCGACCTCTTGCGCGGACAGATCGCCTTGGAGCAGCGGCGCGGCGCCGACGCCGGCCGCTTGTTTAGCGGCGCAGCGAAACGCCTTGAGCCAATCGACCCGGAGCTAGCCCGCGAAACGTACCTCGACGCGCTCGCCGGCGCCATGGCAAGCGACGTTGAAGTCGTCGGCGGCGCCCGAGCGGTCGCGGCCGCCGCGCGGGCGGCGCCACCCGGCGCCGCCCCGCCGCGGACGGTCGACGTGCTGCTCGATGCGTTCGCGACCCGCCTAACCGATGGATACGCGGGTGCGGCGCCGAGACTCGCTCGGGCTCTCGAGCTCCTGCTCTCGATCGACGTCTCCAGCGAGGATGTCGGTTGGTGGCTCTCGCCCTCCAGCGATAGAAACAGCAACATCGTCGCGCTCGAGATGTGGGACGACGAGGCTTTGCATCTCCTCGCCGCTCGCCACGTGCAGGTCGCCCGCGACGCGGGCGCGCTCGTGCACCTGCAGTTCGCGCTCAGCTTCCTGGCGAGGAGCCACATGCTCGCCGGCGAGTTGACCGCGGCCACGCTGACACTCGACGAAGCCCGCTTGATCGCTGAGGCGACCGGAAACCCAGCGCTCGTGAACGCTCCGATGATTCTCGCCGCTTGGCGTGGCCACGAGGCGCAAGCGTCTCGGCTGATCGACGCCACCTCAGAGGAGGCGGCCGCACGCCGATGGACATCCAACAACTACGCGAGATCCGTGCTCTACAACGGCCTCGGCCGACATGACGCCGCCCGCGATGCAGCGTGGGAAGCGTTCCAGCCCGATCCGATCGGATACGGAACGTATCTGGTGCCCGAGCTGACTGATGCGGCGTCCAAGACCGCTGACCGACCGCTGCTCGAGGCCGCCCTGGAATGGCTCTCGGAGCGTACCCGGGTGATTAGCTCCGGGTGGGCGACTGGAATCGAAGCGCGCGTGCGCGCGCTGATGAGCGAAGGCGAGGTCGCCGACAGTCTGTACCGCCAGTCGATCGAACACCTCTCGGGTGTCCGTGCGCGCCTCGAGCTCGCCCGGACACACCTTCTTTACGGGGAGTGGCTGCGCCGCGAACGTCGCCGCCTCGACGCTCGAGAGCATCTACGCACCGCACTTGAGGCGTTCACCACCATGGGCGCCGAGGCGTTCGCGCGCCGCGCCGAACGCGAGCTGCTCGCAGCAGGCGAGCGTGCCGCCAAACGGACGGTGGGCACACCTGACCAACTCACGCCCCAGGAGACTCAGATTGCTCGTCTTGCGGCGACCGGACACACGAATCGGGAAATTGCCGCCCAGCTGATCATCAGCCACAGCACCGTCGAATACCACCTACGCAAAGCGTTTCGCAAGCTCGGCGTGAAGTCACGGACGCAGCTCGCGCAATCCAAGTTCTAGTTCCCGCCGACAACTGCTGATCACCGGGATCTGGCGATGACAGATCACCCGCGCCATGGACACGATTGCACTCCGAGTCATCGACCCGAGGAGAACGAGATCCGTGTCCGATATCGGCAACGGTCGCGCCGGTGGTGCTGACGTAGTCATTGTGGGAGGAGCCGAGGAGGCCCACCTGCAACCCGATGGGGGTCGGACCGCTGGGGTCAACACGAACGCGGTGCTGGCGATCGTCGCCGTTGCTCAGTTCATGGTGATCCTGGACGCCAGCATCGTCAATGTCGCGCTGCCGACGATCAAGCGCGACGTCGGGTTCTCGGAGCAGAGTCTGTCCTGGATCCTGAACGCGTATACGTTGATATTCGGCGGCTTCCTGCTGCTCGGCGGCCGGGCTGCCGATCGGCTCGGGCGGCGCCGGCTGTTCATGGCCGGAATTGGGCTGTTCGCTGCCGCATCGCTCGTCTGCGGAGTCTCCCAGTCCGAGGGCGAGCTGCTCGTCGCCCGCGGGTTGCAGGGGCTGGGCGGGGCGATGGTGTCGCCGGCCGCGCTCTCGATCATCCTGACCACGTTTGCCGAAGGACCAGAGCGCAACCGCGCGCTGTCTGTATGGGGGGCGATCGCCGGCGCCGGGGGTGCCGTCGGCCTACTGCTCGGCGGTGTGCTGGTGCAGCTGCTCAGCTGGCGCTGGGTGTTCTTCGTCAACGTGCCCATCGGCGTAATAGTCCTGGCGCTGGCGCCGCGGATAATTCCCGAAAGCCGGTCGGAGTCGGTCGCGAAGAGCGGATACGACGTCGGGGGGGCCATCTCGATCACGCTCGGGACGATGGCGCTGGTGTTCACGCTGATCAAGGCGAACAGCTGGGGCTGGACCTCAGGACGCACGATCGCCGGCTTCGTCGTCTCGGCCGTGCTGATCGCGGCGTTCGTCGTGATCGAGCGCCGCCACGAGGACCCGCTGGTCCCGCTGCGGATCTTCTCCAACCGCAGCCTGTCCGCCGCGGACGCGACGCTGCTCGTCGTGGTGGCCGCGCTGTTCGGGATGTTCTTCTTCCTTACGCTCTACCTGCAGCAGGTGCTCGGCTTCAGCGCGTTGAAGACAGGGGTCGCATACCTGCCGCTGAGCCTGACGCTCATCGCTGCATCGGGCGTGGCGTCGCGGTTCGTCGACCGGTTCACGCCCAGGCCTATCCTGGTCGCCGGTCTCCTGATCTCGACCGGCGGGTTCGTGCTCCTCACCAGCGTGTCCGGTCATGGCGACTATGGAAGCCACGTGGTGCCGGCGATGGTCATCCTCGGCGTCGGCATGGGGATGTCGTTCGTCCCGGTCACGATCGCCGGCACAAGCGGCGTGGCGCCGGAGGACTCCGGGCTGGCGTCGGGCCTGCTGAACACGACCCAGCAGGTCGGCGGCTCGCTCGGCCTGGCGATCCTCACCTCGGTCGCAACGAGCCGGACCACGAGCGCGCTGCACACCGGCTTCGCAGTACCGGCGGCGCTGACGCACGGATTCAAGGGCGCCTTCATCGTCGGTGCAGTTCTGTGCGCGATGGGCGCCGCCTTCACGATCGTGCTGCTGCCGGGCCGGCGGCGCGAATCCGCCGACGAGCCCGTCCAGACGGTCGCGCTGTCGTTTATGCGCTGCCCAGGCGCGCCGTACTGCGGACACCTCGCGCGCGCGGTCGCCGCCGGCCGCCGTGCGCGCACCCGCCTTGCACGCTCATAGAGGCCAAGGTCGCGACCCTTTGAACCGATACCCCGACGGAATCGAGCGATTCGATGAGCGAGATGCAAGGTAAGCCGCGAAGTGCGGTTGTGTTCGGAGCGCGCAATTTGGGTCGCGCCGTGATCGAGCTGCTGGTGAGCGACGGCTGGGCGGTGGCGGGGGTGGCGCGGTCGCCGAGCACCCTGGATGGGGTCAGCACGTCCGGCGCGCTCGCGCTGAAGGCCGACGTGACGGACCCCGCGAGCGTGTACGGTGCGCTCGAGCAGGCGGCCGCTGCTCACGGTGAAGTCGAACTCGTGCTCAACGCCGCCGCCGCATACGGCGGCGAGCGCACCGGGCCCGTCGGCGGCGGCCCGATCGCCGAGGCCGACCTCGACAGCTTTGACTCGTGGGCAGCGGCCCCGGCCCGGGCGGCCTTCTCGTTCCTGTCGGCCAGCGGACGATTCGCGATCGCGCAGGGCCGCGCAGCGACCCTGGTGCAGGTCACCGGCGGCTCAGCACGACGCGCGACGCCGGGCCGCGGTCTGTGGGCAGCAGGATCGTTCGGCGTACGAGCGGTCACCAACGCGGCCGCGCTCGAGCTGCGCCCCCACGCCATCCAGGTCACGCTGCTCATCGTCGACGCGGGCATCCAGCCACTCGACGGCTCCACACGGCCCGGTGTCTCGCCAGACGCGCTCGCCGACCCGCGCAGAATCGCCGACGCCGCCCTGTTTCTCGCCAACCAGGACGCCCGCTCCGCGACACACGAGCTTCAACTCACCCCGCTCGCCGAGAACTGGACGCCCTGAAGCCCGGTGGCGGCGCGAATCACCGTGATCCGGTGATGCCGTCTCACCTGCCTGGCGGCAAAGCTGGAAGTGACCAACCAAAGGGAGATCCTCCGTGAGCACCGAGCAGCGAGAGACCCTCGACTCAATCCTGCGACAGTCGGCCTTCCCCGTCGACAGCGATGTCAACGAGCAACGACGAATGCTCCGAGAGTTGCTATCGGCGCAGCCGCTGCCCGCCGACGTGACCGTGACCGCAGCCGCACTGGGCGCCGTCCCGACCGCCGAGATCACAGTCAACGGAGTCGAACCTCGCAACGTTCTTCTTTACTTCCACGGCGGCGTGTACGTCATGTCGGACGCCTTCCTCGCCGCTGACCTGGCCTCGCAGGTCGGCCGGCGAACGCACGCAAAGGTCATCTCCGTCGACTACCGGCTCGCCCCCGAGCACCCGTATCCGGCCGCGGTCGACGACGCCCTTGCGGCCTATGAAGCCCTCCTGCACAGCGGCGTCGCCACTTCGGACATCGCCTTCGCGGGCGAGTCCGCCGGCGGCGGGCTCGCCATCGCCACCCTGGTCAACGCCCGCGATCACGGGGTGCCCCTGCCAGCCGCAGCCTTCGTCATGTCACCGTACGCCGATCTCACCCTGGCCGGGACGACCATGAAAACCAAACGCTCGGCCGACCCGCTGCTCAGCCCCGAAGCCCTCCAGGCCCGGGTCACCGACTACACGTCGGGACAAGACGCCGCGCTTGGCCTCATCAGCCCACTATTCGCCGACCTGTCCGGGCTGCCGCCCCTGATCATCCAGGCCGGAAGTCACGAGGTTCTCCTCGACGACGCCCTCCGCCTCGCGCAACAAGCCGCCACCGCCGACGTGGAGGTTACGCTCGAGATCACCCCTCGGGTGCCCCACGTCTTCCAGGCCTATTACCCGATCCTTGACGAAGCGGTCGCGGCGCTGGACAGAGCCGGACAGCTCCTGTCGGGGCATCTAGCCGGCGCAGAACGCGTCACCGCATAGCGAAAGGCAGAAGCAAGCTGTCCTGATAGAGCCATCAACCCGAGGAGAAGTCATGTCCGATATCGGCAACGGTCGCGCCGGTCGCGCCGACGTAGTCATCATTGGAGGAGGCTCAGCGGGCAGCGTACTGGCTAGCCGTCTCAGCGAGGATCGAAACCGATCTGTTCTGCTGCTCGAGGCTGGCACGGCCTACGGCGTCGATGGCTATCCAGATGACCTGCGCGACGCCGCGCACGTGCCGGCCAACCCCGAGCACGAATGGGGCTTCACCGCCCGCGGTGGAGCCGCCTCGCAGAAGATCGACGCCGCGCGCTGCCGGGCGCTCGGCGGCTGCTCGGCCCACAACGCCACGGTGGCGATGCGCGCACGACCGGGCGACGTCCGCGATTGGCAAGGTCATGGCCTTCGGGATTGGACGATCGAGGGCATCGACAAAACATTCCGGGAGATGGAGAACACGCCCGACGGCGATGACGCCTACCACGGGCGCACGGGACCGTTCCCGATACGACACCAGAAGTACGACGATCTGACCACCTCGTTGCGCGGCTTCATCGACGCAACCGTGGCGCAGGGATTCTCCCGGGTCGATGATTTCAACGGGCCGAATCCGAGCGGCGTGGGCGGGTACCCGGTCAACGTCATTGACGGCGTGCGTCAGAGCACCGGCCTCGTCTATCTCACTGACGAGGTCCGCAACCGACCCAATCTCAAGATCTCCGGCGATGTGCTCGTCGATCGCGTCCTCTTGCACCAGCGCCGGGCAGTCGGCGTCGTCACGGCAAGCGGTGGTGAGATCCCCGCGGGTGAGGTGATTCTCTCGTCCGGCACCTACGGGAGCCCGGCGATCCTGCTGCGGTCCGGCGTCGGCCCGGCGGCTGATCTGGCCGAGCTCGGCATCGACGTCGTGGCCGATCTGCCCGTTGGCCAACACCTGCAGGACCAGCCCTTCTACTACAACGGGTACGCCCTGAAAACGGATGCGCTTGACATGCGGCCAGCGGTCGGCGCCCTGCTCTGGAGGCAGTCCAGCGAAGCCCGCGGCGACGAACTGGACATGCACATCGCGGTGACACACCTCCTGCCTCCGGAATACAGCCCGACCGGCGGAGCGATCTCGCTGAGCGTCGCCGTCGTCAAGCCTGATTCCCGCGGAACCCTCACCCTGCGTAGCCGCGACCCGCGCGAGCAGCCTGAGATCGACTGCAACTTCCTGGCCGAGGACAGGGACGCGCGCCGGATGCTCGAGGGGGTGCGGCTGGCCCGCAAGATCGGCCGCAATCCGGCGCTCGCTCAGTTCATCGAGCTCGAGATCTTGCCCGGCGACGCCGTCGGGGACGACCAGCTCGCAGGCGTGATCGCCTCTAACCTGGCTTCCTACGGCCACCCGGTCGCGACCGCGCCGATGGGCGGTCCCGAGGATCCATGGGCGGTCGTGGACTCGCATGGCGCCGTCAAGGGGATCGACGGACTTCGTGTCATTGACGCATCGATCATGCCGGTCGTTGTATCGGTGGCGCTGAACCCGACGACGATAATGATCGCCGAGCGGATCGCGAAGGCGGTCTACGCCCGTGAGTCTCGGCCCAGCCATCGCGAGGTTCAGGTGGCTCCGACGGCCTGAGCCGATGACCGGCATTCGGTCGTATCGCGGTGACAGCCGAGCGGTGTCCCCGGGATGAGCGTGGTCGCCAATCCTGTACCGGAGCCGGCTGGCCGAGATGGCTCGATGCCGGATGAACTGAGCCCGAGGCGCGTTGGCCGCAGATTGCTGCAACTCGCTGCGGTGGGCGTCGTCGTCGCGGTGACCGTGCTCACCGGCCCGGGGCTGGGCACGCTGCGCAATCGTGTGGCGCACGCCTCGCCGGGGTGGCTATTCGCAGGCGTCGGGTTGGAGGTGCTCTCGGCGCTCTGCTACGTCGTGATCTTCCGCGCCGTCTTCTGCCCCCGCATGAGCTGGCGGTTGAGCTATCAGATCGGGATGTCCGAGCAGGGGGCGAACTCCGTGCTCTCGGTCAGTGGCGCCGGCGGCCTGGCGCTGGGTGCGTGGGCGCTTCACCGCGGTGGGATGAGCTCCGAGCAGATCGGCCGCAAGTCGGTTGCGTTCTTCGTCCTCACGAGCCTGGCGAACGTGGTAGGTGTCATTGCCCTGGCCGCGCTGTACGCCGCAGGGCTGCCTGGGCACGATCCCAACGCGACGCTGACGGACATTTTCGGGGTCGCCGCGCTGGCGGCAACCGTGCTCGTGCTGGCGCTTCCTTGGTGGCTCGGAGGTGTTTTGCTCCAGCCGACTACTCCACCCGAGGCGGGCCGCGTCGCCGCCGTTTGGTCGTTCGCACGCTGCTCGCTTGGGCAGGGCGTGCGCGGCGGCCTGCTCCTGCTGCGACGACGCTCGCCTGACGTTCTGGTTGGCTCGTTCGGGACGATGGCCTTCGACCTCGCGGTCCTCGGCGTCTGCTTCCGGGCCTTCGGATACTCGCCCCCGATCGGCGTGCTCGCGCTCGGATACCTGATCGGCCAGCTCGGCGGCAACATCCCGGTGCCCGGCGGAATCGGTGGCGTGGACCTCGGACTGATCGGCACGTTCGCGCTCTACCACCAGCCGCTGGCGGCGACCACCGCGGCAGTCCTTGTCTACCACGCGATCGCGCTCTGGGTCCCCGGCCTGCTCGGAAGCATCGCCTTCGTACAGCTGCGCCGCAGCCTGCAGCGCCAGTCCCGGCCGGCCGCGATTTGCGCCCCGTTGGGCGAGCCGCTCGCCGGCTGACCTCAGAAGCCGTCCGGCGCTCTCCTCCGTGCCGAATCCTCGCTGAGCGGCGTCCATCACCGCACCGGCCCAGCCACGAGCTCGGGCTGCGAATCACCAGGATCCGGCGAGGGCCGCTCACCTGTCCGCGCGCAATTCTGCGGCTGTGCGACAGC
>DATAUL010000437.1:0-15128 GCA_036268255.1 Solirubrobacteraceae bacterium | reverse complement strand
GGCGCAAACCTCCGTTGTTTGCTGTGTCGCTCGGCTTGACACCGCGATGGCGAGCGACTTAGAGTCACAATGTTCGGGGATTCGAGAGCTCGTCGCCGCCGCTGTGGGCACCGCGCCCTGACGCGGGGCGCGGCGACACCTCGGAGGGCGCCCGCCGAGGGGGGCGGGCGCCCACCGGCCGTCGGTGCGGACTCGCGGTGCCGTGCCCCACCCGCGTCAGCCCTCAGGCTGATCGAGGTGCTTCTCGGAGGTGCCGTCGCAACGGCCGGTGAACCACAGCGACTCGTCGGGGTCGTCGGGTGTCGCGGTGCGGATGGTGCATGGCTTGCCCCAGAGCATCGCGATCTGCGTCAGCGTGCCGCGCGCGTACTCCTCGTCGAGGCCCATGCCCTCGTGGCGGTGCTCGAGCAGGAGCTCACCGCGGCCGCGAAAGTCGGCGTCGACGATCTCGATGCTCGGGATCCCGCCGGTCGCGTGCTGGCGGATCAGCAGATCGCGGATCGCGTCGGCCTCTCGAGAGGAGATGCGGACCCTGCGCGGATCCTGCTGAAGGTGCTCGAACGCGTACAGGCGCGAGAGCTCGCAGACCTTCGGGGTCAAGAACTCTCGTAGCAACGCCTCGTCGTCATAGGTCCCCAGCACGAGCCGGACCCGCTCCAACGGCTCGGTCTCCCCCGCCCAGCTCCAGCGCTCACGCTCCTCGTCGTCGGGGTCGGTGGCGATGCGGATGATCTCACGCAGGATGTTGATACCGAGGCTGTAGGGGTTCACGCGGCCAGGGTGCGGTTGGATCACGCCCGCGTTGAGCTGTTCGTACTGCCAGTAGTCATCGGCGGACAGGAACAGGCGCTGGCAGATCTCCTGATGGGCGAGCACGGCCGCGCCCTCGTTGAGGATCTTCGTGCGCATCTGGGGAAGGAAATAGCTCTGCTCGGAGGCGACGATCGAGATGACGTCGCGCTGCCAGTCCTCCAAGCCCTGGGCGTTCGCCTCGATGAACCGGAGCAGGTCCTCCTCGGGCTCTCGCGGGAAGCGGTGGCGCAGTGTCTCGCGGTCGGTCTCGACCCGCTCGCGGTCCGCGGCGACCTCGGCGGGGAAGAGGATGTCGTAGGGGCGCTCTCGGTGCTGTGGCTCTGACACGCGCGCCTTGTGGATGAGCTGCGCCTGGGGCTGGTGAATCGCGATCGCGTGGCAGGCGTCGATGAAGTCCTCGACCCGGTCGCGGCCGTAGGCGCCCATGTAGTCGGCGATCCGGTCGGCCGCGGACACGACCCGCGGCATGATCTGGCGGTCGACGGCACCGAGCCACGCGTTGTTCTCGAAGACATACCCGTGGCCGAGGCAGTGCGCGATCACGAGCGTCTGGGCGACGAGGCCGTTGCCGTCCATGAGATACGCGTGGGCGGGGCGCGTGTTGAAGATCAGCTCGTAGATCCGGTCCTGCCCACGCTGGTAGCGGCCGTAGGCCTCATCGAAGTGCGCTCCCCAGCGCGCGCTCGAATATCGCGCCGGCAACCCGTTGGCGGCGGCGAAGTAGACCTCCTCCGGGCGGACCAGGTGATAGACGACGTCAGGCACCTGGAATCCGAGCTCGCCGACGGCGATTTCGCGGCACCGCTCATCGATCGAGCGCAGATCGTTCAGCGTGTACTCGCTCATCGAACCGCGGCCTCGACGTCGTCGGCGGCGAAGAACTTCCGCAGCGCGGGCCACAGCGCCCGGTCATCGGTGGCGCGAGCGGACACGAACCCGTCCAGATCGGCCGCCTCCTCCTCGTAGTACTTCGAGAGCTTGTGCGAGCTTCCGGAGCCGGGGTCGACCTCCAGGTAGCCGACCAGCGAGCAGAACTCCGTCAGGCGGCGGATCAGCTCGAGGGCGCGCTGATTGTCGAGGGTGAAGTTGTCGCCGTCGGAGACATGAAGGACGTAGATGTTCCAGTCGTCGGCCGGATACCGGTCGCGCTGGATCTCCTCGACGGCCTCGAAGACCGACGACACCTTCGTGCCCCCGGACTCGACCCGGCCGAAGAACTGCTCCTCGTCGACCTCACGCGCCTCGGTCGTGTGCGCGAGGAACACGATCTCGGTCAGCTCATACCGGCTGCGCAGGAACTGCACGCACCAGTAGAAGAACAGACGCGCCATCCGCTTGCGGTCGACGTTCATCGAGCCGGACACGTCCATCGCGAGGAAGATGACGGCTCGGTTGCGCGGCCGCGGCACGTCACGGTAGGACAGGTATCGCAGGTCGGGTTTGTCGATTCCACCGAGCGACACCCGGCCCCGCTTCGCGTTGCGCAGGAGGTTTTCCCGCAGCGTCGACTTCTTGTCCAGTTGCGGCCCTTTACGCGCGATCTGGTCATAGACGGTCTGGACCGCCTCGATATCCGCCCCGGTCTTGGCCTTCAGGCGCGGGAGCTGGAGCTCTGAGAAGAGGAGCTCCTCGACGTCGTTCATGTCGAGCCAGACCTCGTAGAGCTCCTCGCCGGGCTCGGTGCCCGCCTCGCCGTCGCCCGGAGCGTCCCCCGGGGGCCCGAGAACATCACCTGGCTTACCGTCTCCCGAGCCGACACCCTGGCCCTTGCCGCGGTCGAAGATGAACTGCCAGCGCTTGGTCCCCTTCACGGGAACCCGGATCTTCTTCTCCGGCCCCGAGGCGACGATGTCCTCCTCGCCGATCCGCTCCTTCAGCTGCTCGGTGATCTTCTTTCGCAGGCGTTCGCGGTGATGCAGCGAGTCGCGGCGCCCAGCGTCATGCGGGAGGCCCGACTCGCCGACGACGGTCATCGGACCCGGTCCTCAACGGTTGAGCAGATGGCCGACGTAGTCGAGCAGGTCGCGGGCGGAATGCTCCGTGTAGCCACGCTGCTCGATCAGGATCGTCAGCACTTCGTTGAGGCGTTTGGCCTGATCCTGGTCGGGGTTGTTCTTGGAGACCGTCACCTGCACGATGTCCTTGAGCTGATCGAACAGGTACTCCTCGATCCCGGTGGCGAGGACGGTGTCGGTTTCGTGTGTCAGCGGCCGCTCGCCCTTACGCAGCGCGATCCCGATGCGCATCAGTACGCCCTGGCGGAAGGTGTCCTTGGCCGATTCCGACACCGCGGGCTTGACGTTCTCCTCGACGCTGCGCATCAACCGCTCATCGGGATCCCGATCCTCCTTGGTGATCGGATCCTGCGTCTTGGTGCCCTGGCAGTAGGCCTCGATGTTCGTCAGGTAGTTCTCCAGCAGCCGCTGGGCGTGCTCGGCAAACGCGGGGACGAACGCCTTGCGGACTTCGTCCTTGAGGCGCCGATCGATCTCCTTGCGGGCGTCGATCACGAACGCCCGGAGCTGCTCGCGCGTCTCCTTGGGTGCCTCCAGGCGCTCGATGTAGTCGGTCAGGGCGATCAGCGCCATGATCGGCGTCAGATACTTGCCGGTCTGGTTGGCCTCGCCCGCCTTGCTGGCCGCGCCCGACAGGACGTCGACGATGGCGCGCGGACCCAGGCCGGTCATACCCTCGTGCTCGGCGGCGCGTTTGATCTCGGGGATCTGGGCGAGCTTCCAATCGCCCACCTCCTCGCCGTCGTAGAGCTTCATCTTCTCGACCGGCCCGAGATTCTCGTGCGGCTTGAGGCGCGACAGCACGGCGACCATCGCGGCGGCACGAAGGGCGTGCGGAGCGATGTGCAGGTCGCCGCGAGCCCCGAGACCGGTGAGCAGCTTGCGATAGATCTTCTCCTCGTCGGCGACACGCACGTTGTAGGGCACGGCGACGGTGACCAGGCGGTCCTTGAGCGCCTCGTTCTTCGCGTCGGCCATGAACGCCCTGAACTCCGCCTCGTTGGTGTGGGCGAGGATGACCGTGTCGGAGTCGATGTAGCCGAACTTGGGCACCTTGAACTGCTTCTCCTGGGCCATCGTCAAGAAGAGATTGCGGAACTCCGCCGGGTTCTTGAAGAACTCCACGGCCTCGAACACGCCGCGGTTGGCCTTTGAGAACTCGCCCGCCCAGTCGAGCGCCAACGGGTGAGAGTCCGAGCCGTGCGTCTCGATCGCCCGGAAGTCCAGGCCGCCGGTCAGCTGCTCCATGCTCATCGACTTGGGGTCGCCCGGCTCGAACGTCCCGATACCGACGCGCCTCGCTTCCGAGAAGACGATCCGCTCGATCGGGAAGTTGAGGAAGTCGCCCTCGAACTCGTGCTCGAGGCGCCAGCTGCAGACCGGGCACGGACTGCCCTCTACGCCCACGTGCGTGTGCTCGCGCGCCTGGGTGCGCAGCGCCGCGGGGACGAGATGCAGCGGCTCCTCGTGCATCGGGCAGCCCTGCAGCGCATAGACCGCCCCTTCCTCCGTTCGCGTCCAGTCCTCGAGGCCGCGCTTGAGCAGGGTCGCCACCGAGCTCTTGGCCCCACCGGGGGGTCCCCACAGCAACAGGATGCGCCGGCGCGTCTCATGCCCCTGCGCGGCCGTCTCGAAGGTGCGCACGACGCGCTCGAGTGGCACGTCGAGCCCGAACAGCTCATCCCGGAAGAACCGGTAGGACACCTCGCCGGCGTGCAGGCCGGCGGTGTACCCGCCGGCGCGGATCATCTCGTCGATCCGCTGGTGCGCCGTGGCGGCGATCATGGGGCGTTCAGCGACCCGATCGATGTACTCGTTGAGCGTGATTACTTCGGGCTGCTCGGCATAACCGTGCTTGGCAGCGTCCACGAGTGACTGTTTGAAATTCAATCGAACGCTTTCGTCGACCGACTTTTTTACCCTTCAGTCTCTACTCGATGTAGGATCTTCCGCTTCGCGTCGGACGGCATTGGCCCGTTGTCCCAAACCATGGACGTTCGGAGGGCCCGCCGTACAGATCGCGTCTCTATCCGGCGCCGTCCTGTTTCGCGTCCGGAGGCCGCAGATTCCCCGGAGGGCGCGGGACATACAGGGATCGCTCGCCGGTGTCCCAGCGCGGGATGAACATCGGCAACGGCTCGCCTGAGTCGACGTCGATGACGATGCGCTCCCCCAGCGGCGCATCAACGTAGACGCGGCACGGACAGTCCACAGGCTCGCGTGAGCGATCAGGGTCCGGGGGGTCATCCGCCTCGTCCTCCCCAGTGTCGTGCAACCTCCGGCGCTTCGCACTCAGGAATTCAGTGTGAACCCCCGACAACCCACCATCGGCACGGACAGCCATCGTTTCCGACTATTGGCACAGCCTTGTCACAGACACGCGACGCGCCGCGAGCAACCCGTCACACCCGGATCGCTGCCGACCGGAGACCGCCTCGGCGCGCCCTCCCTCCCAGCGCCGCGCCGCCCCTGACGCTGGGAGCTTTCCCCACTGTGAGCGTGGAAAACCCTCCCAGGGTTGCGCTTCACCGGACCCTGGGAGCCTTCCTCGTGCCGGGAACGAGCAACCCTCCCAGCGCCGCGCCCCGCGTGACCCCGGCACCGAAGACAGACGGACGTTGCCAGGGCACTTATCTTCCAGCGCGCCGGTCAGACGGCGAAGGTTGTCCGAGCGCGCACACACCGGTTGAACGGCCCGGAGGCGGGGAATAGAACTCGGTCACAAACCTTAAGAGGGGAGGCCTCTTCGTGTTCCTGTCTCGAATCAGGTCCCGGCGGGCGCGGGTGAGCCTGAGCGGCGCAGCCGCCGTCGTGGTGGCCGCAATCCTGCTGCTCGGGTCGTCGGGCGCTCCAGCCAGCGCCCGGATGACGCACGCCAACCGGCTGCTGCACGCCGATTCGGCGGCGCTGGCGACGACCAGCCCGACGATCCCCGCGAAGCTGGATTGCGCGTCGCTGACGACCGATCCCAGCTTCGTGACGATCCCCGGCAACCCGACGGCGATCGCCTCGGCGACCGTGGTGCCGGCGTCAGGCAGTAACCCGGAGTACTGCGATGTGAAGGGGATGATCGCGCCCCAGACGCATTTCGAGCTGTATCTGCCGACCAACACCTGGCAGGGCCGCTACCTGCAGAACGGCTGCGGCGGGTACTGCGGCACCGTGTCGTCGCAGACGTTCCCCACCTGCGACGCCACGCTCGGGGGCGACTTCGCGATGGCCACCGACGATGAGGGCCACACCACCTCCGCGGGCGTGGGGGGCGCGGGGCTGTTTGCCTTCAACAGCGAGAAGCTGCGCAAGGTCTACGGCTATCAATCCGAGCACTCGCTGTACGTCGTCTCGAAAGCGATCATCGGCGCCTTCTACGGCCAGCAACCGACACGCAGCTATTACGACGGGTGTTCGGACGGGGGCCGCGAGGCGATGGAGATGGCCGAGCGCTATCCGACGGACTTCAACGGGATCATCGCCGGCGCTCCGGAGATCATCGCCGGGCCGCTGAACGCCGAGCACCAGACCTGGGACTACAAGGTCAACACCGACGCCAACGGCAACGCGATCCTCACCGACAACAAGCTGTCGGCGCTGCACACAGCGGTGATCGCCGCCTGCGGCCATGACGACGGGACCAACGACGGGATCATCACCGATCCGCAGAACTGCCACTTCGACCCGGCCAGCATCCAATGCCCGGCCGGTCAGGACAGCGACAGCTGCCTCACGCCAAATCAGGTGACCGTGGTCCGAAAGTTCTACCAGGGCCCCGCCGATCCGCACGGGCGCCTGCTCTATCCGGGCGGCCTGCCGTACGGATCCGAGCTGGGGTGGAGCGTGTTCGAGCTGCCGCCCAGCCAGAACGGCGGTAGCGTGCCGACCACGCAGTCCCTGGACTACGGCGGGCTGTCGCTCCCGTACCTGCGCTACCAGCTGCTGGCGCCGGGCCAGCTCGGGCCGGATCCGAGCCAGTGGCAGTTCGATGACCGGGGCTTCCGCTCGATGTTCCCCGCCGCCAACGACTTCGATGCGATGAGCACGGATCTGTGGGCGTTCCGGGCGCACGGCGGCAAGCTGATCATGTGGCAGGGGTGGTCTGACAACGCGATCCCCCCGAGCGGCACGGTCGACTATTACGACGTGCTGACCCAGCGGATGGGTGGCCCGCGAGCGACTCAACAGTTCGCGCGCCTGTTCATGTTCCCCACCGTGTACCACTGCGGCGGCGGCTACGCGAACAGCAGCTTCGACCTGGTCTACCCGATCGTCCAATGGGTGGAGGACGGCACCGCGCCCAGCCAGATCACGGCGACCGACACGATCGGCAACGCGACGCTGACCCGGCCGGTGTACCCGTACCCGGACATCCCGAAGTACGACGGAAGCGGCAACCCCGACCGAGCCACCAGCTTCCAGCCGGTGGCCTCGCCCGGGGCCCACTACACCAACTGGATCGGCAACTACCTGTTTCGCCAGCCGATCGGCGGCGAGCGCCGGACGGTGGCGCGGTCCCGGCACGCCCACGCCTGAACGCGGCCGGCCGATGAAGGCATGAAAAAGGGCGCCCGCCGGTCCCGGCGGGCGCCCTCTGGTTCAGTCAGGGTCTAAACGGTGATCGGTTGACGCACCGCGAGCGCGATCTCGTGCTCGTCGTTGTCGTGCGCCAGCACATGCCCGCCGTCGGTCATCCGGCCGTCGAGGATCGCCCGCGTCAGCTCCTTCTCCAGCGTGCGCCGGAGATGGCGCCGCAGCGGCCGCGCCCCGAACTCGGGGTCAAAGCCCTCGCCCGACAGACGGGCGATCAGCTCAGGCGCGACCTCCAGCTCGATCCCGCGCTCGGCATACAGCCGGTCGGCGATCCGGCGGACGAGCATCTCGCCGATCGCCTGGACCTGCTCCTCGGAGAGGGGCGCGAAGACCACCACCTCGTCGATGCGGTTCAGGAACTCCGGCAGGAACGCCCGCTTGGCCGCGGCCAGGATACGCTCGGAATCGGCCTCCACCCCAGGCTCGCCGCCGGTGAAGCCCAGCGGTCGCTTGGCCTGCCCGGCGCCCAGGTTGGACGTCATCACGATCACCGTGTTGGTGAAGTCGACCGTGCGGCCCTCGCCGTCGGTCAGCCGCCCGTCGTCCAGGACCTGCAACAGCACGTTCGAGACCTCCGGATGGGCCTTCTCGATCTCGTCGAGCAGGATCACCGAGTACGGGCGGCGCCGGACCGGCTCGGTCAGCTGACCGCCGTCGCCGTACCCGACGTAGCCGGGGGGCGAACCGATCAGCCGCGCGACCGTATGCGGCTCGCGGTACTCGGACATGTCGATCCGGACCAGCGACTTCTCGGTCGCGAACAGCCGCTCGGCCAGTGCCTTGACGAGCTCGGTCTTGCCCACGCCGGTCGGTCCCATGAACAGGAAGCTGCCCAGCGGTCGATCCGGCTCGGCCAGGCCGGCCCGCGCATGACGCACGGTCTCAGCGACGGCATGCACCGCGTCATGCTGTCCGACCACCCGCTCGTGCAGGTCGTCCTCCAGCATTCCGAGACGCTCCAGGTCGGCCGCCACCAGCTCTCCCACCGGGATCCCGGTGCGAACGGCGACCACATCGGCGATCGACTGCTCGTCGACGACCATGCCACCGGAGCTGTCCGTCCGCTCCGACTCAGGTCCGTCGCTCGGCTCCATCGCCGCCAGCTCGCGCTCGAGCCCGTCGATGCGCTGCTTGATCTCACCCGCGTCCTCGTAGGCCTCAGCGTCGACCGCGGCCTGCTTCTCGGCACGCAGGTGCTCGATCTCCGCGCGCACCCGGTCGGCAGCGGTTCCGACGTGATACAGCCGCAGACGTGCCGCAGCCTGATCGATCAGGTCGATCGCCTTGTCGGGCAGGCGGTACTCGCTGATGTAGCGATCAGACAGACGCGCTGCTGACTCCAGCGCCTCGTCGCTGATCTGCACACCATGGTGCTCCTCGTACTGCGAGCGCAGCCCGTGCAGGATCTCGACGGTGTCCTCGATCGACGGCTCCTCGACCATCACGGGTGAGAAGCGCCGGGCGAGGGCCGCATCGTGCTCGACCCTGCGGTACTCCGCCAGCGTCGTTGCACCGATCATCCGCAGCTCACCGCGAGCCAGCATCGGCTTGAGCATGCTTGCGGCGTCCATCGCGCCCTCGGCGCCACCGGCGCCCAGGACGGTGTGCAGCTCGTCGACGAACAGGATGATCCTGCCCTCGGATGCGACGACCTCCTGCAGAGCGGCCTTCAGCCGTTGCTCGAAGGCGCCGCGGAACTGCGTGCCGGCGACCATGCCCGCGAGGTCGAGCGCGATGACGCGCACGCCGCGCAGCAGCTCGGGCACATCGTTCTCGGCAATCCGCAGGGCCAGGCCCTCCGCGATCGCGGTCTTGCCGACGCCGGCCTCGCCGATCAGTGCGGCGTTGTTCTTGCGCCGACGCGTGAGCGTCTCGACGACCTGCTCGATCTCGCTGGTCCGCCCGATCACTGGATCCACGCGGCCCGCGCGGGCCTCGGCGGTCAGGTCTGTGCCGAACTCGTCGAGGGTCGGGGTCTCCGAACGCTGCCGGGTCTGGGAACGCTGGCGCGCGGCCGCGTTTCCGCCCTGCCCGCCCTGACCACCGAACAGCCCACCCTCGGGTGCGCCGGCCTGCTGCGCCGCGACCGCTTCGCGAGCACACCGCTCGCACAGCAGCCCGGCCCGTCGTCCGGCCCCGACGGCGAACATCACCTGCACAACGCCCGGCCGCTCGCCACAGATGTCGCACAGCGGGGCGTTCTGGGGGTTCGTATTCTCAAATTCCACTGTCAAAGTCTCCGATCTGGGTTCAGATCTAAGTCGGTATGACTGAGATTATAGCGCCGACCGGTTGAGCACTCAAGCGCTCGAGGAGTCATCCGCGTACGGATGGATCGTCCGCGCCAACGGCTGCGTTGATCACGTGGCTGACGGGAACCCCGAGTGCCCGGACCTTGCGCGGAAGGTCCAGACCCAGCCACCGCGACTCACGCGCCGGGGGCATCCAGATGATCACCTGGTCGAAACCGAGGAGATTCAGGGCGTCACGCGTCGCCATCAGGGGCTCCTCGCGTCCGACCAGGCCGATGACCGTGTCTCCGGCGGCTCGTGAGAGGCCCGGCAACGCCGCGTCAAGCCAGTCCTCGGCCCCGCCGACGCCAAGATCCGCATGCCCTGCACCGCGATGAGCACCGCGTGCCCGCACGGGAACCAGGACGGTGAAGGCACACCGACTCCGGGCGACCAGCCGCGCCACCGTCGCCTCGAGCACGCGCGTGTCGGCGGTCTGCTCGGCCACGATCAATACCTGACGAGCACCCATGCTCGCCTAAGACCGCGACTGCACCGAATCCTTCCCGCGGCGCGCCCAGAGCCGATCTCTCCGAAGTCGGTTAGCGTTGCGGCGACGGCAGAGTCAGCCGGACTCGACATCGTGACCCCGAGGAGGAGAATTGAGCGATCGGATCCTGACCAGCCATGCGGGCAGCCTGCCCCGGCCCGAGGACCTGGTGCAGGCCAACCTCGCCCGGAGCACCGGCGAGGGCCCCGACGATGCGACGTACGAGCAGCAGCTGGGTGCGGCCGTGACCGACGTCGTCACCCGCCAGCGAGAGCTCGGCATCGACATCGTCAACGACGGCGAGTACGGGCACGCCATGGGCGAGCCTTACGACTACGGCGCCTGGTGGAGCTACATCTTCCCCCGCCTGGGCGGCCTGGAGCTCGACGACGTCCCGCTGCTCTCGGCACCGCAAGCCCGCCCCAAGCCAGGCGAGGTGGCGCTCGCCAGCTTCGAGGAGCGCCGCGACTGGCAGCAGTTCTCCGAGGCCTACGCCGATCCCAGCTCAGGCGCCGCGCTGCCCAACCGCCCGCCGGTGACCCCCGTGGCCCGCGCTCCGATCACCTATACCGGCCAGGAGATGGTCCAGCGCGACATCACGAACTTCAAGGCCGCGCTCGAATCCCAGGGCCTGCAGGACGGCTACCTGAACTCGGTGGCACCGGGCAGCTGCGCGCGCTTCGGCAACGAGTTCTACGAGGACGACGAGGCGCTCATGTATGCCTGCGCCGACGCGATGCGCGAGGAGTACACCGCGATCATCGAAGCCGGGCTGATGCTCCAACTCGACGATCCCGCGATCGCCGAGAACTGGGATCAGATCAACCCCGCCCCATCCGTCGAGGCCTACAAGCGCTTCACGCGCGTGCGCGTGGAGGCGCTCAACCACGCCATCCGCGGGCTGCCGCCCGAGCGCATCCGCTTTCACCTGTGCTGGGGCAGCTGGCACGGACCGCACGTGACCGACATCCCGATGGCCGACATCGTCGACCTGATGCTCGAGATCAACGCCGGCGCCTACTCGTTCGAGGCCGCCAACGTCCGCCACGAGCACGAGTGGAAGATCTGGCAGGACATCCGCCTGCCCGACGGCAAGCAGATCCTCCCCGGCGTGGTCAGCCACTCCACCAACGTCGTCGAGCACCCCGAGCTGGTGGCCGAGCGGATCGGCCGCTTCGCCTCCGGCGTGGGCGCCGGGAACGTGATCGCGTCCACCGACTGCGGCCTGGGCGGTCGCGTGCATCCGCAGATCGCGTGGGCCAAGCTCGATGCCCTTTCCAGGGGCGCCGAGCTGGCCAGCGCGCAGCTGTAGAGTCGCGCCGCCGCCTGGTCATCAGGCGGCGGCGCCCGTCGTCAGGCCGCCGCTTGGGCCAACAGGGCCAGCGCCCTGTCGGCCCGGCCTCCCACCAGCGCCTGATCGGCTCCGGCCACCAGCGGCGAGGTCGTCGCGTCCGGTCCGCCGCCGGCGACGATCTGCGCCTGGACGACGTCGCGCGCGACGGCCAGCACGGACTCCTGCTGGGCGAAGCTCGCGCCCTGGAGACCGCCGACCGCGTGGCGCAGAGCCTGCACCAACGCCCGCGGATCCCGCGCCGAGCCGTCACGGCGCCACAACCGGGCCTGCCCGGCCAGCCGGCGCAGGCGCTGGGCGGCGCCGTGGGTCCGTCCGCCGGCGTCCAACGCCTGACCGGCGGCCCACGTGTCGTCCCGGGCCGAGCTCGTGCGCAGGCCCCAGCCGAACGGGAACTGCGGGTTGTAGTTGCTGTCGCCGACGTTGATCGGCTCCTGGCTGAGACTGCGCGGCCAGGTCTGCGGCAGCTGCCCGGTGAACGGCGCGTTCCCGAACAGGGTCTCGGCCACCCCTTCGCCCTCGCTGCCCGGCAGCCAGGAGGCGACGAGACCGTCGACCTCCGGCAGCTGGTCGGCAATCGTCATCGGCCGGCCGGAGACGACGAGCACGACGCACGGCATCGCGTGGCACACGGTGTCGACCGCGGCGTGGTCGGCGGCTGACAGATTGAGGCTCGTGATGCTGCCGTTCGTCGTCGCGCCCGTGTTGCCGACGTCGCCCTGACCCTCGGCGTAGGGATGCTCCCCGACGACGACCACCCCCACATCGTTGCCGGCGGTAGGAGCCGACGCGGTTGGGCTGTAGGTGACATTGGCGTCCTTGGCTTGGATCCCCTGGAGGATCGTCGTCCCGGTGTCGTTGATGGCGCCGTCGGTGCCCTGCCAGGTGAGTGTCCAGCCGCCGGTCTGCGCGCCGAGGTTGTCGGCGTTGCTGCCGGCGACATAGACGTGATCATCCGTGGACAGCGGCAGGATGTGATGGGCGTTCTTGAGCAGCACCTGGGAGGCCGCGGCTGCCTTCGCCGCCACCGCCCGGTGGGCCGCGTCGCCGATCTGGCCGATGTTGCTGCGGTCGGTGAACGGGTGCTCGAACAGCCCGAGCTCGAACTTCTGGGTCAGGACCCGGGCCACGGCATCGTTGATGCGCGACATCGGCACCACGCCGTTGTTGACGAGCGCGGTCAGGTCGGGGTCGAGTGTCTGATAGTTGCTGGGGACCATGAACATGTCCATGCCCGCGTTCGCCGAGACGCCGATCTGATAGCTGTACTTGTCCGCGACCCCGGCCGGCAGCGGCGAGGGGATCGGGCACGACCGCGAGTCGCCGATTTCGTCGACCGCGTTGTAATCGCTGATCAGGAAACCGTCGAAGCCGATCTTCTGCTTGAGATCGTTGGTCAGCAGGTCCTTGTCGGCGCTCATCTTCGTTGGGCACGAGGCTCCGTCGAGTTGCACGCTCGAGTACGAGGGCATGATCGACCCGATGTGATGCCGTTGGACGGCGGGCACGTACGGGGACACGGCCAGCTTCTGGAACATGTTCGAGCTCATGACATCGACGCCCTGGTCGATCGGGTAGTTGCTCCCGTTGCCGTCGCCGGTGCCGTACTGCGTCCCGCCGTCGCCGGCGAAATGCTTGGCGGTGGCGAGTATGTGGTCGTTGGCGCCCAGCGACGACTGGCCGCTGGTGGAGGCGCGCGGGTTCGTGCCCTGCAGCCCGTCGATCTCGGTCTCCATCCGCGAGACGAGGGCCGGATCCTCGCCGAAGGACTCGTAGGTGCGGCCCCAGCGGACGTCGCGAGCCACGCACAGGCAGGGGGCGAAGCCCCACTGGGGCCCCGTCGCGCGGGTCTCGGCGGCCGTCACCTGACCCTCGGCGAGGGCGAGCGCCGGATCGCGCGTCGCGCCGATGCCGATGTTGTGCGGAAACACGGTCGCCCCGTCCATGTTGCCGTCGCCGTGGACGGTGTCCTCTCCGTAGATCAGGGGGATCTGGAGCGGCGTGGCAAGCGCTTGGGACTGGAAGCCGTCGACCATGTCGGCCCAGCCGGTCGGCGTGTTCGGCGTCGGCGTGTCGCCGCCTCCCGACAGCAGCGATCCGATCAGCCATGCCCGAAGGTCGTTGGCCGAGCTGTTGCTCGTCGTTGCCGAGTCGGTGAACATGAAGCGGTCGGCCTGCGTCATCTGGCCGATCTTCTCGGCCAGCGACATCCGCGACTCCAGGTCGTTGACGCGCTGGGAGATCGGGAGGCTGGGGTTGAGGTACGGCAGGCCATGGGCGTCGATGACGACCGTCGGTGGGCTGGAGGACGTGTTCGTGGCCGTGTCCGCCGACGAGAGCGCGATGTTGATCGTCTTGGCCTCTGAGGGAGCGCTGGCCGACAGCGTGTGGATGTCGAAGCTGAGGCTCGTGCCCGAGGCCGTACCGGCGGGGAAGGTGACGCTGCCCGTTGCCGGGGTGTAATCGGTGCCGGCCGTTGCCGTCGACGGCAGCGACCGGGCCGCCGCTCCGCTGCCCACGGGGAGCGTCGCGCCCGTCTGGTAGTTGACGGTGACGGCTCGATCCAGTGCCTGCTCACCGGCCGTGGTCAGCGTGATCGCCACGTGGGCGACGTCGCCGGGGCGCACGAGGACCACCGGCTTGGCCGCGGCGACCGTCGCCGCCACGGCGGTGGGCGCCGAGCTCGCCGACGACGCCGGAATCGCGAGGATCGACGCGACAGAGGCGAGAACGATGGCCGGCAGACCCCAGCGCACACCGACCGCGCGGCGAATATCGCGGGCGAACGGACGTACAGACATGGACTTCTCCTCTCTCCTACCTGGACCGCTGCAACCGCGCGGATACCCCTGGGCCGCCGCCGTAAAACCGCGACGGTCAGACTGCGACCACCGGCTCCTCGCCTGACCGCCACACGCCCCGGTTCATGGCCCCGGACGTGAACGACATCACGGCGCCGCCCTGCCGGTCAACGGCGATCAGACCGCCGCGCCCGCCGAGATCGCCGACGTCCCGCAGCGCGGTGTCCGCCGCCTCCTCCAGCGTCAGCCCGGATTGACGCAGCAGCGCGAGCTGCCGGGCGGCGCCCGCGCGGATGAACTCCTCCCCGTCGCCGGTGCACGAGACGGCGACGCCGTGGTCGGCCCAGGTTCCGGCGCCGATCACGGGCGTGTCGCCGACGCGCCCGGCCGCCTGCCCGCGCCGGCCGCCCGTCGATGTGCCGGCGACCAGATGGCCGTGGGCATCGAGGCAGACCGCGCCGACGGTCCCGCGCGCGAAATCGCTTCCGGCCTCGCGCAGCCGCGCGCGCTGGCGGTCGGTGACGAAATAGCTCGGATCGCGCTGCTCCAGACCGGCCGAGGCGGCGAATCCGTCGGCGGCCTCGCCGACGAGCAGGACGTGCGGGCTGCGCTCGAGGACGGCGGCCGCCGCGAAGATCGGCTGGCGGGTCCGGCGGACCTGCGCCACCGCCCCGGCGCTCCGGTCACGCCCACGCATGAGCGCCGCCGACATCTCCACCGCGCCGTCGGCACAGAGAACCGAGCCGCGCCCGGCGTTGAAGAACGGGACGGCGTCCTCCATGT
>DATAUL010000436.1:0-6827 GCA_036268255.1 Solirubrobacteraceae bacterium | reverse complement strand
ACGGCCAGGGTGCGCAGCTGCTCGCGCAGGGCATCAGGGGGGACGGGGCGCCCAAGGTAGAACCCCTGCACGAAGTCGCACGCGTGCTGCTGGAGCACGGCCAGCGAGCGCGCGTCCTCGACGCCCTCGGCGACGACCCGCAGCCCGAGGCTGTGCCCAAGCTCGATGGTTGACCGGACGATCTGGACGTCCTGGTCGTCGACGGCGAGGTGTTGGACGAAGGCCCGGTCGATCTTGAGTTCGTGGACCGGGAGGCGGCGCAGGTAGGCGAGCGATGAATGGCCGGTGCCGTAGTCGTCGACGGACAGCCGGATGTCCATCGCGGCGAGGCGTTCGAGCATCGCGATCGTCCGGCGCGGGTCGGTCATGACGGTGCTCTCGGTGATCTCGAGCACGAGGCAGTCGGCGGACATCCGCTCTTCGGTGAGAATCCGGCTCAGATCGTCGACGAGCTGGTTGTCGAGCAGGTTGGCGACCGACAAGTTGACCGCGACGGTGACGTCGATCCCCTCCTCGCGCCAGATGCGCCACTGCGCCGCGGCCTTGCGCAGGACCTCCAGGGTGAGCGATCGGATCAGACCGGTGTGCTCGGCCAGGGGGATGAAGTCGCCCGGCGGCAGCAGCCCGCGGGTCGGGTGCTGCCAGCGCACCAGCGCCTCGACGCCGACGAGCTGCAGGTCGCCGGCGGAGAACTGAGGTTGGTAGTGCAACTGGAGCGAGCCGTCGGTGATGGCCTCGCGCAGGTCTCCGATCAACCTCAAGCGCTCGGGGTCATAGGGATCGTCAGCCGGGTCATAGAGCGCCTCGCCGCCACCGCGTCCCTTGGCCAGGTACATCGCGATGTCGGCCCGCTGCACGAGCGTCTCGGCGTCCTCACCATGGGCGGGGTAGTTGACGATGCCGACACTCGCATCGACAGTGACCGTCAGCTCCCCCAGCGCGAAGGGCTCGCGCATGCCGGCGAGGATGCGGCCGGTGACCGCCTTGGCCTGCGCGTTGCCGGCGGCGGGCAGCAGCACCATGAACTCGTCGCCGCCCAGCCGGGCGAGGGTGTCGCCGGGGCGCAGCAGCGGGGTCAGCCGAGGGCCGATCTGGCACAACACCTGATCGCCGATGGTGTGTCCCAGGGTGTCGTTGATCTCCTTGAAGTGGTCGAGGTCGATCATCAGGACGGAGAATGGCGCCGGATCGCGGCGTGCCGCGGCGATCGCCTGCTCGAGCCGATCAGAGAACAACACGCGGTTCGGAAGACCGGTCAGTGCGTCGTGCAGGGCCAGGTGGCGCACGCCCTCCTCGGCGTGCAGGCGCTCGATGGCGTCGGCCAGCACGTTCGCGATCGCCTCCAGGAAAGCGAGTTCGTCAGCCGCGAGGACCGGGGCGGGGTCAACTCGGAGCTCGCCGAGCGGCGACTCTCGTGAGCCGATCGGGATCCGCTGACCCTCCGCGTGCCCGGAGCCGACCTCGACCGGCCGTGCTCCCGCAGGGACGACGATCGAGGCCGCCACGGCGCGCCCCAGTGCCTCGCCGCTGATCGTGACGGCCTCATCGACCAGATCACTGACATCTTCGCCCTCGAGCGCTCGGCGGCCGAGCTGGGCGACTGCCGTCTGCTGGCGCAGGTTCACCTCCAGCCTGCTCTCCGCTGCGGCCAGCCCCGCGCGAGCCCCGTCCAGGGCTTCGGCGGCGCGGCCAACCTCCTGTTGCATGGTGTTGAAGGATGCGGCCATCGCGCCGAGCTCGTCTTGGGAGCGCGCCTCCACTTCGACGACATCGACGCGCGCCGTAGCTCCCTCCAGATCCCCGACGCTCAAGGCGCGCATGGCGCGCGTGAGGTCGGCCAGCGTACCCGTCGCCAGGCGCTCGGCAGCGGTCGAGACCTGCTCGGCGGCATGAGCGATCATGCCGGGCAGGATCAGCCCGACGCCGATGGTGAGCATCGCGACCGCCACAAAGATGTCCTGCAACAGCGAGATCAGGCCGGGATCGGTGTGCGGAACGGCGCTGACGGCGAGCAGGTAGCCGGCGCCATCGAGGACGACCACCGCGATCATCGCTCCGGTCAGCTTCAGCTGCAGTGAGCGCCTGACTCCCTTGATCTGAGAACGACGGCGATCGCTCGCGCGTCGCCAGAGGTACAACAGGGACCCGGCGTACGCCATCCCGAGCGACAGCAACACGGTCTTCAAGCCGAACTGCTCAAAGCCGAGCGCGGTGGCGGCGAACCACACGCCGGCGGCGCCGACGCCAAGGACGACTGTGCCCCGCGGAGCGCGGAAGGGGCGCGCCCGCTCGGGCTCGTTTCGCCGCAGCAGCCAGACCGCCAGCGACGGCAGGCCAATCCCGATGAGGTACGCGAAGTTGGCGGCGGCGATCATCCACGTCGGTACGCCCAACAGCAGCGCGACGATCGCCAGCCCGGCCGTGAGGAGGGTCGTCACCCACGGCACGTCCCGGCGGGTGCGCCGCGCCCAACTTCGGGGCAGCAGCCCGTCCTCGGAGAGCTGCGAGAGGGTGCGCGAGGCGCCGGCGAGTGGCTGCATCGTTCCCATGAACATGTTGGCGACCATGAACCAGATTGCCGCTGCCTTGGCGCCACCCGCGAGCAGGGGCGCGAACGTCGGCCCGATCGTGTTGATCAGCTGTCCACCCATGCCGTGGGAGCCGATCGTCCCCAGCCACACGAGCGGCAGCACGACAAAGAACAGTCCGGCCATCACCCCGCTGGCGAAGATCGCACGGGGAACGTTGCGGGCGGGATCCTTGGTCTCGCCGACGTGGCAGGCGGCGGCCTCGAACGCGGGCGCGGCGAAGCCGACGAGATACAGCCCGGCCATTGCGGAGGTCAGGGCGCCGAACGCTCCGTGAAACGGCGTCTTCAGATGGAAGGAGACGGCGCGGTGCAGATCGATGCTCCCGCTGATCAGGGGCACGACGGCGGAGAGCAGGGCGAGCAGCGCCGCCGCGCAGGCAACCGGGACGGCGACGCGTGCCACCACGCGTACCCCCAGGAGGTTGATGGTCAGGAACGCGAGGATGATCCCGACCGCCAGTGGCGTGATCGGGATGAACGGCAGATACCACTCGTGCAGCGCCGTCGCCGAGAGGATCGCCGTGAAGCCACAGGTCGGAATCCACCCCCACCAGTAGCAGACGCCCGTCAGGTTCGCGAGCACCGGACTGTAGGGACGGAAGGCCTCCGCGCACGTCGCGGCAACCCCCCCGACGCGGTCGGGCCACATCAAGACCAGCTCCGTCCAGCCTGGCGCGGCCGCCCAGCCGAGCAACACGCCCACGATCAGGATCGGCACCGCGCCACTGCCCTGTGCGGCGATCAGGGCACCGGCGAGGAACACCATCTGATTGGACCCACCCATCGCCAGGGCGGAGGTCCCCACCCACGACAGCGTCCGCGGGTGCGGCGGATGGGTGGTTTCGGCGGCAGGCATAGTGACGCCCGCCGTTCCCGCAAGGAGACGAGCGACAGGCCTGCTGACTACATCGACGGCGTTCGTCCAAGCCTTAAGTCGCGGGATCGCCCCTCAGCTCAGTGGCCAGTGAGCGTGGACGCGACACGCTCCGGGCGCGTCGGTTCCACGATCGTGGTGACCAGCCCCGTGTCGAGATCGTAGACGTGGCCTGAGACGGTGACGCGAGGCGAGATCTGTGGGGCGGAGAGCAGTCGGTTGACGTCGGTCCGCACGGTCTGGGCGGGATCGAGGACGGGCATGTCGGCCAGCATCGACTCGTCGTAGCCTGTCCGGTCGGCGAAGTCGTGGCGCAGCTGCTCGTCGGCAAGCAGGCCGCTCCCGCAATCGGTGTGGTGAATGATCGCCGCCTCGAAGTACGGGCCTTCCGGGGCTTTGGCGTCGACCAGGTAACTGATGTAGGCGACGTCCTGGACGATCGCCGGTGTGATCCGGCCTCCGACGGCACGCGCGACGATCGCGTCGGCGAACTCGAGCCCCAGGAACTCCGCCGGGTCGGTGCGCGGGTCGATGCAGGTGATCACATAGAGACCGCGGTGGGGCAGAAACGGAAGCCGCGGCGTGTTGTGCCGCGCCTCGGTGGCGGCGAAGGCGCGGTTGCGGTCCAGCAATGGTGTGACGTTGCTCATGTCTCTCTTTGACGTGGGGGTGTCGATGACCATGACACTCTGGCGCTCGCGGCCGAAGGGGACAAGTGGCAGAACAGCCAGATATCGCTAGGATCCTGCCAATGCATCGCGTCGTCGCGCTGGCGTTGCCGGAGGTCGTCGCCTTCGATCTCTCGATCCCGGCGCAGGTGTTCGGTCACCACTCCGAGCGCGAGCGTTATGCCTTCACCGTCTGCGCGCCGGCGCGCGGCCTGGTCCCGTCGACCACCGGCTTCGCAGTCGAGGCGACCGCTGGGTTGAGGGCGCTCGAGCACGCGGACACGGTGATCGTTCCCGGCTTCATGCCGACCGAGAACCCGTCGGACGAGGTGCTGAGGGCGCTGCGCCGCGCGCGGGCCCGGGGCGCCCGGGTGGCGTCTGTGTGCATCGGGGCATTCGCCCTGGCTGCCGCCGGCCTGCTCGACGGACGTGCTGCGACGACGCACTGGGAGCACGCCGATGAGCTCGCCCGCCGCTTCCCGGCGGTGCGTGTCCGTCCGGAGGTCCTCTATGTCGACGAGGGCCAGGTCTTGACCAGCGCCGGTATCGCGGCCGGCATCGACCTGTGTCTGCACATCGTGCGTATCGACCATGGCGCCGCCGCGGCCGCGGAGGTCTCGCGGCGGATGGTGGCGGCGGTGCATCGTCCCGGCGGCCAAGCCCAGTTCATGCAGCGCCCGCTGCCGGAGAGCGGTCCGGTCCTGGCGGCGACCTGCGCATGGGCCATCCGGGAGATGGCGCGACCGCTCACCGTTGCCGAGCTCGCCGCGTCTGCCGGCTACTCGCCTCGCAGCTTTGCCCGGCACTTCCTCGCCGAGACCGGCATGACGCCGGTGCGCTGGCTGAGCGCGCAGCGGCTGCTGGAGGCGCGGCGCCTGTTGGAGGCCACCGACCTGCCGATCGAGGAGGTCGCGCAGCGCTGCGGTCTCGGGACCGCGGCCAATCTGCGCCTGCACCTGGCGCGCGAGGCCTCGACGACGCCGACCGCGTACCGCCACGCCTTCCGCGGCACCGCGTAGGCGCGGCGGGGTGGCAGCGTGGCCCCGAGTCGACCGGAAGCGTGCCTGATCAGGCGGTGCCGGTGGCCCCGGCGCCGGCCGCGGCAAGGTGCTCGCCGTCGATCCGATCGGACGTGGTCCACCGCGCGTCGTCGCCGAGGGCATGGCGCTCGGCCCGTCCCTCATCGGCCAGCGCCAGCAGCGCGGCCTCGGCCGCCGTACGGTCGGGCCGATCGTTGCCGCTGGTCATCAGCGCGGCGACCTCCTGCGTGGTGAGCCCGGAATCGAAGTACTCCAGCAGCTCCCCGGGATCCTCCGGCGGCGCCTGGCGCTCGAGCGTGGGGTCGAGGTTGGCGATCAGCACGTCGTAAGCCTCGACGGGCTGAAAGCCGCCTGCCTCCAGCCGGTGGCCGTCGGGGGTCTCGAACACCAGCGACGGTGCGGTGTAGCGAACCGTCCCGTCACTGTTGCCCGCCTTGCCCTGAAGCTCGGTGGGTGAGCCCGCCGCGGTGCGCGTCTGCGCCTTGTCCTGTTCGTAGGCGGCGAGAACGTCCGGGTCGTCGATGAGCGAGATGATCTGGTCGGCGTCGACGCCCGGCACGGTGGCCAGGACCTCGCGCATCAGCTGATCGTCATCGAACAGCAGTGGGGTGTTGAAGTTCGCGAGTTGCAGCGCGCGAAAGACGCGCCACTCGCTTCCCGGCCACTGGCGGCGTGCGGCGATCACGGCACGACAGGCTCGTGACGATGCGCTCAGCCGGGGCTTGGGATTGGGCGCGAAGGGCATCCCGTAGCGCTCGCGGAACACCAGCCCGCTGCTGGCCATCCGCAGCGGGGTGAAACCGTGCTCGGCATAGCGGGAGGTGTCCTCGCTGAGTCCGACTAGTACGAGGCGCCACTCGAGTTGGTGACGGTAGCGCCACTCGATGACCCGCAGCGCGGGGTTCTCGGAATAACCCCACGGGCAAGCGGGGTCGCTGAAGAGGGTGACTGTTATTGAACCGTTGATGCCTCAATCATATCGCGCCCCTTTGAGCTCTCCGTCCGCGTTCGTCCAGGACGCAGAGCCAACCAACAAACCCATAGACAACGCTTATGAATATCCGAACGGATCGATCTTTGACTTCTGAAAGCACAGCGTGCATCATTCCTCGCGCAGTACCTCTCCTCCCTCGAGCGCGCCCCGAGATCCGGCCTCATATCCCGCCGGTTCCGGGGCGTTCTCATTTCCGCTGCGCCGCTCGTGGCGACGTTCGTCCGCCGAGATCGGTTCAATAGCCCTCTTATGTGTCCCCATCGTTCGACTGAGGAGTTTCGTTGCCGCTGACCCAGACACAGCTCGTCAACGCCGTCGCCGACCGCAGCGAGATCAGCCGCGCCGAGGCCAAGCGTGTACTAGGGGCACTCGAGGACATCGTGCTCGAGGAGCTCGGGAATGCCCAGAAGGTCCGGATTGCCGGAGTTGTGCAGCTGACCGTGCGCGTGAAGCCGGCGCAGGCGGCCCGCAAGGGTCGCAACCCGGCGACGGGTGAGGAGATCACGATCGCGAAGAAGCCGGCATCGGTTGATCTTCGCGCCCGACCGCTGGCGAAGGCGAAGGCAGCGCTGCCGTCGGTGCAGAAGGCCCGCCGCCGCCTCGCCGCCTGAGATCCGCTGGGCGCCCGGCTCCGGCCAGGCGCCCACCCGGGTCGCGTTTC
>DATAUL010000435.1:0-2346 GCA_036268255.1 Solirubrobacteraceae bacterium | reverse complement strand
GACCAAGAGCCGCAGCTCCGTGCTGGGCACCTACGGGTTCGACGCCAACGGCGACACGACCCTGAAGTCCTACGGCCTGTACAAGGTCGACAAGACCGGAGAGCCGGTGTTCTACAAGGTGATCACGCCGACCAAGACGGTCAAGTAGCCAAAAGTGATGGGGAGGGCGCGTCCGTCGCGCCCTCCCTTTACTCTTAGCTCGCTCCGTGGAAGCGTCCTCGCTCACGCCCCGCCTGCCCGCTCCGGCGGCGCGCCCGCTGGCCGCGGTCCGGCGGCTGTTGGGACGCTGGGGCCTCGTTGTCGCGCTGGCGGCGCTGCCGATCTACTACGGCATCCGCGATCTCACCCACGGCTACGCGGCCGGCGTGGTGGCCGGGCACCCGGTCGTCCACCACGACCTCAGCCGGCTGGGCTTCAACGTCGTCCAGGGTCTCTCCAACGGGGCCATCTGGGCGCTGATCGCGATCGGCTACACGCTCGTCTACGGGATCATCGAGCTGATCAACTTCGCCCACGGCGACGTGTTCATGATCGGGTCGTTCACCGGGGCGGGCTTCTGGGCCACGCTCGGTCTCGGCCTGGCGACCGGACCGATCGGCCTGATCGCGGGCCTGATCGTGACCCTGGTGGTCACGATGTTCGTGTGCGGATCGCTCAACGTGCTGATCGAGCGGGTCGCCTACCGGCCGCTGCGCGGGGCGCCGAAGTTAGCGTCGCTGATCACCGCCGTCGGGTTCTCGTTCATCCTGCAGAACGTCGGCCTGCTGTGGCTGGGCGGCTCGCCGCAGGGCGTCGACGATCTGATCCATCAGGGCCAGACCGTGTTTCACATCTCCGGGGTGCCGATCGTGCGCGGGTATCTGCTGGCGCTGCTCGTGATGGTGCCGCTCGTGTTCGGCCTCGGCTGGTTCATCACCAACACCCGCTCGGGGCGGGCGATGCGCGCGACCGCCCAGGACCCCGAGGCGGCGCGGCTGATGGGCATCAACGTCAACCAGACGATCTCGCTGACGTTCCTGCTCGGCGGCATGCTGGCCGGCGCCGCCGGCCTCGTCTACGCGCTGTATGAGACGAACGTCTGGTACTTCCAGGGCTTCGAGGCCGGCCTGATCGCCTTCACAGCCGCTGTGATGGGCGGCATCGGCAACGTACGCGGCGCCGTGCTCGGCGGGTTGATCATCGGTGTCATCCAGGCATTGTCGGACTCACGGATCGGACCGCAATGGACTGAGGCGGTCGTCTTCGGCTACCTGATCGTGATCATGGTCCTGCGCCCGCGCGGCCTGCTGGGCGAGGAGACACGGGAGGCCGGATGAGCGACGCCGCCACCGAGGGCCCGGCGGGAACCGGCCCCGCCAACCCGTCGGGATGGGGTGAGCTTCGTTCCCAGCTACGTGAGTGGCGGGCGGCGATCGAGTCCCGGCTGCCTCCGTGGTGGTCTCGCGGCTTGGCCGGCCTGCTGATCGTCGTCGGGATCGTGCTGCCGTTCTTCTTCTCCAACGACAGCGGCTTCATGAACGCCACGATCATCGCCGTCGCGTTCGCGGTGATGGCGCTGGGCCTCAACGTCGTGGTCGGCTTCGCCGGCCTGCTCGACCTCGGCTACGTCGCCTTCTACGCGCTCGGCGCCTACTCGATGGGCTGGTTCGGCTCGAGCTTCTTCTTCAAGGCCCACGTCCACCTCGGCGTCTCCGGGGTGGCGGCGAGCGAGATCGGCATCCACTTCAACTTCGTGCTGATCCTGATCTGCGCGGCCGCGATCTGCGCGATCGCCGGCATGTTGATCGGCCTGCCGACGCTGCGGCTGCGCGGCGACTACATCGCGATCGTGACCCTCGCCTTCGGCGAGATCGTCGACCGTATCGCCGTCAACGGCCAGAGCGTGCACCTCGGCGGCGGGATGACGCTGACCGCCGGCCAGCTGGGCATCAGCGCGATCGATCCACCCTATTTCCCGGTCGTCGGCCAGTTCAATCTGCTCAACCTCAGACCCTGGTACTGGCTGATCTTCGTGATCCTGCTGATCGTCCTGTTCGTCAACCTGCGGCTGCGTGACTCGCGCCTGGGCCGGGCGTGGGTGGCGTTGCGCGAGGACGAGGTGGCGGCCATCTCGATGGGCATCCCGTCGGTGCGCACGAAGCTGTCGGCGTACGCGATCGGCGCCATGTTCGGCGGCATGTCGGGCGCGTTTCTGGGGACCTACTACACCGAGGTCAACGCCGGACAGTTCCAGTTCGGCTTCTCGATCTTCATCCTGGCGATGGTGATCATCGGCGGCCTGGGCTCGATCTGGGGAGCGGTCGTCGGCGGGTTGTTGCTCGGCTACATCAACAACTACCTGATCCC
>DATAUL010000434.1:0-2114 GCA_036268255.1 Solirubrobacteraceae bacterium | reverse complement strand
ACCGCGGCGGTGAAGTTCGGCGACGCGCCGCTCGGCCTGTTCGACGAGCTCGCCGTAGGGACCGAACTGGATCGAGTCGGTCGGGCAGGCCTTGGCGCATGCCGGCTCGAGTCCGTCCTCCAGGCGGTCGTAGCAGAGCGTGCACTTGCCGGCGCGACCGTCGACCGGATCACGGTCGATGACGCCGAACGGGCAGGCGGGGACGCAGTACCCGCAGCCGTTGCAGACATCGGCCTGCAGGACGACGGTCTGATACTCGGTGCGGATGAGAGCGCCCGTCGGGCAGGCATCGAGGCAGCCGGCATTCGTGCAGTGCTTGCACACGTCGGACATGAACAGCCATTGGCCGCCGACGCCCTGAGCCATCGTCACCAGGTCGGGCAGCTCGCCCGCGGGTGGGATCGCGGGAAGCGCGCGGAGCGCCTCCTGCTGCAGCTGGGGCGACGGCTCGGCCAGCTCGACGAACCGCACGTGGCGCCAGGTCGCTGCCGAGAGCTCCCCGGTGTGGTCATAGGAGGCCCCCGCCCGGAACTGCGACCCGTCGGCGGGCAGGTCGTTCCACTGCTTACAGGCGACCTCGCAGGCCTTGCAGCCGATGCACACCGTCGTGTCGGTGAAGAAGCCCATCTTCCCGGCATCAACCCGGTGGATCGCCAGCTCGGTCGGCGCAGCGGCTGTCGCGCTCACGGCGTCACCTCCTTGGGGAACTCGGCGGACAGGTCGTCCTCGTTGGGAGCCACCGTGGGATGGCCCCGCGCGGCGCCCTTCAGGCGTTCGGTCGACGGTCCGTGGCGCCGTCCGGCGCGCACGTCGCAGGTGAACGCCTTGGACTCCTGGATCGAGACGTTCGGGTCGCCCGAGAGCACCCCGAGATCGTTCGTCGAGTCACCGGGGCAGGGTCCGCTATAGCCCCAATGCCAGGGAAGGCCGACCTGGTGCACGGGCCGGCCGTCGACCCGCACGGCGCGCATCCGGTCGGTCACGACAGCGCGGGCCTCGATCTCCGCGCGATCGGTGACGATCGTCATCCACCCGCCGTCCTCGATTCCGCGCGCGCGGGCCAGGACGGGGTCGATCTCGGCGAACATCTCCGGCTGCAGCTCGGCCAGCCACGGGAGCGTGCGGCTCATGCCCCCCGTGGTGTGCTGCTCGGTCAGACGGAAGGTGGTGGCGACGAGGGGATAGCGCGGATCGCCGACCGTGTGGTACGGATTCTCCGGACGTCGCCAGCGGATCGCCGATGGGTCGGCGTCGATGTCGGGGTACAGCAGGTTGTGCACCGGCGACTCGATCGGCTCGTAGTGGGTGGGCAGCGGCCCGTCGAGCATCCCGCCCGACGTGTACAGCCAGCCCCGGCCGTCGGCCATCATGATGAATGGGTCCTCGCCGCCGATCGCCTCCATCCCCTTGGCATCGAGCGGCGGGCGATAGCCGGGCTCCTTCGTCTCGGGGAAGTCGGGAACGTCGTAGCCCGTCCAGCGATGCTGCCCGGAGTCCCACCAGATGTACTTCTTGCGCTCGCTCCACGGCCGCCCCTGCGGATCGGCGGACGCGCGGTTGTAGAGGACACGGCGGTTGGCCGGCCACGCCCACGCCCACTCCGGCGAGACGTGGCCGCCCGGCTTGCGGACATCGCCCGGATTGCGACGGCGGGCCTGATTGACCCCGTCGGCGAAGATGCCCGAGTAGATCCAGCAGCCACAGGCGGTCGAGCCGTCGTTGCGCAACTCGGTGAACCCGGACACGAGGCGACCGGTGGCAACCTCGTAGCCGCTGATCTCCTTCATGACCGCCTCGACGTCCGGCTCGGCAATGTCACCGAGCTCGGGGTAATCCCAGCGCAGGTTGACAAGCGGCCAGTCGCGCTTCTCGGTCGACCCCGCGTAATGGGCCTTGACCCGATTGGCGAGATGGTGCATGAACCACAGGTCCGAGCGGGCGTCGCCCGGCGGCTCCAGCGCCTTGTCGCGGAACTGGACGAGGCGCTGGGTGTTGGTGAAGCAGCCCTCCTTCTCCACATGCGAGGCGGCCGGCATGAGAAACACCTCCGTCTGGATGTCCTCGGTCCTGAGCTCCCCGGACTGCACCTCGGGCGAGTCTCGCCAGAACGTCGC